>DASTLT010000092.1:0-9234 GCA_035714625.1 Pseudonocardiaceae bacterium | reverse complement strand
AAGTAGCGCTGCCAGCCCATGTTGTAGATGTCGGCCTCCCCCCGGACCGCGTCGAGAAACCAGACCTTGTTCACCACCGCGGCGAGCAGATCGACGTCGTGACTGATCACCACGAGGCCGCCGTCGTGCGCGCTGAGGAACTCCCGCAACCAGGTGATGGAGTCCGCGTCGAGGTGGTTGGTCGGTTCGTCGAGCAGCAATGTGGTGCCGGACCGGCCCCCGGAGCCGTCCGAGGCGGCGAACAGGATCCTGGCCAGCTCCACCCGGCGCCGCTGCCCCCCGGATAACGTGCGCAGTGGCTGGCTCAGCACCCGGTCCGGCAACCCCAGGTTGGCGCAGATCCGGGCCGCCTCACTCTCCGCGGCGTAGCCGCCGAGCGCGGCGAACCGGTCCTCCAGCTGGCTGTAGCGTCGCACCGCCCGGCTCTGTTCGTCGCTGTCGGCCAGCTCCGCCATCGCGGTCTGCCACTTCTCCATTTCGCGGACCAACTGGTCGAGCCCGCGGGCGGCGAGGACCCGGTCTCTGGCCTGCATCGACAGGTCGCCCTCGCGTGGGTCCTGGGGCAGGTAGCCCAGCTCCCCGGCGCGGCGGACCTGGCCTCCGTAGGGCTGGCTCTGTCCGGCCAGCACCCGCAGCGTGCTGGTTTTGCCCGCGCCGTTGCGGCCCACCAGGCCGATCCGGTCACCGGGCTGCACCCGCAGGATGGCTCCGGACAGCAGGACCCGGGACCCGGCACGCAGCTCCAGGTCGGTGGCTGTGATCACGATGAGACGGCTCCAAGGATGGTCGCGGGCAGGAATCATGCCCCGCGTACCGCGGCACGCGGGGTCGAGGAGCGGATCAGCTCGTCGTGACCACGTCCATCAGCCTACCTAGGACCGCATCCGGTTTAGGGTGCCTCCCATGACGCACCCCGGCATGACCCACCCCGATAGGGCTCACCCCGATAGGACTCACCCCGCTGTCGACCTCACCGGCCGTGCCGCTCTGGTAACCGGCGCCAGCCGGGGCATCGGGTACGCCATCGCCGCCGAGTTGCTCGCCCGCGGCGCCGCCGTGGCGATCACCGCCCGCAAGCCCGACGAGCTGCGGGTCGCGGCTGAGCATCTGGCGGGCACCATCGAGGATGGCCCACAGCGGGTGCTCGCGCTGCCCGGGAACGCCGGTGATCCCGCGGCCCGTGCGCAGGCCGCCGACCACACCGTCGAGCGGTTCGGGTCACTGGACGCGCTGGTCAACAACGTCGGGATCAACCCGGTGTACGGACCGTTGATCGACACCGATCTCGACGTGGTGCGCAAGATTCTCGACGTGAATGTGGTGGCCGCGCTGGGTTTCGTGCAGCAGGCACATCGGGCGTGGCTGGGTGCGCACGGCGGCGCGGTGGTGAACGTGACCTCGGTCGCGGGGCTGCGCTCCACCGGCACGATCGGGGCCTACGGCATGTCGAAAGCTGCCCTCATCCGGCTCACCGAGGAACTGGCCTGGGAACTCGGCCCGGCAATCCGGGTGAACGCGGTGGCCCCCGCGGTGGTGAAGACCAAGTTCGCCACTGCGCTCTACGCCCAGCGGGAGGAACAGGTCGCGAAGGCCTATCCCCTGGCCCGGCTCGGCGCCCCCGAGGACGTCGCCCACCTCGTTGCGTTCCTCGTCTCCGACGCCGCCTCCTGGATCACCGGCGAGACCATCCGGGTCGACGGTGGCCTGCTCGCCACCGGCCCCCTGCGCTGACCTTTGCCGAACCTCCCGCTTTAGATTGCCAAACTCGGGAGGGAGCTGTGCCTTGCTCAGTACCCATCCGCGAATCAGGCTGCCCCTGGCCCGACCGCTGATACGGCTGCTCGCGCACTTCGCCGACGCGCCCGTCGCCTATGCGGCGGTGCCGTGCACCCCGATCAGGCTGCCGTTCTCAAGCTGCGCCATCAACGGGCCCGGCTCACCACCCAGACTCGGGTCCTTGGCGCCGACCACCCCGACACCCTGGCCGTGAAGGATGCACTGGCGGCTCTGCCCGTGACGCGCTGATCCCATCAGGGCGCCCACACTTTCAGCGAGAGTGATCAACTAGTGGCGCTGTTGACATCGGTTGCGGGCGAGTCGATCCGTCACATCAGCCTCACCTGGTCAGCTTCACGGTCAAGACCTCCCTGCTATGGTTCCGCCGGTGGCAGGTTGTGGCGAAGGCTCTCTGGCGACAGCGGTTACGGGTGGAGCTGGGCTTCGACGCAGCGGGCCCGGCGGGCAGCCTCGTCGAGCACCGCGCGGCGTGGCTCAGGGACGTCGAGGATGCGGGGCTCGGCGCGCTGCAGCAGTGCGGTCAGCCGCGGGTCGGCGGCCAGCCTGCGCAAGGCGGTGAGGTCTCCGCCGAGGACGACGGCGTCCAACTCCGCCGCGCGCGATAGCAGCACCCGCGCGGCGCTGTCCGCCGCGGCTTGCAGCGTCACCCTGGCCTGATTGTCCCGGCGGCGGGCGAAGCGCTGCTGGGACTGTCCCCCGGCGGCGGTGCGACCGTGCACGGGTCTGTTGCCGGTGCTGGCAACGAGCACCTGTCCGGCGCGGGCGACACCGACGCTGTAGCCGCCCAGGCGCACCAGCAGCAGGCCGATCGTGCGGGGCACCATGAGGTGGTCGAGCAGCTCGTCGACGGCCAGACCGTCCCGCTGTCCGGGCGATGCAACCAGGGGACTGAACGGTACCGCGATGGACGCCACCCAGCCGTCGCCTGCCAGCACGTCCACCCGCTGCACCGTCACGGTGGTATGCCGTGCCCCACCGTGGCCGGCGGCGAACCGGTCCAGGAACCCGGCCAGCCGCTCGGGCTCCACCTCCACCGCCCGCCCACCGGCGGCGAGCTGTCTGGTCCGGCTCACGACGCCACGCTACGGCGCCGCACGGCCGGTGAGCGCGTTCACCCACCAGGACTGGCGGTATCACCCGCCACGATGCGACCATGACAGGGGACCGACCAGTGGAGGGATGCGCTGCATGGTGTCCGAGGCCTTGCTGCTCGACCACGAGAGGCGGTGGTCGCGCGGCAGTATCGGCTCGTCGGTGACCGGTACCGGGAGATCGCGCATGCTGAGCCGCAGCAGCGGCTGCGGCTGACCGAGCCGTTCACCCTCGATGTCGACCTCGCCGCGCTGGCGGCCGCCACCCGCCGCTCGGACAGGTAACCCGATGTTCCGTACCGTGCCCTCTCATGGAGGGAGTGCGGGCCGTGCTCATCGACATTGACGGGGTGCTCACCGTCTCGTGGCGGCCGCTGCCGGGGCGGTCGAGGCGCTGGCCAGGATCCGGGCCGCAGGGCTGGAGACGGTGCTGGTCACCAACACCACCTCGCGTACCCGCGCCGAGATCGCCGAGCTGCTTGATCGGGGTGGGTTCGAGGTGGAGGCCGGTTCGATCCTCACCGCACCCGCAGCCACCGCGGCCTACCTCGCCGAGCACCATCCAGGGGCCCGGTGCCTGGTACTCAACAGCGGTGATATCACCGAGGACCTGGGCGACCTCGAACTCGCCGATACTGACCCCGATGTGGTCGTGCTGGGCGGCGCGGGTCCTGAGTTCAGCTACCAGGCCGTCGAGCACGCCTTCCGGTATCTGCAGCAGGGCACACCGCTGGTGGCCATGCACCGCAACCGCTACTGGCGTACTGACGAGGGCCTGCGGCTCGACTCCGGCGCGTTCGTCACCGGCCTGGAGTACGCCGCCGACGTGCGCGCCGTGCTGGTCGGCAAACCGGCGCCCGAGTTCTTCGCCGTTGCGCTCCGGTCTGCCTGCGTGCCCGCGGAAGCTGCGGTGATGGTCGGCGACGACATCGAGTCCGACGTCCTCGGTGCACAGCACTGCGACATCACCGGCGTGCTGGTGCGCACCGGCAAGTACGACGACGCCACCGTCGCTACCGCACCTGGCTCACCCGATCACGTCCTCGACTCGTTCGCCGATCTGCCGACACTGCTCGGACTCGGCTAATCCTGATCGGTTATAGCTGTAGCTCGACCTTCACGCAGCGGGTCCGGGTCCGGTTGCGTATTCCCGAGCAGGCGCTGACGGCGCACAGCGCAGGCAATAGCCGGCAAGTTCAGCGGTAACCGGTCACGTCCGCCGGCTTGCCGGCGTCCTGCACCTCGACGAGGTAACGCCAGCAATCCGGTTGGCTGCCGTCGAGGTCGGTGAAGCCGTAGACCCGGGCGAGCTGGCCACTGGACAGCGACTGCCCGTTCCACCGCGCCACGTCGGCATCGGCGGCCAGCGCGGCGACCGCTCGACCCACGAAGGCTGGGCTTTCCGAGATGGCGAAGTGCGGCTGCTGCACGATCGCGTCCCGCCAGGTGTCCTCGGTAACGCCGTAATGCTCCAGCATCATCTCCGATCGCATCCAGCCAGGGGTCAGGGACACTGCGGTGGCCCCCAGCGGGCCTAGCTCCTGAGCCTGCGCGAACGCCATCCGGAGCACCGACATCTTGGCCAGGTCATAGAAAAAGGAGACCCGGTAGTTCGCGTTGTTGTACTCGACGGTGCCGTCGGTCATCTCGACCACCAGCCCACCCGGCCTGCGGATCAACAACGGCAGCGCGTAGTGACTGGTGATGATGTGCGTGTCAACCGCCAACCGCAGGATATGCAGGCCGGTGTCCAGCGGATGCTCCCACAGCCGCTGATCCCAACTGAACAGCCCCTCACCCCCCCAGATGTCGTTGACCAGCACATCCAGCCGGCCCTGCTCCGCGTCGATGCGCGCCACCAGCGCGCGTACCTGCTCGCGGTCGAGATGGTCCACCTGAGCCGCGATCCCCGTACCGCCAGCCGCCGTCACCAGCTCAGCAGTCTCCTCGATCGTCTCGGGGCGGTTCATCTCCGAGCGTTGCTGCCGAGTGCTTCGCCCGCTGACGTACACCGTTGCCCCCTCGGCCCCGAGCTGCACGGCGATCTGCCGACCGGCGCCGCGGGTCGCCCCCGCCACGAGCGCGATCTTCCCTGCCAACGTTCCACTCATGAGCAACACGCTGCCAGACAACCTGGCATGCACGACACCGTAACTAGCACCGATGCGGCCAATCTGGCCCGCCCGGTGGGTTGGGAGGTTCATCGGGTGTCCGGGGGTGGGTCGCCACGTCGGGTAGGGGGACGCGGCACAGGTCGTGTCCCGTTGCCGGGGTAGTGATCGCCTGCAGGCAGTCCGGGCAGTAGGGCAGGGTGATGCAGGAGCCCAACGCCGCTGGTGGGGCGGTGTGGGTGCAGAGCGCCTGCAGCCAGCTCCCGGGTGGGCGGGCTTCGAGCCAGAAGGCGTGCACCTGCCCGTCGCGGGCCGAGTGGTGCCAGCGGATCCAGGCCCGGTCAGGCTCCCGCTCCCCGGCGGCCGGGTCGTTTTCGGTGCTGGGCAGGTCGGGCACGGCGCACCTCTGGTCATGATCGGTGGTCGGGGTTCGGGAACTGAGGACGCGATGTCAGGGGCCCGGTCATCGCGGGGTCCGGGCTGCGGCGCGCAGTGCCTCGATCAGGTGGGTGGCTTGCAAGTCGCTCATGGCGACTGTGGTCTTGAGCGCGCCGTGGTAAACCAGCCACACTTGGCCGCGGCTGCGTTGCACGATCACGGTGGTGGGTTCCCCGTCAGGACACTGCAAGGCCAGCACGGTGCGGTCGGACTGGCTGTCGCTGAAGGTCTCCATCGTCGTCTCCCCAGTGGTCTGGATGTGGTGGGGTCTGTGTGCGTAGGTCTGGGCAGCGCAGTCCAGGCAGGGCCGAGACGGCGCGGTGCACTTCTGTGATCATCAGCGGCCGGGCTTCCGACGCCGGGTGGGTCATCAAGGGGTGGGCCACGGCGAGGTCGGGGGCCGCCGGGAGTGCTCCCCGACCCCGCCGTGATCCGGGTCCGGCCGCCTCGCCCAGTCAGGAGCGTCAGCGCCGCTGGGGAACTGCGCGGGCGGGACGGCCGGGGCCTGTGCGGGTGGAAGGAATCCAGGCCCGTGGCCACCGTAAGCAGGACTTCCCTGACCTGCGGTCATCAGCGGCCCGCTGGGCTCGAGCGAACCATCCGCGGCGTCCGGTCCGATCTCCGAGCAAAGAGCTACCAGATCGCGCGGGGCAAGGTCACCCCGGGCGGGAACACCAGAACCTGCGGGGGACTCGTCTACAGCCGGGCGGCCACCAGGACCGCGTTGCTCACAACCGTTGATCTGCGCTAGCGGCATGTTAGCCACCTCCTTGAGAAGCGAACCCATCAAGATCAATAATCAGGGTTAACCCGACCCTCATCCCTCTGGAGTAAGCATGCGGTGGCGCCAGTTCCGTCTCGTCACCGTGCGTGTCCTGACTCGCCCTGTCTGTGAGCCAGCTGATCCCATCTGTATCCCACCCACCAGGTACTCTTCGATCCAGTCACAAGGAGGTTGCGATGACGACGGAAGGAACGAACCTGAAGGCGCTGCTCCGGGAGCGTCATCTGCAGGAACACCAAGCGTTCTGCCGTGAATACGATCGTGTAGCCCGGCGGATCGATCCGGCGCTACAATGCAGTTACCCGAGCAAGACTACTTTCTATCGGTGGCTATCCGGTGATCTTCGCACGCTCCCATACCCGAGCCATTGTCGCGTCCTTGAAGAGATGCTGCCTGGCTGGTCAGCCGAGCAGTTATTTCGAGCGCGATCGCGCGACGAGGTGCCAAACCTCGTCCCTAGGGAGGAGGGTACGGGCAACGGCGTTACAAATGCTTCGACTAACGCCGTCGCCAATCCGACGCCGTTCGGTGACCTTGCCGCCGTATTCTTGAGTCGAGCGGATTTCACACACCGGCTTCCACCAGATGAACTCCTGAACGGAGCAAATGACATCCGCGCGGTGGGTCTGTCCTTAAACCTTCTCTGTCAACATTTTGGCGATCGACGCCTCCGATCGCTCCTCGAGGCAGGATGTCGCCTGCGGTGCCTTTTCCTCGACCCGCAGGGAGACGCGATCAAAGCCCGAGAGCAGGAGGAAGGCTATGATACAGGTCTCCTTTCGTCACTGACAGCGTTTAATATGCAAATACTGGAGCGGCTTCGCTTACAGTTATCCGATGACGTGCAGTCGCGGCTGCAGATCCATGTATACGACGAGCCTGTCCGTTTCAACATCACTATCGTGGACCGCTGTACATGTATCGCCCAACCCTATCTACCCGTAGTGCGAGGCGTCGATTCACCGACTTTCGTCATCGAACGGCTTGACGATAGTAGCCCTGGCTTGTTCGGTGTCTTCGAGCAGGTTGTCGACGCGCTCTGGGAGAGGAGCAAACCAGTTGGATGATCCGGCTGCAGCCCTCCCAGTGGCAATTGAGGCGGTCGCTCGTGCCACAAGCATTATCCGTGAACGTGTCCCGCTCGTCGTGACAGCCAAGAGAACTATCCGGGATATGGCTACTGACGTAGATCTAGCCGTCGAAAACGTCGTACGCGATTTCTTGGGCCGCGAGTCTCCAAACACTAACTTCCTTGGTGAAGAGCGCGGCCTCCTTGACAAAGCCACAGGGCGGCCGATGTGGGTTTTAGATCCTATCGACGGCACCGCAAACTTCCTTCACCGGCTTCCCCTCTGCGCAGTATCGCTTGCATTGATCGACGGCGCACGAACCGCGCTTGGTGTCATAGCGTTGCCGTTTCTTGGTTCACTCTACCACGCTACCGACGGTCAGGGGGCTTTCCTGAACCGGGAGCCGATCACCACTAGTTGCACCAACGGCCTCGACGCGGCCATTGTCTCGATAGGCGACTACGAAATCGGGCAGGACGCAGAGGAAAGGAATCGGAGGGCATTCGCCGTAACAGAAGCATTGGCTGCCAGGGTACAAAGAATTAGGATGCTCGGCTCGGCTGCCATCGATCTTGCCTGGGTAGCCGAGGGCAGACTTGATGCCACAGTTATTCTCGCCAATGAGCCCTGGGACACAAGTGCTGGCGTGCTTATTGCGCGCGAAGCAGGAGCTATTGTCTTGGATAGCGACGGCTCCTCGCACCAATTAGAATCAACCGCCACCATTGCCTTGGCGCCAGCACTGGCAATCGAGTTGCTACCGCTCCTCAAGCATGTTTTTGACAAGCATCTCTAGATTCTCGGCTTTCGCGGTTATGCGGCGTGGGTGTCCGCTTCGACCGGACAAATGTCCCGATACGCCATGTGCGCGGTACGGCTCGGCAACGCCCTGGTGCTCTCCGGAGAGGTCTCCGAGGCTGCCCGGGTGCTTGGCGACGCCGCCAGCCAGACTCACCTCTACCCCCGCCTGGTCAAGGAACTCGACGCTCAGCTCCACGCCTACGGACTGGATGTCCCGTAGCGCAGATGAGCACCGACGTGCCAGGTGGCCTCGGGCAATCACGGGCAGAGGGCGGAAACGTCGAGCCAGGGACAGCGTCGACGGCATGCATCCGGACTGGGGGCGGCGGTGGCACGTCCCTCTCGGTCGCCGGACGGATCGGTGTCTACGGTGCCGGGCGGTGCTACGCAGCGGTAGGAGACCGGTGGCATGGAGAGTGATCACGGTGGTCAAGGCCGTGGAAGTCCCCCTGAGTACTCCGTGCGTGGAGGGGGGAATACCGCAGCGCAGCCTATGTCGAAGGCCTCAGCGAGCCGGCGGCAACTACCCTGCAGGTCGAGAGTTCGAGTTCACCATCATTGACGACGAGATAATAAACGTTTCCGTGGGCGATTGCCTGGTAGGTAGCCGTAATGAAATAACCTATTCAACCTGGGGCAGGATGGTGTAATTCCAGTTGCCATGGAAGTCATGCCGGGCGAGGGTATCGATTCCTTCTGCTGGTCGGTGAGTTTGATTTTGATGGGGTAGAGGTTGGGGTCAAGTTCGCACTGAACGGTCAAGCCTGTGGTGGTTGTCGTGTTGGCGATGAGATTGACGATGGTTTGGTATGTTTCGAGCGGTCGCCCACGCCAGTTGTGGGTGATTCTAGAGAAGAGCCGGTGTTCAATCTTGTTCCATTTACTGGTACCGGGTGGATAGTGGCATATGGTGATATCCATTCCGGTGGCAGCGGCCAGCCGGGCGAGTTCGAATTTCCAGAGCCAGGGGCGGTGTCCGTTGGATCCACCACCGTCGGCGGTGATGAGGATCCGGCGGGCGTCGGGGTATTTGTCTTTGCCCATCTGCTGCCACCATTTTTCGATGGTGGCGACGGCGAAGACCGACGTGTCGTGGTCGATGCCGACTGAGACCCAGGCGCTGTTGTCGGTCAGGTCATAGA
>DASTLT010000091.1:0-21086 GCA_035714625.1 Pseudonocardiaceae bacterium | reverse complement strand
ACGGCAACGAACCCGGCCGGTACGTTGTCGTCTGCGCCTTCCCCGAGGCGGACGAGGCGATCCTGTTGACAAACGGGGGAACCGCCCGAATCTTCCTCGTCCGCTTACCGCCGGCCAGCTCTCCCTAACCCGGCGTCTTCGGTTGTCATTCATCACGGCGGTGCCGTCGGCGGTGCAGTGACTGAGGTTGACCCCAGCTCGGGCGCTGGTTCCTTGAGGTCAGACAGTGAGTGCACCACCGGCGTGACCTGGGGCGAGGGCTCGTAAGCTGGTCCGCGCATCGGGTAGGCTTCTCGCCTGCCCGCAACAGCCCGATGTGAGCCCTCGCGAGGGTCCCAGGTCAAGCCGGTGGTGCACTCACCCCTTGAAACCGCCTTCCATATGATGAAATCCTCGATCTCCGTGAAAGCCGCCTTCTCATCGCGCACGTCCGCGGGCGTGGGCCACTGCTCCAACAGCAGATGGCGGTACAGGTCGAATGCAGTGCGCTGCTGCTCGGCCAGTTCCTCGGCGCTGGAGAACGAGAGCACGTAGAACGCGTATGCGAGAGCGTTGCCGCCACCGAACCAGAGAACGAACAGCAGCGGCGAACCACCGGTTAGGAGGACGGTGCCACCCCCGAGGGTGGCGACCACCATTGCCTCGAACGCCACTACGAGCGGGAACTCATAGTTGACGACGAACTCCTCGTACTCGGCTTGGAACCGCTCTGGCAGCAGCGGAAACAACCGCGGCCAGAAGTAGATCGTGTCCATGCCATACCGTGACACGGCGTAGCGCTCTCCTGCCAGCAGGATGTTTCCGAGCGTGGTCGGCAGGACGTCGTCGCCATCCTCCGGCAGCGGATACCGCCAATAAGCCACCTCGGGCTGTGCCGCGTCCGGGTCCGGCTCGGCACCGACATCCTCGGTGCCGTTCCACAGGCGGCGTTGGCGTGCAGTATGCGCCGCGATTCCGGGCACGTGTCCCCGCAGCAGCCGGATCGCTGGATACCCTTCGAAAAGGCGAACGATGCCGCGCCACTGGCTGGCGACGGCGACGGCGAGGAACCACACAGTCGCGACATAGGTCAGCACGGCCACGGCCTTGCTTACGACGTCGAGACCGGCCCACCAACCGCCCAGCTCTCGCAACGAGCCCACACTCGTCACGACAACGGCGGCCAGTAGAGTAGCGAACACCAACGTGGGAAGGAGCGCGTTGAACAGAAACCGTCGGCGGAACACCGCCGACAGGTCAGCTAAAGCGTTTGTGACCACGCCGCCCTCTACCGGCCGCCAGGACGATCGTCGCGGACGACAGACTGCCCGTCACATTTCGGACAATAGCGAAGGTTCAGTCCACGTACCCCGGTCCAGCCGCACGAGGTGCACCAGAACCGGGCCTTCCTCCGACGCCTCGGATCACCGGCCGGACGAGAACCCGCGGGAGCCATGGACACCTCCTTTGACCAGACACCCTGAGTTCCCCGCCACGCCGCACCGCGTACACCGATGATCGCGCTCGCTCTCCAAGATGTACAGCCTTGGGTTCTCGGAGACCACCGACAGCTTGCCCGCGCCGCCTGGCTGTGGTCCAGCCCGAACTGGTCCTTGTCGACCTGGAAATCTTCCGCCACCGGCCAGCACATCCCCCGATCCAGACCAGGGTGCCCAGCGTGACTGGGCGGTCTTCGGGCCGCAGAGCAGGAGAAGCAGGTCTGGTCGGTGGGGTCGGTCAGGTTGCGGCGCACCAGCAGGTGATGGCGGGGCTGGCGATGACTACCCAGGCCCAGGCGTAGGTGCGGTCACCCTGTGGAGCCCGGCCGCACGAGGCCCGGTTCCACGCCGTTTCCGGCACCATTTTCACGACCTGCTCAGTGCGGACTGTACGGCGGGAGGTCAGCATGAGGCGAAACGAGAAGGGGATGCCCAGCAGGTCGCCCACGCCGCGGTCCTCGCACAAGCGCCCGCAGGCCCGAGTCGAGGGCCGCAAGACCTCGTCTGCGGTGGTCAGGGTGGCAGCACCCCGGCGGTGTCCAGGTCGGTGAGCGGGTCGATCCCGAGCTGAGGTTTGGTCTGGAAGACCACGGCGGAGTCCATCCCGGCCTGCTTGCAGCGGGCGGGGTCGCTGGTCCATTCCGGGGGCACCACAGCCCTGTCGCCCGCCACGGTCATGGGACCACCCTGAGCGGGTTTTTGCCACGGTCATGCGTTGCGGCGGGGAGCGCGGGCCAGGGCGAGGGTCTGGCCTGGTACGGCGACTCGGCCTACGGCACCGGTGAGCTGCGTGGCGCTATCGAGCGAGCCGGGCGCTTGCCGGGTGCTGTAGGCGCCGGTGGAGATCTGCCCGGCCGCAGCGCGGATCAGCGTGTCGACTACGACGGGTTCGGGGAGGGCGCCGCCGGCGACGAGTTGGCCGAGGGCGACAGCGGCGGCGTAGAGGGCGGCGTTGCGCCCACTTTGGCCGGCTGTCTCAACGCGTTCGGTTTCGCGGCCAGGGCGGCGGCGGTGACGGCGCGAGACGGGTGGCAAGCCAGCTAGGCAGCGGCGCCGGCTCGCCGTCCTCGGTGGTGGTGTAGGGGCGGCCGTTGATGCTGCTGCTGGCGGCGGCCACGCCGTATCGGGCAGGAGACTCACATCATCCAGCAGGGCCCCTTTCAGGCCCTCCACTTCCACTGCCTGCAGACACTGCACGACGACACACCGGGCGTGGACCCGGCGGCGGTCGGCGGCGCGGACCACGTCGCGGTCCACGTCTTCCGCAACAACCGCTTCCACCCCCAGTGGGAGAGGCACACCACCCTCGGCTTCGCCGATCTGACCAGCGGCTGCGGGCCCGATGCGACGCTGCCCACCCAGAGGTCTTCCCGGCACCGGGCTATGACCGAGTTCCTGCTGTACCTGGCTGGTCAGCGTCCGCGGCAGCAGATGGCCTCCGACCTGACCGCCCACCGCCGCCCCGCCCGGCTGATGGCGGGCGCCTACCTCGCGATGGCCCAGCGACTCAGCGGCCTCAGCCCGGCCGCCACCCTCGAATTCGGCGCAGCCTCGACCAGCCCGGAGCAGCCCCTTGTCCCACTGGAGACAGCACGGTGACCACCGCCCCCTCCGCGACAGGCACCCAACCGACGCCGGGCCTCGGCGACCTCCTCGGTCCCCACCTGCCCGACGTCCTCGCCGCCTGCACGCAGTACACCGGACCGGTTATCCACATCGAGCGCGCCACCGGCGGCAACGTCAGCCACGTCGTCCGCGTCCACGGCGAGACTGGCCGCGTCGTCCTCAAGATCCGCGGTACCCGCTTCTCCCACATCCCTACGATGAGCACCGACCCGGCGCTGATCGCCGACGAGCACCGCGCCCTCCATGTCTACGGGCAGGCACTGCCCGAGCTCTTCCCCAAGGTCCTGGCCTTCCTGCCCAGCGCGCATGCCATGGTGATGACCGACGTCTTCCCCGACGGCCGCACCTGGCACGAGCACCTGGACCAGCGCCCGGCCACTACCAGCGAGGCGACCCGCCTCGGCCGGGCCCTGGCCCGCGTGCACCACGCCACCGCCGCCGTGCGCATCCCGATCCGATCGCAAGGTGACGACTGGTTCCGCGAGCACACCTTCGACTTCTGCCTGCGCCCCACCAGGCACCCAGCACTGCTCCACGCGTGCGCAGAGCTGGCCACGCTGCCCGGCCAGCAGCTCGTCCTCGGCGACGTCGCTCCGAAGAACCTCAGCCTCGCCGCCGACCGCGTGGCCTTCGTTGACCTCGACAACGTCCACCGCAACGCGCCCCTCTACGACGTCGCCTACCTTCTCGCGCACGTGCTCCTGCATCACCTGCGCTGGCCGGCCGAGGCGCCCGCCCGCACCACCGCGCTGCTGGATGCCTACGCCGATGCCACACCCGAGCCCACCCGGCACTGGGCGGACGACCCGCTGATGGCGACCGTCGCCGCCGGCGTGATCCTCTACCGGCTGTCCGCCCGCATCACCCCTTACCCCCCGACCGCATCACCAGTCGTGCGCGAGCAGTACCACGGCCAGGTCATCCGCCTGCTGAACACCGGCGCGTTCACCGGGCCAGACCTGCTGGACATCACCGAACAGGCCCCCATGTGAACGCCCCCGTCGGCCAGGCACCCGACCTGGAAGACCAGAACGCGGCCGCCGTACTGCGCGCCCGTGGCTTCCCGGTCACCGACATCCAGTCCCTGGCTCGCGACCAGAACCCCTTCGCCCGGCGCACCGTCTCCTGGAAACGCGTCCTCGTCCCCGGCGTGAGCCTCATGGCCCGGACGGTGGAGCTCGCCGACGGATTCACCAACGCCTTCACCCTTACCGTCGACCTCGACCGGGCACGATGCCGGGCGGCCAGTTCCCCCACCGGATTGCACCTGCGTGACCTCGTCCACGACGATGCCGTCGCCGCGGTCAGCGGCTCCTTCTCCTACATCTCCGACGACCCCGCCTACCAGCCGACCGAGCCCTGCCTCGACCTCGCCTGCCGCGACGGCCAGATCACCAGCCTGCCCACCGCCACCAAACCCGCCCTCCTCATACACCAGGGGCGACCGCTGATGCGTACCCTCACCGCCACCGGCACCCTGGCCATCGCGGGCCGCAGCCATACCTGGACCGGCTCCAAGCACCCGCAGCCGCCCGACCAGCCCGGACACCTCACTGTCTACGGCGCCGCCAACTGCCGCGTCCGCTACCGCGACAACTCCCGCACCAGATTCCTCCGCGACGTCGACCCCGTCACCAACACCACCCCCCACACCCCCGACGCCCTCGACTGCACCATCACCGCAACCGCCAACGGACTGAGGATCACCGCCGTGCAGCCAGGCGGCGGCGCGGACCTGTTCGCCGGCGCCTTCATCCTGCGGGCGCACCGCCCCTGGCCCAGCCACCTGGTCCACGGCGCACCCATCCACGTGACCAGCATCGACACCCTGCGAGCAGGAGACCTCCAGTCCGCGCTCTCGCTCGGACCGTCCACCGCCGACGCCGCCGCGGGCCGCACCCAGTCCTGGGACCAGAGTCTGGGCACCTCCCCGTTCCGGCCCACCGCCCGCTACGCCCGCACCCTGCTCGCTCTCCACGACACCAAGCTCCACCTCCAGGCCCTCGACGGTGCGCCCCTGACCAGCACCTTCCAAGGCGCCACCCCCCAAGAGACCGCCGACCTGTGCACCGAAGCCGGGCTGGACCCCACCCAGGTCTTCCATCTCGACGGCGGCCAGACCGCCAAGATCGCGTACACCCAAGAACACCAAGACCCTGACGTCGTCGGCAGTCTGCACTACCTCCAGTGGCCCGCCACTGACGACGCCCCGTTCCGCTGGCGCGGCCTCAACGGCCGCCTGCTACGCAGCGCCGTGGTGATCACCGTTCCCGAGGAGTTGAGATGAACGTCCTCATCGTGGTCGCCCACCCCGACGACGCCGAGCTCGCGATGGGCATGCGGATCCGCTGGTATGCGGAAAACGGCGCCCACGTCCGTGTGCACTGCTTGACCATCGGATCTCCCGCCCCGAACGGCAGCGACGTGCGCCGACAGGAGTGCCTTGCCGCAGGCGCCGTGCTCGGCGTCGAGAACTACACCTTCTCCGAGATCCCCGACACCCGTTTCACCGACCACCGCGGCGACATCAACGCCGAGCTCTTCGGTGTGTTCGGATGCGGCCGGCCCGACATCGTCTACACCCACTACCCGACGGACCAGCACCTCGACCACACGGCCACCGCCCACGAAGTTACCGCCGTCGCCCTGCGTGAAGCGGCAAACCTGACCTACTTCCGCTCCCCCTACAGCGCCGGCTTCGACCCGAACATGATCTTCATGGGCACATCGGAACTACTCAAAGCAAAGAAGGCCGCCCTCGAGTGCTTCATCTCCCAGCAGCAGCTCGACATGGCTGCCTTCACGAAACTGGCTCAGGTAGTCCACCGCCAGCACGTGCACCACCGAGTCGTCGAACGCCTCCCGCCGCACGCCGTCACCGCGGAACTCTTCACGATCGCGCGCCGAGTAGAAATCGCCACCGATGGAGCGGCCGCGATTCCCGGTCATCGGGAGACGCAGTAACCGTGGAACCCCGCATCAACCAGCGCCTCGACCAACAATCCGTGTCGAGCCTCCAGCACCACCCGTACCTCAGTTGGGACCGGCTCCAGTACCACACACCGCCTGATCAGCCGCTCCATCCCGGCGGGACCGTGTTCGATGCGAACCTGCTCGATCACTCCTTTCTCCGGTGTCCCAGGGCAATGTCATGAAACTGTTCCGCCCAGTCAATACCGACTCCTATCACCTGCCATCCCTTCACCGTCGGGGCCGTTCCACGGCGGATCGGAGAAGGCACTGTGCCGGGCTGATGAACCAGTCCTCCAGGCACGACACCCTCCTGGGCCTCAGGCCTTCGCCGGGGCCCGGCAGGGGCGCCGTCTCAACCAAGCCCTCACAGGACAAGCCGGAATAGCGCTCCCTACCGGGATCCACCGTGCAAGGCACGGCCGGGACGGCTGCTGTCCCGGCGACGCGGGGTGGCTGGGTACGTTCACACCAGCCGCGGCCTTGCAACTTGAGATCCCGATGAGGACTGACTGGTGAAGATCGACAACTCTCCGCCCCGGGGAACCCGGGACCTGCTGCCCGACACCGTCGCCGTGCGCGACCACATGCTGGCCGCGATCGCGGAGGTCTACCACCGGTTCGGTTACCAGCGGATCGAGACCCCCGCGCTGGAGGATCTGCAGCGGCTGACCGCCGGCCAGGGCGGGGAGAACGAGAAGCTGATCTTCCAGGTCCTCCGCCGTGGCCTGCCGCCCCGGCTCGACGCCGGCACCGAGCTGCGCGAGCTGACCGACCTCGGCCTGCGGTTCGACCTGACCGTCCCGCTCACCCGGTTCTACGGCAACTACCACGCCCAGTTGCCCACCCCGTTCCGGGCCTTCCAGGTCGGGCCGGTGTGGCGGGCCGAACGCCCGCAGAAGGGCCGCTACCGGCAGTTCTACCAGTGCGATGTGGACATCATCGGGGAGGCGTCGGTGCTGGCCGAGGTGGAGCTGATCGAGGCGACCACCGCCGCGCTGGCGGGCCTCGGGCTGGCCGGAGCCACCGTCCGGCTGTCCGATCGGCGGTACCTGTCGGCGCTGGCCGAGCACGTCGGGTTGGCCGAATCCAGCCACTCGACGTTCTTCATCGGCCTGGACAAACTCGACAAGATCGGCTGGGAGGGGGTCCGGCGGGAGCTGGTCGACGACCGGGGGCTGCCTGCCGCCCCGATCGACCAGGCCGTGACCCTGGTGCGCGACCTCGCCGAGCTGCCGCCCAGCAAGGTCATCGACGCGGTGGCCGACACCGTGCCCACCCTGGCCGGGGACGTCCTCGCCGAGCTGGCCACCACCACCGGCGCACTATCCGACCTCGCTGCCGATGCGGAGCTGACCTGGGAGTTCGACCCGACGCTGGTCCGCGGCATGGGCTACTACACCGGGCAGATCTTCGAGATCACCCACCCGGACTTCCCGTCCGCGCTGGCCGGCGGGGGCCGCTACGACAAGCTGATCGGCCGCTCGCTGGGCCGGGATGTCCCCGCCTGCGGGTTCTCCCTGGGCTTCGAACGCATCGTCGACCTGCTCAACCGGACGCTGCGCCCACCCGCCGTCGCGGTGCTCTATGACCCGGACGTGCCGATGCTCCGCGTGCTGGCCACCGCCCGCGTCCTGCGCACCGGCGGGCAGACCGTGGCCACCATCAGGCGCAGCGGCAAGCTCGGAGCGCAACTGACCCGGTTGGAGGACTGGGGCTACACCGCGCTGGTGCACCTGCGGGCCGATGACGACCCGGCTGCGCAGCAGTCACTGCGCCCCCTCGGCAAGTCCTGACCTGCGCAGGCGAATCGCAGACCCCGACGGGCGGGCAACGGTCACGTCCGGGCGGGCGCCCGCGTCCGAATGCCCCAGACACCCCACCGCCCCGAACGCACCAGACCCGCCCTGCTGACGATCTCAGCGGGCGTGGTCGCGTAGCACCGCTTGCCAGAGATGCAAAATGACTGCGTCGGTCTGGGTGCTCAGTGGCTGCAGGTGCTCGGCGTGGTGGGGCAGGTGCTCGGCGACCCGGCGTAGATGGCGATCAACCGCCGCCGCGCGCTCGGCGAGCAGCTCGCGATCGATCGCGACGCTCATCCCAGCGCGGCCAGAACGTCGTCGTACGCCCGGCGGATGACGGGCTCCGCGTCGCACCAGAACTGAACGGCCTCAAGCTGGAAGCGCTGGAACTCCCCCGCTGGACGTTCCAGCAAGGGGATGCCGTCGCGCGCCGCGCGGTAGCGCAGCAGCGCACCCGTCCGGCGCAGGTCGACCACATCGACCTTGTCGGTACCCAGGATCTCAGTGAGCGTCGCGGTCAGCCCCAGCAGGTCCGGAGGGTCGTCGGCGAGCACGCCGAGGTCCCAGTCGGACCCCTCAGCCGCGTCCCCGCGCGCTCGCGAACCGTGCAATACCGCGAGCCGCAGTGCCGCGGCCGCGGGATCCCTCGACAGCCTTTCGCGCAGCTCCGCCGCGGTCACGGTGACCAGCCTACGGCGCGCACGCGGAGGCACCCAGCAGAGTGATGAGGATCTGCCTGGGCCGGAGGTGCCCGGCACGTCCTGCGCCGGAGCCCGCAACTGACGGAACCCGGGATCGGTGGAATGCCGGCGGATCCTTACCCGGGTATCAGCCAGGCACGGGGCTGGTGGACGCGACGGAGAGCAGGGCGTCGACAGCGGAGCCGAACACGTCCAGGCCGTCGGCGGACGGGCCGGTCAGCGGGTCGATGGCGTGCTCGGGATGGGGCATCAGGCCGACCACCCGGCCGTCGGCCGAGGCGATCCCGGCGATGTCGTGCACCGCGCCGTTCGGAGCGCCGCCAAGGTAGCGGAACACCACCCGGCCCTCGCCCTCCAGCTCGGCCAGGGTGGCGGCGTCGGCCACGTAGCGACCCTCGCCGGACTTCAGCGGCACCAGGATCTCCGCACCCGGGGCGTACCGGGTCGTCCAGGCGGTGGCGCTGCTGTCCACCCGCAGCCACTGGTCGCGGCAGATGAAGTGCAGCCCGACGTTGCGCACCAGCGCGCCGGGCAGCAGCCCCGCCTCGCACAGGATCTGGAACCCGTTGCAGATGCCCAGCACCGGCATGCCCCGCCCCGCGGCGTCGGCCACCGCCCGCAGCACCGGCTGGTGCGCGGCGATCGCGCCGGCGCGCAGGTAGTCGCCGTAGGCGAAGCCGCCGGGCACCACCACGGCGTCCACGCCGCGCAGGTCGTCGTCGGCGTGCCAGAGCGCCACCGGCTGCGCCCCCGCGTAACGCGCTGCGCGCGCGGCGTCCACGTCGTCCAGGGTGCCCGGAAAGGTGATGACGCCGATCCTGGGGCTCACAGCCGGCGCACCGTCCAGTCCTCGATCACCGGGTTGGCGAACAGCTCACCGGCCATCCGGTGCAGCTCGGCGTCGTCGACGGTCTCGGCCACGTCCAGCTCGAAGTGCTTGCCGGCCCGCACGTCGTGCACCCCGGCGAAGCCCAGCCGGGGCAGCGCGCGGGCGATGGCCTGCCCCTGCGGGTCCAGGATCTCACGCTTGAGGACGACGTCGACGACCACTCGTGCCACGGCCCACAGGCTACCCGGGCGCCGGGCCGATCACGGCGCGCTCCCCCGGTGCGTGGCAGGCTGGAGGTGTGCCCGTCGCCAGGGAGGCGCCAGGGAGGGAGGTCGACTGCCGTGCAGCTCGTCCATTTCGGGCAGTCCTGTGTGCTGGCCGAGACCGGCCCGGCCCGGCTGCTACTCGATCCTGGAACCCTGGCCGCCGGTTTCGAGGAGCTCACTGGGCTGGACGCGATCCTGGTCACCCACCAGCACCCCGACCACCTCGACCTGGACCGGCTGCCCGCGCTGCTGGCCGCGAACCCCGCGGCGGAGCTGGTGGCCGACCCCGGCTCAGCGGAGCAGCTCACCGCCGCGGGCGTCGAGCACCGGGTGGTGCGTCCTGGTGAGCGGCTGGAGCTGGCCGGGACCACGGTTGAGGTGATCGGCGGGGAGCACGGGGTGATTCACCCCGACATTCCGGTGGTGCCCAACAACGGCTACCTCATCGACGCCGACACCGGCACGATCCTGCACCCCGGGGACTCCTTCACCGTGCCCGGACGTGACGTCGACGTGCTGCTGCTGCCCACCGCCGCACCCTGGCTCAAGCTCTCCGAGGCAGTGGACTACCTGCGGGCGGTCGCCCCGCCGCTGGCAGTGCCGATCCACCAGGCCCTGCTCGCCATCCCGCAGAAGTACTACGGGCTGTTCGGCGAGCTCGCCCCCACCGCCACCGTCATCCAGGTCGCGCCGCAGGGCGAGCCGCTCAAGCTCTGAGCCGCTCAGGTTCTCCGTCGCTCAGGCGGCCTGGCCCGGCTGCGGGGTCAGCCCGGGCACCGCGACCACCGTCGGGTAGGTGCTGGGATGGGCGTGGTGGTGCAGCGCGATGT
This sequence comes from Pseudonocardiaceae bacterium, assembly GCA_035714625.1. Taxonomy (GTDB): domain Bacteria; phylum Actinomycetota; class Actinomycetes; order Mycobacteriales; family Pseudonocardiaceae. The sequence goes on along the minus strand of DASTLT010000091.1, from coordinate 10,584 downwards.
CCACCGCGTCCAGCAGTGCCGAGCGTCGCCCGCTGCGGGCCAGGTCCGCCGAGTCCACTGCGATCCGCACCAGGCCACCGCGGCGGGCGGTGCGGGCCGCGCCGAGCACCACCGCCCGGCACCAGGCCCGCTCCCCGTGCGCCACCCCCAACCCGCCGAAGCCCAGCACCCGGCCGCGGTGCACCTGGTTCGCGACCAGCTCACGCACCGCCGTGGCGTCCGCGCACATCCGGTAGCCGCAGGTGCGCAACGCCTGCAGCGTGCCCGGTGAGGCCAGCCAGCGCGGCGGGGCGAAGGCGTCGGTGCCCAGGCCCATCCGGTCCAGCAGGATGTGCGCGGCGTGCAGCCGCAGCCCCGCCTCGTGGGCGGGCAAGGCAGCGAACTCCGCGCGCCGGCCCACCCGGGTCAGGGTGTACGGGCCCCATGACCCCAGCGGGTCAGCGGTGTGGTCGTAGCCGTGCGCCAGCACGGCGTCCCCCTGGTCCCGGCGGGCCCGGAGCCAGTACACTGCGGCGCCGCCACCCGGGTTGCGGGGCACTACCAGCAGCGAGAGGGGGACGCGGCGGGCGTCCAGATCAGCGGTCAGCGCGGCACAGTCGTCGAGGGTCGTGGCACGGATTCCAGCTAGCGAAACGATCAGTTGGGCGGACACACCTCCATGCAGCCCCGTGCAGATGACAGCCTGCTAACTAGCGGGTTTCCGCTCAGCGCCGATCCGCCCAACTCCGGGTTGGTGGCTCTTCAAGGACCACCAACCCGTGGCTGGCAGCTCGGCTACAGGATCGGGGCGGGGCGGTAGGTGGCGGCGGCGGGGTACCGGGTGAGCACGGCGTCCACCGCGGCGACGACGGCGGCGACCTGCGCCGCCGCGGCACCGGTGAAGGGCAGCCGGTCGGCGAGCAGGGCGTCCAGGCCGGCCCGGTCCAGCGGCAGCCGGGTGTCGTCGGCCAGCCGGTCGAGCAGGTCGTTGTCGGCGCCCTTCTCCCGCATCGCCAGCCCGACGCCGACCGCATGCTCGGCGATCACCTGGTGCGCGACCTCCCGGCCCATCCCGGCCCGCACCGCGGCGACCAGCACCTTGGTGCTGGCCAGGAACGGCAGGTAGCGCTCCAGCTCGCGCTCGATCACCGCAGGGTAGGCGCCGAACTCGTCGAGCACGGTGAGGAAGGTCTCGACCAGCCCGTCGAAGGCGAAGAACGCATCCGGCAACGCCACCCGGCGCACCACCGAGTCCGACACGTCGCCCTCGTTCCACTGCGCCCCGGCCAGCTCGGCCACCATCGAGGCGTACCCGCGCAAGACCACGGCCAGCCCGCACACCCGCTCGCAGGAGCGGGTGTTCACCTTGTGCGGCATGGCGCTGGACCCCACCTGGCCGGGTGCGAAGCCCTCGGTGACCAGCTCGTGCCCGGCCATCAGCCGGATCGTGGTGGCCAGCGACGAGGGCGCGGCGGCGAGCTGGACCAGGGCGCTGAGCACCTCGTGATCCAGCGAGCGCGGATAGACCTGCCCGACGCTGGTCAGCACCCGGTCGAAGCCCAGGTGCTCGGCCACCCGCCGCTCCAGCTCCGCCAGCTTCCCCGGAGCACCGCCGAGCAGGTCCAGCAGGTCCTGTCCGGTGCCCATCGGGCCCTTGATCCCGCGCAGCGGGTAACGGGCCAGCAGCTCCTCCAGCCGGGCGAAGGCCAGCAGCAGCTCGTCGGCCGCGCTGGCGAACCGCTTGCCCAGCGTGGTGGCCTGGGCCGCGACGTTGTGGCTGCGCCCGGCCAGCACCAGCTCGGCGTGCTCGGCGGCGCGGGCGGCGAGCCGGGCCAGCAACGCCACGCAGCGATCCCGCACATGCTCCAGCGAGCGGCGGATCTGCAACTGCTCGACGTTCTCGGTCACGTCCCGCGAGGTCAGTCCTTTGTGGATCTCCTGGTGCCCGGCCAGTGCGTTGAACTCCTCGATGCGGGCCTTGACATCATGGCGGGTGATCCGCTCCCGGGCGGCAATCGACTCCAGGTCCACCCGGGACACCACCCGCTGGTAGTCGTCGATGACCTGCCGGCCCACCGGCACCCCGAGATCGGCCTGGGCTCGCAGGACGGCCAGCCACAACTGCCGCTCGAGCAGCACCTTGTGCTCCGCGGACCACAGCCGGACCAGCTCGTCGGAGGCGTACCGCTGGGCCAGCACCATGGGGGCAGCCTACGGCTGCGCGTGAGTGGGTTCGGTACCAGAACGCTGTTACCCGCTCACCAGCCGGCCGGCTCACACGCGGGCGGCCAGGTCCTGCGCCAGTGCCGGGAGGTCCCCGGCCAGCGGGGCGGGCTGCCCGGGTGCTGCGGGTACCGAGATCACCACCAGCACCCGTCCGCCGTCCAGTGCCAGCACCTGCTCGCGCCGCCCGTCCGGTGGGCTGGCCCCCGGCTGCCCGAGTCCCCCGGCCTGCGGGACCACCAGGACGTACAGCGTGCCGCCCGGCACCGGGACCGCAGCGGCCCGCGACCCGACCGGACACGGCCCAGGCACCTCGGGGGCCGGGCCGGAGGCTGCGGTGCCGCGACGGGCGAGCGCGGCGGTGAGCTCAGCCACCAGGACCCCATCAGGAGGTGCGCAGCGAACCGGCTCAGCCTGGGTCGTGCCGGCTCGTGGGCTGGGCGCGGCTTCGGTAGCCGGATCCGGGGTCGAGCCGCTACCGGGAGCGTCGAGGGGGCGCGGGAAGCTGGGAGCACCGGCTTGCGGCGCGGACTGGCCCGCGGTCGAAGTCTCCCCCGACAGCACCTCGCCACCCGTCACCACACCAGCCAGCAGCACCGCAGCGCCCAGCAGGGTGCCGCCGAGCAGCGAATGACGCCGCCGCGCGGTGACGCGCTGCGATGCGGCCACCACCTCGTCCGACCCAAAGGACGCCGGCGGCGGCTCACCCACCGCGTCCCGGAACAGCTCGGCTAATCGCTGCTCGTCCACTGCCGCCACCTCCCCGGTGCCCTCACCCCGTGGGTCGCAAGTCGTCCAATGCGTCGCCCAACGCAGCCCGCAGCGTGTCCAGGCCGCGGGCGGTCTGACTTTTCACGGTGCCCTCGGAGCAGTTCAGCGCGGTGGCGACGGTGGCCACCGACTGGCCCTCCAGAAACCGCAACACCAGCACGGCGCGCTGCCGGGGCGGCACCTGCTGCAGGCCCTCGACCAGCGCTGAGCGGGTGGCTATCGTGTCGCCGACCACGTCGCGTCCCGCCGTGCGGGGCTGCTCGGGCAGCGTCTCGACGGAGTGCTCGCGGCGCCAGGGACGGCGCGACTCGTCGATCGCCGCCCGCACCAGCGTGCGCCGCACGTAGGCGTCCAGCGCGGCCTGGTCCCGGATCTTGCGCCAGCGCCGGTGCAGGGCCACGAATGCGGTCTGCGTCAGGTCGTCCGCCCGGTGCCAGTCGCCGCAGATCAGGTAGGCGGTCCGGCGCACGGTGTCGCGGCGCGCGGCGAAGTAGTCGGCGAACGCCTGCTCCTCGCGCTGGTCCACCCGGACCTCTCGTCGTTCGTAAGTGCACGTGCATCGACGGAGCGCGCTCCGCAGGTGGTTGCACTGTAGCGCTCACCTCGGCGTGTCGTGCCCTCATGCCCGCTGTGTCGTGCTTTCGTGCGAGGGTCAAGGGGCGCAGCGCAGCCCCTCGGGGGGCAACGTGAGACTGCTCAGGTAGGCCGACATGGCCTGGTCGACGCACCCGACACCGCCCAGGGACGCGGTGTGCTGGTTGCCCTCGAAGGTGAGCAGCCGCCCGTGCAGCTCGCGGGCCAGTTTGACCCGGACTGGTACGGGGTGGCCGGATCCCCGGTGCCGCCGCCGCGCTTCGCGTGCCCTGGGCACATCAGGACGCTGCACCATGCTCTCCCCTGGTGACTCGGTTCCGGCCCGCGAGGGTCTCCCGGTGGCCCCGCCCCCCCGTCAGGGTCACCCCCCGGTGGGGGTGGGGGCTAGCGCCACTCGGGGCGGGTCCGGGTCAGCCGGGCAGGAAAGCCCGACACACCGGGCACGAGAGCCCGACACGCGGGGGGTGGGGTTAGTCGGTAGCGGGGGCGGGGGCGGTGCGCTCGGCTTGGGCCAGCGCGTCGAGCACCATCTCCAGCCAGCGCAGGCTGCGGCGGTAGTTCTCGACGTCGGCTGGGGAGGGCCGCGGGGGCAGCGCGCGGTCCGGGTTGCCCGGCCGGCTCACCCGGCCAGAGACATCCAGCACCACGTGCAACGTCTCCAGCATCCAGCCCCACTCGGCGAGGGCCGGATGCCCTCCGCCGGGCAACTGCACCACCCCACCGTGCCGGGGCAGCGTGCTGAGCACCCGGGTCAGCGCGCGCTCGAGGTCGTAGAGCACCCAGCCTTCCCAGACCGGGCGGACCGGGCCGGTCTCCTCGGTGCCGCACCAGTAGTCCACGACGTAGGCCAGCCGGCCGTCGATCGGCCCGGTGGGCACGGGCAGGCCGGTCAGCTCGGCCAGCGGGTCGCCCGTGCAGTTGGCGAGCTGCCAGCGCACCAGCTCACGCAACCACGACCACTGCTCGCGGAGAAAGCGGACGCCTTCCGGGGACAGCGACAGCAACAGGTCCCCGCCCCGCCGGTCCCACGTGATCATTGTCTTGCTGCCTCCACTGCATGCCCTGACCGCTTGGGGAGGCTATCGCGTTACCGCGCGGTGGGCACCGCCACCTCGCCGCGACTCGCCCGCAAACCGATATCGCCCCGGTAATGGGCACCTAGCAGCTTCACCTGTCCGATCCGCTGATATGCCTGCTTGCTGGCCGCCGCGAGGTCCGGGCCGGTGCCCACCACCGTGAGCACCCGCCCGCCGGCGGACACGATGGCCCCGTCCTCGCGGCGGCGGGTGCCGGCGTGCAGCACGCCCTCGACGTCGGCGCCGGTGATGACATCCCCGGTGCGCGGCGGGCCGGGGTAGCCGGGGGCGGCGAGCACGACGGCCACCGCGGCTCCCGGATCCCACTGCAAGGGCGGCTGCCGGGCGAGGCCTCCGGTGGCGGTGGCATGCAGCAGCCCGGCCAGCGGCGTGCCCAGCAGGGCGAGCACGGCCTGGGTCTCCGGGTCTCCGAACCGGCAGTTGAACTCGATCACCTGGGGCCCCTCGGCGGTGAGCGCCAGACCGGCGTAGAGCAGCCCGGAGAACGGGACGCCCCGGCGGGCCAGCTCACCGGCAACTGGCTGGACGAGGCGCGCGACGACCTCGTCGGCCAGCGTGTCCGGGGCCCACGGGAGCGGGGCGTAGGCGCCCATCCCGCCGGTGTTCGGGCCGATGTCGCCCTCGCCGACCCGCTTGAAGTCCTGCGCTGGCAGCAGCGGCAGCACCGTAGGTGGCCCGGCTGGGGCGCTGTCCACCAGGCAGAACAGTGACGCCTCCGGGCCGTCCAGGTAGGACTCCAGCAGCACCGGGTGGCCGTCGTCGAGCAGGGCGAGCGCGTGCGCGCGGGCCACCTCGAGGTCGGCGGTGACCACCACCCCCTTGCCGGCGGCCAGCCGGTCGTCCTTGACCACCCACGGCGACTCGAAATGGCGCAGCGCCGCGTCCAGCTTGGCCGGGTTGTCCACCAGCTCGCTGCGCGCGGTGGGTACCCCGGCCGCGGCCATCACGTCCTTGGCGAACGCCTTGGACCCCTCGATCCGGGCCGCTTGGGCGGAGGGGCCGAAACAGGCGATGCCCGCGGCGCGCACCGCGTCCGCGGTGCCGGCCACCAGCGGCACCTCTGGGCCGATCACCACCAGGTCCGCCGACCAGGCCACCGCCAGCCCGGCCACCGAAGCCGGGGCGGTGAGGTCCACGCCGTGCTGCTCGGCCACCGTCGCGGTCCCGGCATTGCCGGGCGCACAGGCCAGCGCGGTGACCGCCGGGTCACCGGCCATGGCCAGCACCATGGCGTGCTCCCGGGCGCCGGCTCCGATGACGAGGACTCTCACGCCTGCGCAGGATACGGACGGCGGGCCGGGCGGGGACCTGGTGGCAGCGAACGCGGCCAGTTCAGCGACCATGGCTGTTACAGTCGGCTGCCAAGCCACGGTGCGGTGTGAACTGGCGCCGGGTGGGACACCCGTTGGAGACAGCCCGTGAGGTGAACGGTGACGGAGAGGGCCACCTGGGTTCCGGAAGGCGTTGACGACACGATCCCGAGCCCCGCCCGGATGTACGACTACATGCTCGGTGGGGGTCACAACTTCGCGGTGGACCGGGAGATGATCGACCGGGTCCTCGCGCTGTCCCCGATGGCCGGGCAGTGGGCGCTGCTCAACCGCTCCTTCCTGCGCCGTGCGGTGCTGACCCTGGTCGAGTGCGGCATCCGACAGTTCCTGGACATCGGCTCGGGCATCCCCACCGTGGGCAATGTGCACGAGATCGCGCAGCAAGCGGACCCGCAGTCCCGGGTGGTGTACGTCGACCACGACCCGGTGGCCGTCGCGCACAGCGAGCTGGTCCTGCAGGGCAACGACCGGGCCACCGCGATCCTGGCCGACATGCGGGACCCGGACAGCATCCTGGAGCACCCGAAGACCCGGCAGATGCTCGACTTCGACGCCCCGATCGGCCTGCTCATGGTGACGGTGTTCCATTACGTCGGGGATGCGGACGGTCCGCTGGAGCTGCTGGCCCGCTACCGCGACGCCCTCGTCCCGGGCAGCTACCTGGCGCTGTCGCACGCCTGCACCGAGCTCAACTCCGCCGAGGTGGCCAAGATGGTCGAGCTGGGCAAGCACAACACCCCCTTCTACCCCCGGACCCGGGCCGAGATCGCCGCCCTGTTCACCGGCTTCCGGCTGCTGGAGCCCGGCCTGGTCACCACCGCCACCTGGCGGGCGCACGGCGCGGGCGACGGCCGCAGCGATCCGGCGGCGGAGATCGACATCGTGCTGGCCGGCGTCGGCGTCAAGCTGTAATGGCGTGCGCACCGCGGACCCGCCGTCCTCCCGCGCGGAGCTGGTCCGCGGCTGGGCGCAGGGGGTGGGCGCGGCCTCGGTGCCACTGGTCCGGGACAGCAAGGTCGCTGGGCTGAGCGGGTGCAGACCCGGGTCGAGCTGCGCGCCGCCTCGGCACCGCCGTCGTCGTGGCCGGTATCGACAGTACCGAGCAGGCGGACTGGTGGCGGCGGACCCGGGGCGGACTGCGCCCGCGGTGCCGCGTTCGCCCAGCCCTGCCCGCCCCAGGACATCCCGCAACTGCTTGTGGGCCGGTGAGGGCCCTGGTTCTTGCCCCAACCTCGGGCCGGGGTGGGTCCGGCTCCGTAACCTTGACGGCATGGATGTTAAGGACTTGACCTCCCGGCTACCGCTACCCGGTGCGCCGTGGGAGCGCGGCCCGGTGGTGGCCACGGTGAAGTTGCACGGCGTGATCACGCCCGCACCCTCCCCGCTGCGCCGGGGGGTTATCAACCTCGCTGCCGTGGAGGCCGCGCTGCACCGGGCCTTCGACCACGAGCGGTTACGGGCGGTGGCGCTGTCGATCAACTCGCCGGGGGGTTCGCCGACCCAGTCGGCGCTGGTGGCCGACCGGATCCGCGAGCTGGCCGAGGAGAAGGCCGTTCCGGTGCTGGCGTTCTGTGAGGACGTCGCCGCGTCCGGGGGCTACTGGCTGGCCTGCGCCGCCGACGAGATCATCGCTCACCCCACCTCGTTGGTCGGCTCCATCGGGGTGGTGAGCCAGGGCTTCGGACTGCACGGCCTGCTGGAGCGGCTGGGAGTCGAGCGGCGGCTGTACACCGCGGGAAGGAACAAGGCCCGGCTGGACCCGTTCCTGCCCGAGCGGGAGGACGACGTGCAGTGGCTGAAGGGCATGCAGGCCGAGTTGCACGACATGTTCCGGGAGTGGGTGTGCGCGCGCCGCGGCACCACCCTGGCCAACCACCAGGACCTGTTCACCGGCGAGGTGTGGACCGGCCGTCAGGCCATCGAGCTGGGCCTGGTCGACAAGCTGGGCACGCTGCGCGGGGTGCTCACCCGCCGCTACCCGGACGCCGAGATCATCACCGTGGAGGGCAGGCGGCCGGTGTTGGCCCGGTTGGGGTTGGTACCCGCGGCCGCAGCCGGCCGCGGTGGCCCGGAGACCGCGCTGGCGCTCCTCGAGGCGCTGGAGCACCGGGCCGCCTGGGCCCGCTTCGGCCTCTGACGACCACCGCCGGCACTGACGGCAGGATACCTCGGAGGAACCCATCCGGGCCGCCGGACGGCTACAGTGGTCAATCCGGACGGTGACTGCAGCACAAATGGAGGACAGGGGTTGTCGACTCATACCCGCCATATGGCCTAACCGTGGACAGCGATACGTGCTGCTGGGCAGGATTGCTGAGTCAAGGGGGGCCAGATTGCGGAGGCGACGATGAGCAACGGCCACGAGGGAAGCGCCGGACTCACCGTGCTCGCGGTGGACGACGAAAAGGGCGCGATGTCCATGCTGGTCGAGGTACTCGACGCCGAGCCGAGGATCAGCACCGTACTGCAGGCCACGAACGCCAGCGAGGCGTTGGCAGCCCTGCGCCGGGAGGCCCGGCTGCCCGGCGGTCCCCTGCCGGAGCGGGTCGACGTGGTGTTCCTCGACATTCGGATGCCCGGCCTGGACGGGCTGGAGCTGGCCAAGGTACTGGGGATGATCCCCAACCCGCCCGCAGTCGTGTTCGTCACCGCCCATGACGACAAGGCCGTCGACGCATTCGACATCGGTGCCGCCGACTATCTGATGAAACCGGTGGGCCGGGAGCGACTGGCCAATACGATTCGCCGGATCATGCAGTCCCGCCGGGAGGCCGGCGACCCGGCCGAGGAGCCGGGTGGCGAGGACGAGGTCATCCCGGTCGAGCTGGCCGGCACCACCCGGCTGGTGCCGCGCTCGTCGGTGCGCTGGGTGGAGGCGCAGGGCGACTATGCGCGGCTGCACACCTGCGAGGGCAGTCACCTGGTCCGGATCCCGCTGTCGCAGTTGGAGGACCGCTGGTCCGACGCGGGCTTCGTGCGCATCCACCGCTCCTTCCTGGTCGCTCTGCCGCTGGTCACCGAGCTGCGGATGTCGGCGTCGGGCTATGTGGTCCGGGTGGGCAGTGGTGAGGACGCGGCCGAGTTGCCGGTCAGTCGCCGGCACACCCGGGAGCTCAAGGACCGCTTGGTGCGCGCGGCCAAGCAGGGCTGGACCTCGCGATGAACGACGAGCTGGACCAGCACCGGGACGGGTGGCAGGAGGTCGAGGACGCGCTGCAGCAGGCCATGGACCCGGGTGTCGGCCGCGGCAGGTCCGCCAAGCGGGAGCGGGTGGTGCTCGCCGAGCGCCGCAGCAGCCGTCGGGTGGTGCGGACCCTTGCCGAGGTGGAGGAACAGACCGGGGTTGGCGAGGTGTGGGCCCGGCAACTGGTGCGCGCCCAGTTACGGTTGGCGATCCGGCTGATGGCGCTCACCGGCGTGGTGCTCGGGAGCATTCCACTGGTGTTCCTGGTGGCACCGTCGCTGGGCACGATCAGTATCGTCGGACTGCGGTTGCCGTGGTTACTGCTCGGTTTCGCGGTGTATCCGTTCTTCATCGCGGTGGCGTGGTCTTACAATCGCCGCGCAGACCGTAACGAGCAGGAATTCACCGAGATGGTCGAGAACTGAACCTTCACGATCCGGGGCAGATCCTCTTCGCCGTCGGTGCAATGGCAGCGGTTGCCGCACTGACTGGCTTTGTCGGTCTGTACGGGGCCAGGATGAACCGGCCGCCCTCGGATTTTCTGCGAGCGTCCCAGACCGTGGGGCCCCGCTTGAACGCGGCCGCGGTATGCGGGGAGTACCTGTGTGCGGCGTCCTTCCTCGGGGTGGCCGGCGTGGTGTTGGCCGGCGGGGTGGACGCCCTGTGGTACCCGGTCGGGTTCACCGCGGGCTACATCGCCCTGCTGCTGTTCGTGGCGGCGCCGCTGCGCCGGTCCGGCGCCTACACCCTGCCCGACTTCGCCGAGGCCCGGCTGGGCTCAGCGCAACTGCGCCGGATCTGCACGGCCTTCGTGGTGCTCATCGGCTGGCTGTACCTGGTGCCGCAACTGCAGGGCGCCGGACTGATCGTGGCCACCGTGACGGGTCTGGACCGGTGGGTCGGGGCGGTCGCGGTCATGGTGCTGGTGACGTTCAATATCCTCACCAACTGGATCGGCTCGATCACCATGGTGCAGGCCTTCCAGTACTGGATCAAACTCACCGCGCTGGCCGTGCCGGTGTTCGTGCTGTTGATCTACCTGGCCGGCGAGAATGCCGAGTTCCGGGGCTCGCTGGGGGCCCCGGCAGCACCGTTCTTCTCCGCGGACACCACCGTCGAGGTGCACACCGAGGTCGCGCTGCGGGTCGACGAGCCGACGTTGCTGGCGGCCGAGGGCGAGGTGGACGGAAACCCGGTGGCCGGGCCGGTGTATTGGGCCCCCGGACCGCATGAGGTGGGCGAGGGCACCCGACTGAGATTCTCCGCGCTCAGCCGCACCCCGGTGGTCAGTGGCGTCCCGATGGAGAATGACAGTTGGCTGCGCCCGATGCACAGCGGCGGGTCGACACTGGGCATCTATTCGCTGATCGTCGCGCTGCTGCTGGGCACCATGGGGCTGCCGCAC
>DASTLT010000090.1:0-8826 GCA_035714625.1 Pseudonocardiaceae bacterium | reverse complement strand
GAGGGCGGCGCGGACGGTAGCGTGAGCTGAGGTGGCGACGAGCGCCTTGACTGGGGAGCCCGTCCCGGGCTCCCCAGGCCCCAGCCCGCCGGCCACCACCTCAGCGCTCGGGCGCTGCATCGGGATCGATTCGGGTAGCTTCGCCGCGCAGCACTGGGGACGGGTGCCGTTGCTGTCCCGGCGGGCCCAGTTGCCCGGGGCGTTCGACGACCTGCTGGACCTGCAGGCGGCGGACGAACTGCTCTCCCGTCGCGGGCTGCGTACCCCGTTCGTGCGGATCGTCAGGGATGGTGAGGTGCTCGGGTCCGGCCAGTTCACCGGCTCCGGCGGAGCGGGCGCCGAGATCGCCGACCAGGTGCGCGACGACCGGGTGGCCGAGCTGTTCGCCGGGGGAGCCACCATCGTGCTGCAGGCGCTGCACCGAAACTGGCCGCCAGTGATCGACTTTGTCGGCCGCCTGGCCATCGAGTTGGGGCACCCGGTGCAGGCCAACGCCTACCTCACCGCGCCGTCTTCGCGGGGCTTCGCCGCACACTACGACGTGCATGACGTCTTCGTGTTGCAACTTGCCGGACGCAAGCACTGGACGGTGCACCCCCCCGTGCACCCCGACCCGCTGCGCGACCAGCCGTGGCAGCAGCACGCCGCCGCGGTCGCCCACGCCGCGGTGCAGCATGAGCCGGTGCTGGACACCGTGCTCGAGCCCGGGGACGCCCTCTACCTGCCCCGGGGTTACCTGCACGCAGCCACCTCGCTGCCCGCCATCACCGCGCACCTGACCGTCGGGGTGCACACCGTCACCCGGTTCGCCCTGGTGGAGGCGCTGGGTGCGCTGCTGGCCGAGCGGGCCGAGCTGCGCGCGGCGCTCCCGATGGGCCTGGACGTCGCCGATCCCGCCCAGCTCGCCCCGCACCTGCGCACGGTGGTCGACCAGCTCTGCGCCGCGTTGCGCGAGGTGCCGGCCGCCGACGTCGCCCGCTGGGTCCGGCAGCGGGTCTGGGCGGGCTGCCGGCCCGAGCCCCTCGGGCCGATCGCGCAGGCCTCGTTCGCCACGGCGGTGCGGCCCGAGCAGGTGGTTCGGTGCCGGGGTGGCCTGCGGTGCGTGCTGCGCACCGGCCAGGATCAGCTTGTGCTGGAACTGCCCGACCGGACCATCACGCTGCCGCCGGGCACCCGCCCGGCGCTGGAGGCACTGCTCGGCGGTGGCGAGGTGGTGGTGGGGAGGCTACCCGGACTGGCCGATGCCGACCGGCTGGTGCTGGTCCGCCGGCTGTTGCGGGAGGGTGTCCTCGTCCCGGCGACGACGACGTGAGCTGGCGCTGCTCGGAGGCCGCGCAGCAGCGCGGGGACCCCGGGTACGCCAGCGCGCCGCCGGCGCAGCAGTGGCTGCTGCTGGAGCATCCCGGGCCGTGGGGGCGACACATCCTCACCGGATCCGGGCTGGAAGCCGAGGTGGCCCGCGCCTTGGCTCGCTGGGCCGGACGGGCTGGCAGCCGGGTGCTGCTGATCCGGCGCCCGGAGCCGGCCCGCCGGGCCGGGCCACGCCGCCGGTGGTGCTGGGCCGATTCCCGGCCAGGCCGCGAGCAACTGCGCTGGGGCAGTCTCACCGACAACGCCGAGGTGCTCGACGTGCTGCGCGACCCGCCGGTTGCCGGGGAGTGCTCGGACCAGCCGGTCTACCTGGTCTGCACGCACGGCAAGCACGATGTGTGCTGCGCGCTGCGCGGCAGGCCGGTGGCTGCCGCGCTGGCCGCCGAGCACCCGCAGCGCACCTGGGAGTGCAGTCACGTCGGCGGTGACCGGTTCGCGGCCAACCTGGTGCTGTTGCCGCACGGGCTCTACCACGGCCATGTCTCGGCCGCGGCGGCCAGTGAGATCGTCCGGGGCTACGACCAGCGGCGGTTGTCGGTGGAGTGGCTGCGGGGCCGTTCCGCGCTACCCGCCCCGGTGCAGGCCGCCCAGCACTTCCTCCGTACCGCCACCGGGGAGACCGGGGTGGACTCCTACCCGCCGGTGTGCTGCGAGCCGACCGGCCCGGACCAGTGGACGGTGCGGCTGGCCGCCGAGCCCGCCGGCTTCGTGACCGTCGTCGTCCGGGCCCGGATGCAACCCACCGCGGACCCGCTGACCTGTACCGCCACCCACCCCGGCGCGGTGCGGCTCTTCGAGCTCGTGAGTGGGTGACAGGGTTCGACAACCGCCCAGCGGCCGGGTCACGGCGCGGCGTGCCGCCCATGGGAACGCAGCGGGGACGGACCCAGCGGGCGCAGTGGGGGTGGCTGCAGAGCGTGCAGCGGGGGAGGCGCCAAAGAGGGCAGTGGGGGAGGTTCGGGAGAACTCGGCGGCGGAGGCTCGGGAGACCACTCGACGGAGCGCAGTGGTGGAAACGCGGGTTGTGGTTCGTCGTGGATGCGTTTCGCCTGCTCGGCGATCTGGCGGGTGAGACACGGCCACGAGGCGGAGGCACCCCCCTCGTCGCGACAGGCTTGGCAGCGCCCGCCCTGATCCGGGACATGTTCGGCGAGGACCCTGCGCCACACATCCGGCATGCCCGACATGACCTGTGCCATGGCCACGAGTACGACCTCCCTCGGGTGTCAAACGATCGGGCAATGATGGACCCCCGGGTTGGGGGGCGCAACGCTGGGGTGGCTGCGCCGCCGCCAGCCGTAGCGGGTGCACAATCGTCGCTACCGGGTCCCGCCGCATGGGTACCACAGGGGCTTGCCGGAGAGGATGCGTGGTCTGATGCGAGGCGCGCTCGCCAGGGGGGAGCCATGAATATGGCCGGGCACCGGTTGCTGCTCGTGCACGCCCACCCCGATGACGAGACCATCGGTACCGGCGCGACCATGGCGCGCTACGCCCGCGACGGTGCCACCGTGATCCTGGTGACCTGCACCCGTGGTGAGCTCGGCGAGATCGTGGCACCCGAGTTGGCCGGATTGCGCGATGGTGACGGCGACGGCCTGGCCCAGCACCGGGAGTCGGAGCTGGCCGAGGCGCTGGCTCAGCTTGGCACCCAGCGGTTCTACTGGCTCGGCGGGCACGGCCGGTGGCGGGACAGCGGCATGGCCGGCGAGCCGGCCAACGGACACCCCGACGCCTTCGCCCAGGCCGACCTCGACGAGGCGGTCCGGGCGATGGTGCAGATCCTGCGCACCGAGCGCCCGCAGGTGGTGGTGACCTACGACGCCGATGGGGGGTACGGGCATCCCGACCACGTCCAGGCGAACCGGGTCACGATGGCTGCGCTGGAGCCGGCCGCTGACCCTGCTTTCGCGCCGGAGCTGGGCGCGCCATGGCAGGTGTCCAAGGTCTACTGGACGGCGCTGGCCCGCTCAATGATCGAGCGCGCGGTGCAGGCCGGGGCGCTGGCATCGGTGGACGAGGTGCCCTCGCGGCCGGACGAGGAGATCACCACGGTGCTGGACGCTCGGGAGCACTTGGCCGCCAAGGTGGCTGCGCTTCGGGCGCACCGCAGCCAGGTGGATATGGCGGGCGGCGTGTTCGCCACCGTCGCCATGATCCCCGAGTTCGCCGTGGAGAGTTACGTGCTGGTCCGCGGTGAGCGCGGCCCAGGCTCGGGTCCGCACAACTGGGAGGACGACTTGTTCGCCGGTCTGGACGCCGCGACCAGGCCGGCCCCCACCCCGGGAGACACCGGATGACCCTGCCGGGGGAGATCCGGGAGGCACTGCATTGCTTCCCGCGCCGCCGGGTCTGGCGTGGCTTCCGGCGTGGCCGGGGGCCACGACCGGCCGCGGTGGCGATCACCGTCGTGCTGGAGGGCAACAACCCGGCGGTGCTGATCACCCGGCGGGCCGAGTCACTGCGCACCCACCCTGGGCAGTATGCGCTGCCTGGCGGCCGGACCGATCCGGGTGAGTCGGCGCCCGCTGCGGCCCGCCGCGAGCTCACCGAGGAGCTGGGGATCGCGTTGCCGCCGGAGTCGGTGCTCGGGCTGCTCGACGACTACCTGACCCGCTCCGGGTTCATGATCACACCTGTGGTGCTCTGGGCCGGCGAGCTCGACCAACCGCTGAGTCCCCATCAGGCCGAGGTCGCCGCCGCCTTCGCCGTTCCCTTCACCGACCTCGATGTCGACCCGGTGTTCGTGGCCATCCCGGAGTCCGACCGCCCGGTGATCCGGCTTCCGTTGCGCGGCGGGTGGCTGCACGCCCCGACGGCCGCGGTGCTGCACCAGTTCCGCGAGGTGGTGCTGCACCGGCGGCGTACCCGAGTCGCCCACCTCGAGCAGCCCGTCTTCGCCTGGCGGTAGCCGCCGTGGTCAGCTCAGGATGCGGCAAGGTAGGGCCGCAGCAGGACTCCCAGTTGCAGGGTGAGCATGCGCATCCAGGCCTTGCCGACGGTTGCGGCGGTGGGCGGGTCAGGCAGCACCCCGAAGGCGTACTCACCGTCCTCGCCCACTCCGATGGTGCCCAGCGCGGTCATGACCCGCATTTCCACCCACCCCATCAGGGCGATGGTCAGCTCGGGCGGGATGACCACCTGCGGGTACTGCCCGCCGCCCTTGACATGGGCGTCGGCCACCCTGGACAGGTAGGCGTGGAAGTCGCCGTCCATCGGCTGGGTGGTGCTCTTGGCCCACCAGGTCTTGAGGGTTCGCTTGCGTTGCGCCAGATGCGGGGCGTCCTGGAAGTAGCCGGCCGATTCTGGGCGGGCGAGCAGGTGCTCGTAAGCAACCGCGACGACGCCACCTGCCGCGGGCTCCAGTAAAGGACCCGTCCGGTGCAGGGTGCGCGCCTGCGTGGCGTCGAAGCCGGCGAACTCCGCGTACGGGTGGAACTCGGCAGATTCGTGCTGGCCCAGTGGACCGCCGGGCTGCACCAGTTGGGGCTCCAGAATGATCCCGAGCTGCAGCATGAATTGATTCATCCAGGCACCCCCGGCAGCCGAGACGGTGGCCACGTCGCACGTCTCGCCCAGGGCGTCGAGAATCCTCCCCTGCACCCACGCGATGAGCGCCAGGATCAGTTGCGGCGGCAACGGCACCGGCACGCCGGGAAAGGTCGGCTGCTGCTCCGGCAGGTGGCTGTTCTCCCGCAGGAATGCGGCCAGCTCACCATCGAACGGTCCAGCGATCGTCCTGGCCAGCCACTCCTCGATCCGGGACGCGTTGAGCGAACTGTCCAGGAGCGGAGCTGACTCCGGCCGGGTCATGAGGTATGCGCAGATATCGGCTGCGATGCGGCCGGTCACCCCGGCAAGATCCTTGCCGGTTTCCTGAACAGCGACCGCCTCGTATGCCCCGAAACCGGCGAATTCCGCGAGCGGGGCGAAGTCGCGGGTGACCAGCCGGTCGAATTTCTCGACCCCCTGCGCCTCTTCGGTCTCGCTGTGCACCGCCATGATGAGCCACCTCTTTCCGGTGATTTTTCCTGTGCACCACTGCCCGGGTCCGCCGGCATCGGCCACCCGTTCACCTCCCCGAGATTAAGGACCAGCCGTTACGCCCTAGTTGGGAACAGGTGACACAGTCTCGATTAACAGTTACACTTCCGTTGCGTCGGCGTGAATAAGGCAACCACCAGGCACATCCGGCGCAATCAGGTATTTCGCTGCCCCGCACGAGGCCCGGTCGGGGGTAGCCCCGGGGTGGGCGGGATGGGAGGCGCGCTAGCGTGGCGGGGTGCGGGTGGTGACGTGGAATGTGAACTCGGTGCGCTCCCGGCTGCCCCGGCTGCTGCCGTGGCTGGATGCACGCGCCCCGGATGTGCTGTGCCTGCAGGAGACCAAGCTGCCGGCCGGAGCCTTCGACGAGCTGGTCGTCCCCGCGTTGGCCGAACGCGGGTACGCCGTGGCCCACCACGGCGAGGGGCGGTGGAACGGGGTGGCGATCGCCTCCCGGGTGGGGCTGGCCGAGGTGCGCGCCGGGTTGCTCGACGAACCGCGCAATCCGCTCAACTCCACCCCCCAGCCGGAGGCCCGCGCGGTGTCGGCCACCTGCGACGGGTTGCGGATCACCTCGGTGTACGTGCCCAACGGCCGGACTCCGGACGACCCGCACTACCGCTACAAGCTGGACTGGCTGGCCGCGCTGCGCGCCACCGTCGCCGCCGGGGACCCGAGATCGACCATGGTCTGCGGCGACATGAACATCGCGCCCACCGACTCCGATGTCTACGACCCGGCCGCCTATGTCGGCTCCACCCACGTCACCTCGCCGGAGCGCGACGCGCTGCGGGCGCTGTGCGCGCTCGGGCTGCACGACGTGGTGCGCGAGCGCTGGCCCGACGAGCGGATCTTCACCTACTGGGACTACCGGGCAGGCATGTTCCACCAGGACCGGGGGATGCGGATCGACCTGGTGCTGGCCGGAGCGGACGTGGCGGCGCGGGCGTGTGCGGCCTGGGTGGACCGCCAGGCGCGCAAGGGCAGCGCCCCCAGCGATCACGCCCCGGTGATCGTCGACCTGGACGAGGCCCCGGACGGCGACTGCGGCCCCGTGGTGCCCCCTCCCTCAGCCCGGCGCTGAGGCCCCGGTACCAGCACGGCGCTTGTGAGTACGTCTACCCGCATCGAGTACTGTTTAGGCGTGCTACGCACCCTGCGGCTCGAGGACTTCAAGAACTTCACCGACGCAACGCTGAGCTTCGGCAAGTTCACTGCACTGATCGGCGCGAACGCGTCAGGCAAGAGCAACGTTCGCGACGCACTGCGGTTCCTCCACGGAGTCTCGCGAGGTTACACCCTCGCCGAGATCATCGGTGAGAAGTGGATTGAGGGTGGCGTCCTTCAATGGAGTGGTGTTAGAGGCGGATCGCGACAAATTGTCCGACGTGGTGCCAGCTATTTTAGCCTGACCCTCGTCTTCGAGTATTTTGATGGGAATCGATCGCGGAGGGCGAGGTATCTGATATCCGTTTATCTTGCGGAACCCGATTACGTGCCTCGACTTCGCGCAGAGCACCTAAGTATCCTGGGTCGGGAGTCCTATATTTTTGACACTCATCTAGATCCACACGGACAGGCTCTCGGTTCCCCGGATCCACTGCACATTCTTGCCCGCGTCCGAAGGATGGGCAGAGGAGCACCTCGTCAAGTTCAATTCTTAAGCAATCAGCCGATTCTCACACAATTGCCAACCCATCCTTCGGTTAATGAATGGGCGGCTCGTAACGCTATGGCCGCCATGCAAGCTCTGGGTAGCATGCGCTTCCTCGACCTCTCTCCCGATGCTGCGCGCCAACCCTCACAAGCCGGGGTAACAACCCTTGGTGATCGCGGAGAAAATCTCTCATCCGTACTACATGCTATCGCGGCGGATGAGTCAATGCGCCAGGAGCTGGCGGATTGGGTAACTCAATTAACGCCGATGGATGCGCGCGACTTCACATTTCAATCGGATCCCAGTGGTCGTGTGCTGGCCGTGCTTGTCGAAGACGGTGGTCGCGAAACGCCCTTAACGACCGCCTCCGACGGGACAGTTAGATTTCTGGCGATAATTGCCGCGCTCATGGGTCCTGGGCGCGCGAAATTTTCTTTCTTTGAGGAGCTTGAGAACGGTATTCATCCGAACCGCCTTCATCTTCTGCTCGATCTTATTGAGCGCAGTGTCGGAGAAAATCAGACGCAAGTCGTTGCAACAACACATTCCCCATACCTTTTGTTGCAGCTCAACGAGGCGCAACGGCGCTATGCTGCGCTTACGTTCCGAGCCGATGATGGTGGCTCTGGAATTATCCCGGTGACCGACCTGCCGGAGGCCCAGAAAGTTCTTGCCCAGCAGGACATCGCCCGTTTGATGGCTGCGGGATGGTTCGAAGATACCGTGACCTTTGGGGGTATTGAAAGCGGCTCGTCTGGTGCTGGCTCGGGAGCGGCTTGAAGTATGAGCTGTAACGTCCTAATAATTCCAGAAGACTTTCGGCTTGATCAATATATTTTGCAACCATTGATGCGGGCGCTCATGGGCAGTGTGGGCCGGCCAAATGCAAATGTCAGGATACTCACCGATCCACTCCTGGGCGGTATCGACCAGGCGATCAAACTTGAGAACTTACTGTCAATAGTCGATCAGTATCCACTTGTAAATCTCTTTGTCTTGATCGTTGACCGCGACGGTAAGCCAGAACGTAGAAAGATTCTTGATGCACGTGAGTTGAAAGTTGGCGCACATTTGGGTTCCGGTCGTGCGTTCCTCGCTCAGGAGGCATGGGAAGAGGTGGAGGTGTGGGCGCTTGCATCCCAGACGCTTCCGACTGGCTGGCGATGGAGCGACATTAGAGCTGATCTACATCCGAAAGAGAACTACTTTGGTCCATTCGCTCTAAAACGAAGTATCGCGCATCGAATCGGTGGAGGCAGGCGGGAGATCGGCCGGGATATCGCTCATCAGTACCATCGTATCTGTTCGCTATGCCCCGAGGTGCGAGCACTGGAATCCAGAGTATCTGCTTGGCTTCAGACAGTGATATAAATCGGCGGCCAACCGCAAAGACGCGCAATCCTGCACGGCAACGATCCAGCCGCACTCGCTCTGCTTTCGCCCCGTCACGGGCGGGATCGTGGCCGGGCAAGGACAAAGCTGATCGTGAAGCCATGTCGACCGCGCACCAGGACCGGCCGGCCGCCGGGAGCATCGGGGCGGAAGCGGCGTTCACGGGAGCGCTTCCGGCTCATACCGGCGACCGGCCGGGGCTTAGCGGGGCGGGTCGGTCTGGTCGTCGTCTGCGACGGCGGTCAGCTCCGCGCTTTTCCACAACTGCCAGGGGCGTTCGGGGCGGGCCAGCAGGTGCACGAACACCGCGCTGCCGTACTGGCTGGAGTGCTCGGTGTCATAAGGCAGCACCCGCCCCCGCT
>DASTLT010000089.1:0-3621 GCA_035714625.1 Pseudonocardiaceae bacterium | reverse complement strand
ACCACGTCGGGACGCAGCGCGCGGGCCAGGCGCACCGCGGTGGCGCCGTCGCCCGCCTCGCCGACAACCTCAATGTCCGCATCGCCGCGGGCGTCCCGGGCCCCGGCCAGGATCATCACCAGCCCGAGCCGGACCGCCGCGTGATCGTCGGCTACCAGCACCCGGATCGTCATCGCTCTCCCATCCCCGTCGGCAGCACCGCGCGGACCCGCCAGCCCCCGGCAGCCAGCCCAGCGGTCAGCGTGCCACCCAGCGCCGCGGCCCGTTCCCGCATGCTCAGCAGTCCGGTGCCCTCCGCACCGGTGCCCGCTGCGTCGGGGCACTGCCCGGTGGTGCCCTCCCTGGTGGTGGCCTTCCCAGGGGTGACTGGCACGGGAAGGTCGTTGGTCACCTCGACGACCAGCGCGGCACCGTCGCGGCGGACCGTGACACTGGCCCGGGAACCAGCGGCGTGCTTGACGGCATTGGTGAGCGCCTCCTGCACGATGCGGTAGGCGGTGAGATCGACCGCCGCGGGCAGCTCCCCGGCCAGTTCGGACTGCACCGTCACGTCCAGACCGGCCGCGCGGGCGGAGTCCAGCAGCCGATCCAGTCCGGCCAGCCGCGCCGGGGCGGGGTGCGGGTCGGGCTCCTCGGCGCGCAGCAGGTCGATCATCGCCTTCATCTCGGCCAGCGACTGCACGCTGTTCTCCCGCACCGCGGTCAGCACGGTGCGGGCGGTGGCCGGGTCGTCCTCGGCCATCGAGAGCACGGCCTCGGACTGCAGCGCGATCGCCGACAGGTGCCCGGCCACCACATCGTGCAGGTCGCGGGCCATCCGGGCGCGCTCCGCGGAGATCGCGACGCGACGGTCCAGCTCGGCGATCCGGGCCTGCTGGGCGGCGGCCCGCCGCTCGGCCTCGGCAAGCTCGCGGTGCTGGCGTACTTCCGTCGCCCACCACACCGGGAGCAGCAGGAGCGTGCCGGCCTGCAGCATTATCAGGACCCCCACCTGCCAGTCCCCGGCATGGACGCTGGCACCGACCGTCAGTGCCACCGTCGTCACCACCGCCCCAGCGACCACGGCCCGGCTAACCCGCCGGGAGCCGCGCAGCGTCGCCTGGTACAGCGTCTCGGTCAGCACCAAGATCACGGGCAGGCTCGGGTCTCGGATCCCCTCGGTGAGCACGACCAGCACGGCGACGCCGAGGCTGAGCAGCGGGACCCGGCGGCGCACCGCCAGGGCAAGGCAGCCCACGGCGAGCAGGGCCAGCCGCTGCGCTAACGGGATCGCCTGCGCGTGCGGGGAGAGCAGTTCCTGCACGCCGGTGAGGTAGAACAACGTCCCCAGCACGAACCAGGCCGTCGCGAGCAGCAGGTCGCCCGGCGACGGCGGCGGCCGGGGTCGCAGCAGTGAGCGTGCGCTGAGCACCTGCTCATTCGAGCACATCCCGGGCGTGGCGGCGTCCCACTTGGGCAGCACGACAGGTCCGTCGAAGTGATGACCCCCGGGGAGGCTGGTGGCCGACGCGAGCGGGCGGGCGCCACGGTGAGGATGAATTCCATGATTCTCGACGTCATCGCGGAGAACCCGCTGCTCGCCGTGGTCGCGGCCGGTGAGGCCGGATTCTGGGTGCTGCTCGGCGCCGGGCTGGGGGCCCGCTACCTGCTCCGGGCGCCGACGCTGGGCGCGTTGCTGCTGGCCAGCACCGCGCTGGTGGACCTCGCCGTCCTCGTTGCCACGGTGTTCGACCTGCGGGACGGCGGGGTGGCGAACTGGTCGCACGGGCTGGCGGCCACCTACCTCGGGATGAGCGTGGCCTTCGGCCGCGACCTGATCCGCTGGGCGGACCAGCGGTTCGCGCACCGCTTCGCCGGTGGCCCGGCGCCGGAGCGACCGGCCCGGCACGGCCCGCAGTGGGTGCGCTACGAGTGGCGGCAGTGGGCCAAGTTCGCGCTGGCCTGGGCAATCGCCTGCGGGCTGATGCTGGGCATGATCGTGCTGGTGGACGCCCCGGAGCGCACCGAGCAGCTGTGGAGCTGGGTGGTGCGGCTGACGATCGTGCTGGTCGTCTGGTTCGCCGGCTGGCCGCTGCGGGCATCGCTGACCCCACCGGTGCGCGACGGGGTGACCCGATGAGCCCGTCAGGCACCCGGACGGCGCAGCCGGTGAGCGGGCGCATCGAGGTCCTCGACGTGCTGCGCGGGATGGCCATCCTGGGCACGCTGGGCACCAACATCTGGCTCTTCACCGATCCCCTGGGCCCGGCCGTGGTGTTCTCCGGCCTGCCCTCGACCGACTCGGCGACGGACACCGTCGCGACGGTCTTGCGGTTTCTCACCAACGGCAAGTTCCTCGCGCTGCTCACCCTGCTCTTCGGGGTGGGGCTGGAGCTGCAGTACCAGTCGGCACGGCGGCGCGGCACCCCCTGGCCCGGCCGCTACCTGTGGCGAGCGGCGCTGCTGTTCGTCGAGGGCGTGCTGCACTACCTGCTGGTCTTCGAGTTCGACGTGCTGATGAGCTACGCGGTGACCGCGATGATCGTCGCATGGCTGATCGGGCGCAGCGATCGCGCGGTGCGGGCCTGGATGATCGCCATGGGCGCGCTGCACGTCGGGGTCGTCGGGCTGCTGACGGTGGCGCTGGTGGCGGCACCACCGTCGACGTCCGTGACGCCGGTGTCGTTTCCCACCGGCAGCTGGACCGCGCAGGTGGCGGACCGGATCGCGCTGGCCGGGCTGTACCGGGCCGAGGCGGTGTTCATCATCCCGCTGGGCATCGTGCTGTTCCTGGCCGGCTCGCGGCTGCTGCGGGCCGGAGCGCTGGCCGACGACGACACCGGCCGCCGGATCCGGCGCGGCCTGATAGCCGTCGGGCTCGGGGTTGCGGCGCCGGTGAACCTGCTCACCGGCTTTGCTGGGCCGGACTGGTTCCTCGTGGACCGCTACCTGCTGCCCCCGATCGTCGCCGCCGGGCTGCTCGGGCTGGTCACCACCCTGGTATACCGGCTGGGCGCGGTGCCCGGCCTGCTGCGGACCGGGACCAACGCGGTGGGGCGCAGCGCGCTGTCCTGCTACGTGTTCCAGAACCTGGTGGCCAGCGTGCTCTGCTACGGCTGGGGTCTCGGGCTCGCCGCGCGATTCGCCGAGCTGCGACCGTGGTGGGTGATCGCAGCGTGGGCCGGCATCTGCGCGCTGTTCATGGCGCTGGCAGTGGGGTGGCTACGCCGCTTCGACCGCGGTCCGCTAGAGCTGGCCTGGCATTGGGCTTACCGAGCGCCCCAGCGGCACAGGGAGCTACCCGTCCCACGCCGCATTGACCCATCGCACCCCGGATCGCGCGCTATGCCTCCGGGTGGGCGCCGCCGGTAGAGTGGGCAGCGGGTGCGGGTGGTGGTGTGGGGGGAGGGCCGACCGGCCGCCGGGAGCAACGGGGCGGAAGCGGTGTCACGGGAGCGCTTCCGGCTCATACCGGCGACCGGCCGGGGCTTTAGCGGGGCGGGTCGTCGTCTGCGACGGCGGTCAGCTCCGCGCTTTTCCACAACTGCCAGGGGCGTTCGGGGCGGGCCAGCAGGTGCACGAACACCGCGCTGCCGTACTGGCTGGAGTGCTCGGTGTCATAAGGCAGCACCCGCCCCCGCT
>DASTLT010000088.1:0-9088 GCA_035714625.1 Pseudonocardiaceae bacterium | reverse complement strand
GCGCCCGGGCCCGGTTGACCACCAGGCACCAGCCAGTGAGTACGGCGACGGCCCCCGGGTTGCCGCCGAGCCCGCAGGCTGTCGGCGAGCTGCTGGCGGAGTCGTTCCTGCCCGCGCCGGTGGCCGACGAGCTGGCCAGGGTGCTCACGGAGGCCGAGAGCCGCTGGGCGCCGGTCCGGCTTGGGGTGGTGGCCGGTGCCAAGCTGAGTGGCCTGCCCTGGGAGGCGCTGCCCGCGCCCGGTGCCGGGCGGTCACTGGCGCTGCACCCGCTGGTGACCGTCTACCGGCGGCACGAGGCGCCGCCCGCGCCGCCCGCGCCCGGCCCGCTGCGGATCCTGGTCGCGATCTCCGCGCCGCTGTCCGGCGGCGGGCAGGTGCTGGACTACGAGCGGGAGCTGCGCAACGTGGTCGCGGCGGTGCGCGGCGCCCGGCAGAGCCGCGCGCAGGTCCAGGTGGTGCACTTCGCCACCACCGCGGAGATCAACGCGGCGCTGCGGCAGGAGCCGGTGCACGTGCTGCACCTGTCCGGGCACGGCCGGCCGGGCCTGTTGGAGCTGGAGGACGAGGACGGCAATGCCCGGTCGGTCAGCGCCGATCAGTTCGTGGCCGAAGCCATCCCGCCCGGCCGGATGCCACCGGTGATCGCGCTGGCCGCATGCCACACCGACGCCGCCGCCGAGGGCGATCCGTCGTTCGCCGCCCGGCTGGTCGCCCTCGGGGCGAACGTGGTGATCGGCACGGAGACCGCGGTCACCGACGTGTACGCCACCCGGGCGTTCACCCGGATCTATGGCGTGCTGGCCAGCGCCGAGGAGCCGGACGTGCTCAGCGCGGTCGCCGACGCCCGCCGCGTTGTGCAGCAGGAGTTACAGGGCTCGTCGGACGAGCGCGAGCAGCGCCTGGGCGCGCTGGGTGAGTGGGCGGTGCTGACCGTGCTGTCCCGATCTCAGATCGCGCCGGTGCTCGATCCGGCTGCCGCGCCGCTGACCGAGGATGTCCCGCCACCGGTCACCCCGCGGCTGCCTGCCGGGCTGCTGGCCCGCCAGGTCGGCGAGTTCGTGGGACGGCGGCGTGCGCAGCGCCGCTGGCCGGTGGAGCTGCTCGCTCCGGGCAGCGCCGGGATCGTGCTGCACGGCATCGGCGGGGTCGGCAAGACCACGCTGGCCGCCGAGTTGGCCCGCCGCTGCGTGGAGCGCGAACCCGACCGGCTCGTGGTGGTCGTGTCCAGCGACACCGCGGGCGGCGAGCTGTCGGTGGATCACGTGCTCGGCGCGGTGGCCGCCACGGTGCACCGCGAGCTGCGCAACTCGGCCTCTCCGGACCTGCTCGCTGCGCTGGGCGAGGTGGCGCAGGTTGACCTGGAGTGGCGCGAGCGGCTCGCGCGGCTGCGTGAGCAGGTGCTTGACGACGTGCCGCTGCTGCTCGTGCTGGACAACTTCGAGGACAACCTCACCGACGACGCGGTAGGCGACCGGCCGGGGTGGCGGGCGGTGCGGGACGAGGGCCTGGCAGAGCTACTCGCCGAACTGGCCGGGTCGCCGGGGCGGTGCCGGTTGCTGGTCACCTCCCGGTACCCGTTCACCCTGCCCGCCGGGGCCGAGCGGATGCTGTCGTTCCAGCACCTCGGGCCGCTGTCGCTGGCGGAGACGCTGAAGCTGGCCTGGGCACTGCCCGGGCTGGACCGGCTCCGCGAGCCGGAACTGGAGCAGGTGTGGCGGATGGTCGGCGGCCACCCCCGCTGCCTGGAGTACCTCGACGCACTGCTGCGCGGCGGGCAGAGCAGCTACCCCGACGTCACCAGGCGGCTGACCACCAAGCTGCGTCAGCGGCTCGACATCGAGGAGCTCGATGAGTGGTTCGCCGAGCACAACCGGCTCGACCCGGCGCTCACCGAAACTCTTGCCCTGGCCGCCGACGACGTGCTGCTCGACCGACTGCTGGCCGGCCTGGCCGAGGTGCCCGGCGCGGAGCAGTTGCTGCTCGGCGCCTCGGTCTACCGGTCGGCGGTGGATGAGGCCGCGCTGCTGTTCCAGGTCGGTGCGCAGGACCCGAGCGCCGAGTACCTCCCCAATCGTCGCGGCGCCGAGCAGCGGATCGTCGACATCCTCACCGCCGCCGGAGTGCCTCTGGACGGGCCGCTCGACCTACCCACGTTGCCTGAGCCGTTGCAGCAGCAGCTCGCCCCCCACCTGGCCGAGCTGGGCCGGCTCCCCAGTCCACCCCGACGCGCCCCTGGCGGTCTGACGCGGCTGGTTAGGATCTGCGCTGCGTCCAGCCTGCTCACCATCGAGGCCGGCGCAGGTGGCCCGACGGTGTTCGTCCATCGCTGGACGGCCACCGAACTGCACCGTCGCTGGGCCGACCGCGACCAGGTGACCGAGGCTCACCTGCGCGCCGCCGAGTACTGGCAGTGGCGGGTGCGGGTATGGCCACAGAACCGGCAGCGGGATCTGGACGACCTGCTGGAGGCGCGCTACCACCTTCTCGCCGCCGGCCGACCCGACGACGCCGCTGCCCTCACTGAGGGTGTCTGCGCCCAGTTGCACGCCTGGGGTGCCTGGGACCACGAAGAAGCCCTCATCCGCGACACGCTCGCGCATCTGCCATCCGGATCAGATCGTCGCCTCGCCTGGATCGGTTCGCTGGGGGACATAGCAGTTGGTCGCGGTCGGGTGGGGGAGGCGGCGCGGCGTTATGGGCAGGCGTTGGAGATCGCGGAGCGGCTGGTGGGCGCCGATCCGGATAACACCGGTTACTTGCGGGACCTGGGCGTCTCCTACGAGCGGCTGGGGGATCTGGACCGGGTGGGGGGTCGGGGGGGGGAGGCGGCGCGGCGGTATTTCGCCGCAGTTGATATCCGTCGTCATCTTCTTCGTCAAGAGCCTGAACGTGCGGATCTTGCAGAAGAGTTAGGAGTCGCTCTGAGCCTGCTTGTCGGGGTTTCCGATGAGTCCAAGCAACAAGAGGCTCTAGAAGAGATCGTCAGTGTACTGACGCTGTTCGAGCAGGGCGGCACCATCACCCCGAAGGGTACGGCTGTGCTGGGTTGGGCACGTGAAGGGCGCCCAACACCAAGAGCGCCTCGTCGCAGGCGGTCAGGTTGGTTCCGCGGAGTTCTCCGTCGCGGAGGTTGGAGGTGAAGTCGGCTGCCCGTGGAGGCACTGGGACGATCAATTGATTAGCGTCACCTGGCAGCCGAGACCGGGCGCTTTGCTGAGCCTGGCGTCGCTGGTGAGCAGTGGCACATTCAGCACCTGGGCCAAGGCCACGTACAGCGCGTCATAGAAGGTGACGGTATGGCGCAGCTCCCAAGCCCGCTCCGCCAGCCGACCGGTGTGCGGGTAACGATGGTCGATCATCTCCGGCAGGGCGCGTAGCGCGGTGCGCGCGGTCTCCTCGCTGATCTCGCCGGTGCGTTCGCCACGGCGTAGCACATGACCCACCTCCGCGTCGAGCAAATGGGGAGCGTGGCAGATCGCCTGAGTGATCCGCTTGTGTGCAGCGACACCGACAGCGTCTTTGCGGCCCAGCGCGCTCACCGCGGCAGCGGCGTCGACGACGTACTCACTCACCCCGCAACGCCTGCAACCCAGATCGGATCGTGTCCGCACTCAGGCCGGGCGCTGGGTCGCGGTCGAGGGCCTGTTCCACGATCGCCATCACCTCGGCCTTGTCGCGGCGCCGGGCCGTCTCGATCAGCAGCTCGCGCATGTAGGACTGCAGCGACTTGCCGGCGGCTTGAGCCCGCCGCCGGTAGGTCTCGGCCACCTCGTCGGGCACGTCCCGCACCTGAATCGTCGCCATAGCGCTACTATAGCGCTTTCATGGCGCTAAACTAACGCGATACTGTCCGGGGTAGCTACGTGCGAGGAGCGCCGACTGCGGGTGGCAAGGCGCTCTCGTCAGCGCCGGAAGGGGTGGGGCGGTGGGATATTCGGTCCTGGTCGCGGCGCTGCGGACGGCTGCGAGCGCGGCTCGGGCGGCGGGCGAGGTGGCCGGAGCCGTAGATCTTGGTGCTGCGGTGCGTGACATTGGAGTGGCGTTGCCCGGGACGGTGGCGGTGCATGCCGCCGCCGAGCTGACCACGGCATGGCGTGATGCGATCGCCGGCTGGCAGGGCGGGATCATCGCGCACGGCGAGCATCTGCAGGACAGCGCCGATGCGTATGCCGCGGCTGAGGCACAGGCCGTCGCAGACCTACGCCGCACAGGCGGCGTAGATGTAGGCGAGAGGAGCAATGGCTACAGCGACGGCGGTGGCGGTTGATGCTGACGGTGGGCGATATCCGCGGTTGGCGCCCTGAGTTGCTCGACGGGGTGTTTGACCGGTTGCGCCGCCAGCGGGACACGCTGGTGTCGCTGGAGGACGAGCTGTCCGGGGTCCGCAACCCGGCTGGCTGGGCGGGTGACGCTGCGACGGCGGCCCGGCTGGACCATGAGCGGCTCGCCGAGGAGCTGCGCAGGCTGGTCGCGGGTGTCTCGGCGGTGCTCCGGGCGGTAGGGGAGGCATCTGATGCCGCGCGGGCAGTGACCCGGGCTTTGGGCGAGGCGCAGGACCTGGCCCGGTTCCATGGTTTCGAGGTGACTGGGACGGGCGAGGTGCTCGACGTGCATCCGCCGGCGCCGGACACGGCCGACTACGCGGAAATCCAGGCGGAGCGGGTGTTGGTGCGGGCGGAGGTGGCCGACCGGGTGGAGCAGGTGCTGCGCCGGGCCGCCGACCTCGCCACCGACCTGGCCGCGCTCATGGCGCAGGCCGCGGCGGGGCAGGTCGATGACGGTCCGAGGACCACGTCGCTGGCCGGGGCGTCGCTCGCCGGGCATCTCGGCGGTGGGCTGTCCGCACTCGGGCCACCACCAGGGGGCACCGCAGCGGACAATGCGGGCTGGTGGGCGTCGCTGTCGGCGGCCGAGCGGTTCACCCTGGTGGTCTCCCGGCCTGAGCTGATCGGGAACCTGGACGGCATCCCGGCGCAGGCGCGCGACGCGGCGAACCGGGTCCGGCTGCCCGAGGAGCGCGCCGCATTGCAGGCCGAGGTGACCCGGTTGCAGGCCCTGCAGCGCCCGTCCCAGATGCCGTCCTTCGAGGTCGCCCGGGACCTGGCACTGGCCCACGACCTCGCCGTGGCGCAGCACAAGGTGCGTGCGCTGGATGCCATCGAGGCCACCCTGGGCAAACCCGGTGAGCGCCAGTTGCTGGTGCTGGACAGCTCTGGGGAGCGGGTCAAGGCGGCGATCGCGCGCGGGAATGTCGACACCGCCGCGCACGTCGCGGTGTTCACTCCCGGGATGACGTCGACCGTGCAGGACAGCATGGTCGGCTACGACGACCAACTGGACCTGCTGCGCAGGGAGGCACAGAACCAGGCGGGAAAGTATGGCGATGGCGGGCAGGTGGCGGTGGTGACCTGGATCGGCTACGAGGCACCGCAGTGGGGTGAGACGCTGGACCCGTCGGACTCGGTGGCCGGTGAGGCCGCTGCCCGCCGCGGCGCGGCGCCCCTGGCCGGCTTCCTGAACGGGCTCACCGCCTCGCGCAGCGACGATCCGCACCTCACCGCGCTGGGCCACTCCTACGGCTCCACCACCACCGGGCTGGCGCTGCAGCAGGCCCACGGGGTCGACGACGTGGTGTTCTTCGGCTCGCCAGGGATCGGCACCTCCGAGGTGGCCGATCTGCACGTGCCCGCGGGCAGTGCCTACGTGCTCGAGGCGAGTTGGGACGGGGTGGCCGACGTGGGCCGGTTCGGCACCGACCCGAACCAGCTCGAGGGGGTCACCAACCTCTCGGCCCGGGAGCAGACCGTGGACGGCCGGGTGCTCACCGAAGTCACGGGACACACCAACTACCTGGCCGAGGGCAGCACCAGCCAGTACAACCTGGGAGTGATCGTGGCCGGGACACCGCAGCGTGCCATTGTGGGCGGCAACAGCGGGATGGGTGACTGGCTGCGCAAGCCGGAGAACTGGGACGTATGGGGAACATGACCACCATGATCCGGTTGGGCGCGGTGACGACGATGGTGCTGCTGGCTGTGCTGGCTGGCTGCGGGAACAACCCAGGAGGTGGAAGCGTGCGAAACCAGCACCAGACACTGCAGCAGCGGCCCGACATCGAGCAGATCACCGCCAGCTACGAGCAGATGCGCACCCAGATCCGCCAGCGGCTCTCCGCCGAGGTTGGTCCGCTGCAGTGGACCGAGGAGTTCGGCGTGGACACCCGGGGTTGCGGTTTCGACTTCCAAGAGGTCGAGGGCACCACCAGCCGCTCGCTGGCGACGTGGGTCTCCAAGGGCAACCTGCCGGACGACCGCTGGGATCAGGCGGTGCGCATCATCGCCGAGATCACCGACCGCTACGGGTTCGCCGAGCCCCGGGTCATCGTCAACCGCCCCAGCGACCACGAGATACGAGTTTCCGACCCCTACGGGGGTGAGCTGATCTTCGGTACCGCGGTCAACACCATCCTCGCCCTGAACACCGGCTGTCACCTCGCCCCGGAAGCGCACCAGGGCAGCTAGCCCGGACGGACAGCGACGACCTGCTCGTTTGTCGGCCCTCGTGCGAGCGCGGCTATCGGTAGTGCTCGGGCGGATCCTCGCCAATCACCGGCGGAGCGACCTTGCGGCCATCGCTGAAAATGTCATTCATCTCGATCAGATAGGACGGGCGCTGGTGCTCGGTGTCCTCCCCACCCCGGCCGGGGCCGGCGCCGCCCACCGGCACACCACCGACGCCCCCGCCGCCGCGACCCGTCGCCGCAGCGCCACCCATGCCGGTACCGCTCCCGGCACGGCCCTCACCGACCCCTCCGGTGCCGGGGCCTGCGGTTGTGCCGCCCGATCCGCGGGGCCCGAAACTCGCTCCGCCCCCGGTGCCGCCGATGCCGCTGGGCCGACCACTCCCAGGCCCGGCAGCGCGGAATCCCCGGTGGGCCCGCTCGGCATCACTCCCGATTCCCCCGCCCGTCATCGGCGGGATGAACGGCACGGCACCAGCGCCGGAACCCTTGCCGCTGCCACCATGGCCGACGACGGGCTGTTGCGGTCCGGTGGGCTGAGCCGGCCCGAACGGTCCGTTCTCTGCGAATCCCGGGCCACTGCTTCCGGCCACGTTCTGCAAATTCGCCACAGACGGCGGCTGGTTCGGCAGGCTGCCACTGCCACCGCGGCCACCGTCCGGCCCGCTTAACCCGCCCGGTCCGCCTTGCCCGACCGGCTCGGCAGGGTAGAGGCTAAGCCGCGGCCCGCCGTCCGGGGAGGGCTCCGGCGGCTGCACTGTCGGGTCGGAGAGCTGCGCGGGCGGCTGGAGCGCGGAGAGGTTGTCGTTGATCGGCGCGGAGTACACGTTGGTCATGATCCGTACCGCGTCGGCATGCGCCTCGGCCTGCGCCCGGTCCTGGGCGACCGCGTCTACCAGCGCAGCACCCGGACCACCCAGACCAAAGCTGGTCAGTGACTGCCGCCAGTCATGCGATACCGCCGGTGGCACAGTGGCCTTTGCCTGCCCCGCAGAGTAGCCGGAGGAATCCAAAAGTTTCGCGGTGTGCTCCCCATTGTCGGACAGGCTCTGCACCCAACTGTCGACCGGCCCGAGGCTCGCGAGTGCCGCATCCGCCGATGCGCCCCGCCACCCCGCCGACACGATCGCCCGCAGTTCGACGGTCCACTGCGTGATGATGTCTGCGGCACGGCGGTTCCACTCGGCCCAGGCCCTCGCGCCCTCGTCGATGTCGGCAGGCTCGACCGTGGTGTCCAGCATGGCGCAGATCTCCGCATGCCCCCAGGCCGCCCAGTTACTTGACCCACCGGCAGTACCCCTCGCTTCGCCAATGTCGAAGACCCCGACCACGTCCCCAACCCCGCGCGCGATTCCACCGACGACCTCACCTGCCCCGTCGACGACGCCACCGGCGAACTCGCCCACGCTGTCCCATACTCCGGTCATCTCACTCCCCACCTTGCGGCAACCGAGGCTCGATCATCTCCGCGATCCGCAACGCCTCGGCACACGGATCAATCTTTGGTGGACTCAGGCTGAACGCTAAAGCCACGCTCACCGCGAGCGACACCGATCCGCCATCGATCAACTGCTCGCACTGGTCACCGTTAGGTCTCACACTAAGCTGGACCCCGGCGCGGTCATTGACGGCGTTCTCCCGGAAAATGGTGAACGCCGGGTCGTCCCGGCGGGCGACGTACTCGGCCACGGTCTCCTCGTCCCGTTCCAGGCGCAGCGTGAACGGCTTACCTAGCCATCGGCAGCCGACGATGCCCAACTGGTCCATCGGCTTGTGGGTGGCCGGCTCGATGCCCAGCGCAATGAGCTCGGCGTCGGTGAGGATGGTGCACATGTCCACCTTGCTGGCGTCGGCCACCACAGGCACTGCCGGGGTGCCTGATGCGTCGGATCCGCATCCACCCAGGAGCAACCCGGCCGCTACGACGACCGCTGTCAGGGCCGTGTGGGTGCGGATCATTCGCCCGCGTCCCGGAACATCTGCGCACCCGCCTCGTCGGCGTGCGCGACCGTTCGTCCGGCAGCCCGGAAGGTGGTTGCCATGTTCGCGATCACCCGCTGAGCGTTCTGGACTGTCGCGATGAACTCCCGGCCAGCCTGGGCGAATGCCTTCGCGGCCGCTTCGCCGTCCTCGTTGGCGCCGAACTTGCGCTTCTTGGTGAGCACATCCGCGCCGGCTAACCAGTCGTCGAGGTCGCGGACGGCCTGGTCGCAGCGGGCGGCGGCGCGTTCGGCGACGTCGGCGTCCATCCACAGCTCGCCGGCGGCAACGGCGGCCCGCAGTTCGGCGTGCTGCTGGGCGATGCCCGCCAAGTGCGCCTGGGATTGCGCGAAGCTGCTCGTCACGACGGTCCCCTCCTCCACTTACCTTGGGTGACCGTACTATGACGTGCTGGACCCAGTGAACGGTTCCCGGCAAGCGCGTACTGACTAGAGCGTGTCCCGTGGATCTCGGTGGGCGGATACGATAGATCTTCTGGGTGCTTGATCGCCATGATCTGACCGATGAGGAATGGGCTCGACTGAAGCCGTTGTTGCCTGATCAGACCCCGCGTCGGGGTGGCCGATG
>DASTLT010000087.1:0-6845 GCA_035714625.1 Pseudonocardiaceae bacterium | reverse complement strand
GAGACAGCGCTGGTCGACCTGCCCTCCCGGACCCGGGAGGCGATGGCCGCCCTGGTCGATCGCGGAGTGCGGTTCGCGGTGGACGACTTCGGCACCGGCTACTCGTCGCTGGCCCGGCTCAAGGAGCTGCCCGCGCAGATCGTCAAGGTGGACCGGCGGTTCGTCGCAGGGGTCGGCGTGGACCCCTCGGACTTCGCGGTGGCCCGCGCGGTGGTCGACATGGCGCGCGCCATGGGCCGGTCCTGTGTGGCCGAGGGGGTGGAGACCGCGACCCAGTTCCAGGTGCTGCGCCAGCTCGGCGTGGACGCCTTCCAGGGCTGGCTGTTCTCCCGCGCCGTCAACGCGCCCGAGTTCCGCGCCCTCCTGGCCCTAGGCTCCCTCCTCTAGCCCGCGTGTCGGGCTCTGGTGCACGCTGTGTCGGGCTCTGGTGCACGCTGTGTCGGATCCTGGGACCGGGAAACCCCCGCTGCGGATCGAGGTGCAGAGATTGATCGAGTTCCGAGGGGTGACGAAGCGGTTCGACGACGGCACCGTCGCCGTCGCACAGCTCGATCTCATCGCCGCACCAGGGCAGATCACCGTGCTGGTCGGGCCGTCGGGCTGCGGCAAGACCACGTCCCTACGGATGGTCAACCGGATGGTGGAGCCCACCTCGGGCACACTGCTGGTCGGCGGGCAGGACGTCCGCTCCCGGCCGCCGGCCGAGCTGCGCCGCGGCATCGGCTATGTCATCCAGCAGGCGGGGCTGTTCCCGCACCGCACCGTGCTGGACAACGTGGCCACCGTGCCGCTGCTCACCGGCGCCACCCGCAGGGCCGCCCGGGCCCGGGCCAGTGAGCTGCTCGAGCTGGTCGGTCTGCCGAGCGAGCTCGCCCGGCGCTACCCCGGGCAGCTCTCCGGTGGCCAGCAGCAGCGGGTCGGCGTCGCCCGGGCGCTCGCCGCCGACCCACCCGTGCTGCTGATGGACGAGCCGTTCTCCGCCGTCGACCCGGTGGTCCGGGAGGGCCTGCAGGACGAGTTGCTGCGGCTGCAGGGTGAGCTGGGCAAGACCGTCCTCTTCGTCACCCACGACATCGATGAGGCCATCAAGCTCGGTGACCGCGTCGCGGTGCTGCGTGCCGGGGGCGTGCTGGCGCAGTTTGGCCCGCCGCAGCAACTGCTGGCCGAGCCGGCCGACGAGTTCGTCGCCGGATTCGTCGGACGCGACCGTGGCTACCGCAGCCTGTCATTCGTCTCGACGGATGGGCTGGCGGTGCATGAGCTGGCCACCGTGCGGATCGGCGCACCCGCAGCCGGGCCGGGGTGGTGGCTTGCCGTGGACGGGCAGCGCAGGCCGCGCGGCTGGCTGGCCCCCCCGCACCCAGGCGGCGGGCAGGCGGTGCGTGCCGGGGGGTCGCTGCACCGGCTGGGCGGGCCGATGCGCACCGCGCTGGACGCGGCGCTGTCCTCCCCTTCGGGACTGGGTGTGGTCGTCGACGACACCGGCGCGGTGGTGGGCGGCGTGCGGGCCGAGGAAGTGCTCGCGGCGTGGCGCCGCCACCGGGGGAACGATGCTTGAGGAGATCTTGCGCTACCTGAGCAGCCCGAGCAATCGGGAGAAGGTGCTCGATCTGCTCGGTGAGCATGTCGTGCTCGCGGTCGTCCCGCTGCTGCTCGGGCTGGCGGTGGCGGTGCCGCTGGGATGGGCGGCGCAGCGGGTGCGCTGGCTACGCGCCCCCGTCCTGGGGTCGGCCAGCGTGCTGTACACGGTGCCGGCGCTGGCCCTGTTCGTGCTCATGCCCAGCGTCCTGGGCACCCGCATCCTCGACGGCGCGAACGTGGTGGTGGCGCTGGCGCTGTACACCGTGGCGCTGCTGGTACGGCCGGTGGTCGACGCGCTGGACGCGGTGCCCGGGCACGTGGTGGCCGCGGCTACCGCCATGGGCTACCGACCGGCCCGCCGGTTCGTCGCCGTGGAGCTGCCGATGGCCGTGCCGGTGCTCGCTGCCGGCGTCCGGGTGGCCTCGGTGAGCAACATCAGCCTGGTCAGCGTGGGGGCCTTCATCGGCCTTGGGGGGCTGGGCCAGCTTTTCACCGAGGGGTTCCAGGTCCGTTATCTGGCGCCGATCGTGCTCGGCATCGTGGCGACGCTGCTGCTGGCGCTGGTCATGGATCTGCTGCTGGTGGGGCTGCGCTGGGTGAGCACGCCGGGGCTGCGGGCAGGTGCCCAAGCATGATCGTCAACGAAGTGCTGGCCTGGTTCGGCGACCCAGCACATTGGCGTGGCCCTGGCGGGGTGCCGATGCGGGTCGCTGAGCACTTGTACTACACCGTCGTCACGGTGCTGGTGGCGGTGGTGATTGCGGTGCCGCTCGGGTTGGCGGTGGGG
This sequence comes from Pseudonocardiaceae bacterium, assembly GCA_035714625.1. Classification (GTDB taxonomy): domain Bacteria; phylum Actinomycetota; class Actinomycetes; order Mycobacteriales; family Pseudonocardiaceae. The sequence goes on along the minus strand of DASTLT010000087.1, from coordinate 4,477 downwards.
CACACCGGTCGGGGTGGGGTGGTGCTGGTCGGGCTGACCAACGCGATGCGCGCCCTGCCGACGCTGGGCCTGCTCACGTTCCTGTTCCTGCTGCTGGGCTCGGCTGACGTGGCCACCGTGGTGGCGCTGGTCGTGCTGGCTGTACCTCCGGTACTGGCCGGCAGCTACGCCGGAGTGCAGAGCGTGCAGCGCGAGATCGTTGACGCGGCCCGGGGAATGGGTATGACCTCGACGCAGTGCCTCTGGCAGGTCGAGCTGCCAGCAGCGCTGCCGCTGCTGCTCGGTGGGCTGCGCAGCGCCGTGTTGCAGGTGGTCGCGACCACCGCGGTGGCGGCCTACCTGGGGCTGGGTGGGCTGGGCCGGTTGCTGCTGGACGGCCTGCGCTCGCTGGACTACCCGCAGATGGTGGCCGCCGCGCTGCTCACCGCGGCGCTGGCGGTGCTGCTGGACCTGCTGCTGGCCGGGATGGCCCGGCTGGTGGTGCCGACCGGCGTCCGGCTGTCCGCGGCGAGCGCGGGCGGTGCCGGGCGACCACGGGGCGGTGGCCCCTGATGAGAACGGGAGCGTCGATGAAGCGCATCGTGGCACTGGTCGCGGCCATCCTGATGGCGGCGGTCGTGACGGCCTGCGGGTCGTCCGATCCGCTCGGCGGGGGCGGTGAGCAGGGCGGCCCGGTCGTCGTCGGCTCGGCCGACTTCGCCGAGAGCGAGCTGCTCATGGAGATCTACGCCGCGGCGCTGCGTCAGGCGGGGGTCCAGGTGCAGACCCGTCCCCGGCTGGGCACCCGGGAGATCACCAACCGCGCTCTGGCCGACGGATCGATCACTGTGATGCCTGAGTACTCCGGCAACCTGCTGCAGTCCTTCGACCCCGACGCCACCGTCACGGCGCCGGATGCGGTGTACGCGGCGCTGCAGCAGGCCCTGCCCGACGGCCTTGAGGTACTCGAGCAGTCGCAGGCGGAGGACTCCGACGTCCTGGTGGTTACTCAGCAGACCTCGCAGTCCCTCGGGCTGACCAGCATGGACCAGCTCGGGCCGGTGTGTGGCCAGCTCACCCTGGGCGCTGCTGGGGAGTGGCCCGGCCGCTGGCAGGACAAGATCGCCGAGGTTTACGGCTGCTCTTTCCGGGAGATCAAGACCACCGACGCCGGCGGCCCGGTGACGCTGGAGGCCCTGCGCAGCGGTCAGGTGCAGGTGGTGAACCTGTTCACCACCTCGCCGGACATCGCCGCCAACGGCTGGGTCGAGCTGGCCGACCCGCGCAACATGTACCCCGCCCAGCGCATCCTGCCGCTGGTCCGTTCCGGAACGTTGAGCCCAGCGGGGGTGAACGCGCTCAACCAGGTGTCCGCCAAACTGACCACGGAGGAACTGACCGAGCTCAACCGGCGGATCCTCGAGGAGCGCGCCGTCCCCGCTGACCTGGCCAAGCAGTTCGTGGGCTGACGGTACCCCGCGGTGAGCCCTCCATCGCCCGCTGACGAGCCTCCGCGCGAGGACGGCCCCCGGGTAGCACCGGCCGCTATTCGGAGCCGAATCACGGTTCTGGGCCGTCCAGAACAGCCATTCGGAGCCGAACGGCAGTCGGCGCTGGGCGATGAGGTGCTTGCAGCCGAAAGCGTTACCGTTTCGGTGGGGCCCGGAATTCTCCCCTCCGGGCGGTCTTGACACGCGCAGCTGAGTACCACCTCATGGGGACACTAGATTTTACATATTTGTAACATCCTCGTTCCTCGGCTCGCACCGAGCGAGCTGAGGTTACGCCATGGTTGCTGGTGGAGCGTCTACCACGCGGGCGGGTCACCCCGCAGAAGCTGGCATCTTCCTGGTCTTCAGCGGAGGCGACAACAAGTGGTGCGGTGTCATTCAGTAGTGCGGTGTGCTGTTGACTGAGTGCGGTGTGCTGTTGACTGGCGGTAGTTTCTAAGATCGTTCAATGACTCGCGTGAGGGCGCGCGGGGTGACTTGCTCGGAGGGGCGGGCATGACGACGCTCGACTTCGAGCTGGAGATCAGCTCGGGTACCGGTGACACCTACTCGGTGGTTGCGCGGGCGCCTGGTGGGGAGGCCACTGCGGTCATGCGCCTGCCCTTGACGTGCGCCGAACTGGATCACCAACTTGCTGTGGTCAGGGACAAGGTGCTGGCCTCGTCGGCGGTGCTGCGCGGTGCGCCCACCGCCGACGAGCGCCCTGTGCGGGAACTGGGCCAGCAGTTGTTCGAGGCCCTGGTGGCCGGCGATGTGCGGAGTCTGTACGTGGCCAGTCGGCAGCGTGCCCGCGAGCAGGGCAGTGTGCTGCGCCTGGTGCTGCGGGTGCGTCCGCCGGAGCTGGCCCGGCTGCCGTGGGAGTTTCTGTTCGATCCCGGGCAGCAGGACTACTTGGGATTGAGCATGCCGCTGGTGCGCTACCCCGAGGTGTTGGCACCTCGGCAGCCGCTGCAGGTCGCCTTGCCGCTGCGGATCCTGGGCATGGTGGCCCGTCCGGGTGACCAGCATGCGTTGGAGGTCGACGAGGAGCAGCGGCGGCTGCACACTGCGCGGGCGGATCTGGAGCGCGATGGGCTGGTGGAGCTGTCCTGGGTGGGTGGGCAAACCTACAACGCGCTGGAGGACGCGCTGGACCAAGGTTCCTGGCACGTCTTCCATTTCGTCGGTCACGGCGGGTACAACCGGGACACCGAAGAGGGCACGCTGGCGCTGGCCGACCATGCGGGCCGTACCCGCTGGGTCGGTGCTGACGATGTCAGCCGGCTCCTCGCCGAGCACCACACGCTGCGGCTGGTGGTGCTCAATGCCTGCGACACCGGCCGGGGTAGTGCCCTGGACGCGTTCTCCAGCACTGCCGGGGCGCTGGTCCGGCGGTGGATCCCAGCGGTGGTGGCGATGCAGTTCGAGATCTCCGACCCCGCCGCAATCGTGTTCGCCCAGACGTTCTACCAGAGTGTGGCCAAACGGCGGCCGGTGGATGACAGCGTCATGCGCGCCCGCCGCGCGCTGCGACTGGACAATAACGACACCCTGGAGTGGGGCACGCCGGTGCTGTACCTGCGTGCTCCCGAAGGACGCATCTTCGGCAGCACCAACCCGCAACTCCGCCCGCACGTGGACCCGATCGACGTCCGGGACGCGGAGGCACTCTACGACCGCGCGCTGGCCGCATTCTGGACCGAGCAGTGGGATGAGGCCGTTGTGCTGCTGCAACAGGTGCTCACCCACCGCTACCGGCACCATCCAGATGTTGCCGTCAAGCTGGAACAGGCCCGTCACCAGCAGCAGCTCGCCACCCGCTATGCCCAGGGATGCGTGGCCGCTGAGGCCGAGGACTGGGACGAGGCCGTCAGGATGTTCACGAAGGTTATCGAGGCTGAACCCGCCTACCGGGACGTTGCGCAGCGGTTGGACAACGCCCGGCGTCGCCAACAGCTCGCCGGTTGGCAAGCCGAGGCTCGTCGGCTGTGCCGGGCCGAACAGTGGGCGGCAGTGGTCAAGATCGGTGAACGACTGCACATCCTGGATCCGGCCGCGGCAGATCCCGACGGGCTGGTGACTCTGGCGCGAGCCCAGCTCATTGCTGCCGAACGGGCCGCAGGAATTGCCTCGCAGTATCGCCGCGGGCTGCGCCTGCTCGACGCCGGCAGGTGGCGGCAGGCGATCGAGGTGCTGGAACAACTCGACTCCGACTATCGGGACACTGCCGCTCTGCTGGCCCGGGCTCGCCGGGAACTCCCCGACCCGGCAATATCACCGCCGCACTCGCTCACCATTGTCCATCACCCCAAAGCGGTGCAGACCCTGCGGCACCGCAAGGCGGTCAACGCGGTGGCGTTCAGCCCAGACGGCAACCGGGTGGCCACCATCAGCGTCGACAAGAATGCGCGGATCTGGGATATCACCAGTGGCCAGGAATACCTGAGTGTCACACACAAGGGAGTGCGTCCCAATGCTCGTGGCCGGCCGGCACACGTGCGGGGGCCGACCGTGGCATTCAGCCCGGATGGGCGCTGGCTGGGCACCACCAGCGACGACCACACCGCCCGGATCTGGGACGCCGACAGCGGACGGCAACTCGCCACATTCACTCACGACAATGTCGTGGTCGGCGTAGCGTTCAGTCCGGACGGGTGTCGGCTGGCCACCGCTAGCGAGGATTACACGGCCCGGATCTGGGATGCCGACAGCGGCCAGCAGCTCGTCACGGTCACTCACGACAATGTGGTGGTGGGCGTGGTATTCAGCCCGGATGGGCGCTGGCTGGCCACCGCCAGCGAGGATTACACGGCCCGGATCTGGGATGCCGACAGCGGCCAGCAGCTCATTGGGATCACCCACGACAAGGTAGCTATTCAGGACCCGTCGTGGCGTGAGTGAGTGCTGGGTTCTGTGGGTCGTGTGAGGTGTCTGCGGCGTGTCGGCTTGACCGCCGTGCCGGTGTGCTGATCATGGTGGCTCATGTCGGAGCTGCCGCCGGTGCCTGC
>DASTLT010000086.1:0-8657 GCA_035714625.1 Pseudonocardiaceae bacterium | reverse complement strand
CACGGGCGCTCCGGTGGCCGCGTCCCAGACCCGCACCGACCCGTCGTCGCCGCCGCTGAGCAGGTGGGTGCCGTCCGGGGAGTAGGCCACCGACAACACCCTGCCGGTGTGGCCGCTGAGCTGGTGCACGGGCGCTCCGGTGGCCGCGTCCCAGACCCGCACCGACCCGTCGTCGCTGCCGCTGAGCAGGTGGGTACCGTCCGGGGAGTAGGCCACCGACAACACCGCGCCGGTGTGGCCGGTCAGGGGACGCAGTTCCGCGGACTTGCTCAACGGCTGCCTGGCAGGTTCGGGCAGGGGTGCGACGAGCCATCCGGTGATCTGCTCTGGCCGCGGAGTGCATCGAAGGAGCTGCGCTTGGTAAGCGATGGCATCGGCGAGCTCGGCGCCGTCGATCTCACACTCGCGTAGCATGGTCCCCGTCGCGCGCGCGCCGGAGAACCGCGCCGAGGCCAGCCGCGAGCCATGCACCTCCGCGTTTGTCAGGTCCGCGCCGCTCAGGTCGGCGCCGGTGAGATCCACCTGGTGGAACGTCGTGCGGCGCAGCACCGCCCGCGCGAGGTTGGCTCCGGCCAGGGACAACCGCGGCCGGTTGCGGCGGTCGCCCGCCTGGGTGTGGTCCGTGCCGATGACCAACCCTGCCAACTGCGCTCCAGGCAGTTGGACCCCGACCAGGGACTGATGGGGATGTCCTCGTCCGGCTGCCCGCAGCGCGTAGGCGAGAGCGAGTTCCGAGGTCTGGGGGACGTACTCGGTCGTGGTCAGGGTCAGTGCTTGCAGTGCCACCGATCGTCGGTCGTCGGGCAGACCGGCGATCGACTGCCCGAGAAAGTCCAGCGTTTCGGGACTGGGCACCGGCATCGCCCAGGACTCGAGCACCCGTCCGGCGGTTGCGCTGGTGTCAGTCAGCGCGCGGCAGAGGTACCCGGCAAGGAAGTACTCGAAGAGGGACTGGTGGCCGAACGAGAAGGTGTCGCCCTGACGCGAGAGGAAGGTCGCGGTCCGGAAATCGGCCTTCCACAGGTCGGGTACCCGCTCTCGGTAGTGGCGCTGTAGGTCCGGTCGCTGGTCAAGGACCTCAAGCAGCCAGTCGTCGACCTGAGCCGGTTCCCAGGAGTTCTTTCCGGAGCGCCACAGCCCGGCCGCGAGCTGTTCCATCAGCAGTTGCTTGTGCTCCGGGTGCAGGCTGTGCTTGCTGCTGTCTCGGGACAGCCAACGGTCGACGAACTCTCGATAGAGGTCCACCGAGCGCAGCGTGCGGCCCGCCAGCTTGGCGGTCTCGATGAACTCCACCTGGTCGGCGATCAACCGCAAGGTCAGTGGGCGGCGGGCCAGTTCCGGCAGGTTGTGCACGCCGGCCATGGTGGCGAGGAAACCGTCGACCCAGGACTCGTCCCGGTCCACGTTGGTGACCAGGTACTCGCGCACCTGGTCTTCCCGGAAGGGAAGCATCAACAGCGCCAGGTAATTCTCGCCCCGCAGTCCTTGCCGTTCCTCGCCGAGGAAGTAGTTGGTCTCCTCGCGGATCGTCCGGAAGTATTGCGTGCGGCAGGTGAGCAGCATCTTGCTTCCCGACTCCGCCTCGACCGCCCGCCACAGTTGGCGGGTGAACAACTGCTGATCGTGCGGGTCCAGGTGGACGAGCACCTCGTCGAGGCCGTCGAACACCACCACCGCATCGCCGAGGCTCACCCGCTGGCAGACGACCTCGGCGGTGAGCCGGTCCTTCGCGGCGCCGAGCGGGCGGTGGGCGTCCAGCATCGTGGTCAGGATCTGGTCGAGCGTCATGTTTTCGGTCAGGCTGCTGATCCGCACGTCGCGCAGGTCGAACAGGATCGGCAGCGGGCAGCGTTCGCCCTCGGCTCGCATGGTGAGCAGCCGCTGGGTGAACAGCTTGACCGTCGTCGTCTTGCCCATGCCCACGTCGCCAAGGAGCGCGCACAGTCGCGGCGCCCCGCCGCCCGGGTCCGTGGCCCACTCGACCAGGCGCGCGACCGCCCGCACCGCGTTGCCCGGCGTGGGCTCGGAGCGGTCCAGATGGGACTCCTTGAGGGTGGTCGGGGCAAGCTCGGCCTCGATCAGGCGCGCGCTGTCGTCGGCTCGCCGCCGCTGCGCCGCGCGCGATGACCACTCCGCCAGCGGGCCGTCCGGCGAACGGTCCCCGATGGCGACCCCAGGGAACGGCGGCCGGAGCGCGCACCGAATCTCATCTGCCAGGTCGTTGACGTAGCGGTGCCGGTGGTCGGTGCGCGTCAGCTCGTCCCAGGGCTGTGTGCGGCGCTTGATGTCATGAAGGCGCAGCGGGGCCAGGTCCAGTGGGCCGTCCGGCAAGCGGCTCAAGGCGAACGCAACGACTGGTCCGGGGCAGTTCAACACCCTGCTGCGCTCTCGTGCCCCGCGCGCCAGATAGGCGGAGTTCACCAGCGCTACCCGGACGTCTGCTTGCGCACAGAGCCGGTCCCGGACCATGTCCTCGTCCTCGCCCAGCCCCACCGCGGTGGCGTCGACCACGTCCCAGGAGCGGTCGGCGTCCAGCTCCAGGTCCTCGCGAAGTTGCTTCAGCAGTGTCCCCACCGTCCGGGCGGCGCCGTCGGGGAAACTGACGTACACCCGGGTTCGGCGGGACTTACCGAGCTCCCTGACGGCCTGGTCGATCGGGTGCTCGATCCCGGTCCTGCTGGCCGCCGCGTCGGTGAAGGAGGCGATGCCGTCGTCGACCAGGTCGCCGCCGGTGAACCAGCCGTGGCGCTGGTCCGGCGGCGCCTTACGGGAGTCCAGCTCGAGCGCCAGCTCGATACCGGCAGTTGCCGCGGCCCGGTTCACCTTCTTGCGAAAGTCCTGGAAGGCGTCCTGGGCGCGAGTGTCGCCCGCCGGGAACTCGGCAGCCACCAGGGCGTCGCGGAGCAGGAACCGGCCATCATCGGCCATCGTGTCGACGATCGCCGCCAACCGGGCCGACTGCAGAGCGGTCAGAGCCGACCGGCTCCGTAATGCCACGACGTGGCGGGCCACCTGCTCGCGGAGCAACCAGGCGGTCATAACGAACGGTAACCGTTCAGTCCGCGAATCCGCCGCCGGATCGCGTCCGCGAGTTCGTTGGCGAATCTCGTCCGCCCCGCGCCGGACACTTCCGCGAAGCTCCGACCGGCGCTGGTGAACACCACCTGGCGCTCGATACCGCCCATGTTCCAGCTCGCGCCGAACCCGGGAAGCGGTTTCAACGCAACCGGCAGTGACCCCTTGTCAGCGCCGGTGCCGGCGAACCGTGGCAGCTCGTAGCGCTGGATGAAGCTGCTACCGAAGTAGGGGTTGCTCAACAGCAGCACGCCGAAGTCGGCCTCGTCCAGCCGGTCGACGATGCCGGGAACCAGGTCCTGCCCGCAGGTCAGGTGGCTGTCCTCCCACCACTCGATGCTGAGGTCCCGGTACATGCCGAGGGCGGGAAGCAGATCGGCCAGCAACGCCTCCTTCAGCTTCCGGTCCCGGTGAGTCCAGCTCAAGAAGAGCCGGGCAGGCGCCACTGCCGCCGACTCGGCCATCACCCACCTCAGCAATCCCGGATGAACCCGGATCGAACCAGTGATCATCGCATTCTGACACAGCCACCGCTCTGCGGCAAGGCGGTGAAACACTGAAGATTGACCGGTTCAGTGTGACCGGACGTAGGCACGTCACGCTTCCAGCGGATACCGCGGCTAGCAGGTGCGCCGGGCGAGCTGCAGACCGCCGCGGCGCTGCTCGTCGGGGAGCGCGGTCAGCGCCGGGACCAGCTCGCTGGTGACCACGCCGTGCTCGGTGGTGAGCTCGTCGACGATCTCGAAGCAGGCCGCGATCTGCTCCGGGGTGTCGATGATCACCGTGACGACCGGTGCGCGGCGTCCGAGCTGCAGCAGGCGTTCCCCGTGCGGGGGGCGTGTGCCGTGGAAACCCCAGACTCCGCGCAGCGCCGTCGCGCCCCGGGCACCGGACTGGCGCAACCGCCGCACCAGCGCCCGGTGCACCGGCGTGCCCTGGTGCAACGCCCGTTCCGAGGTGTAGACCATGAGCTTCTGCCACCCGGCCAGGCCGTGCTCGTCGGTACCCGGCAGCGCCTGCGGGCGCTCGATGAGCTCGCCGTCGCGTTTGCAGACCCGGACCCGTTCCAGCGTGATCAGCGGCCCCGCCAGCAGACCACCCAGCTCCGGCAGCACCCGGCCGATCCGCTCGCCCGAACCCACCGCGATGATCATCATGGGCACGTCGGCGTTGCGGCCGAAGAACCGGGCACGGACCCGCTGCCCATGGGCCGTCCCGTCGACCCCCAGCAGGACGGTGGCGCCGTCGATGCCGCGGCGGTGCAGCAGGTCGCAGACCGCGGCGAAGGCCGGCACCCGGTAGACCCGCTCCTTGCGGCCGACGTACACCGTCAGCTTGGTGGCCTCCGGCGGCTCCTCGGCCAGTTGCAGCGGGGCGATGCCGGCGCGCAGCAGGCGCGCCCGCTCCAGCGTCACCAGCCCGCGGTGCCCGACCGCCCGCAACTCGTCCAGCAGCGCCTCGATCTTCGGGCGGGTGTCCACCGCGACGGAGACCAGCGGCAGGTCCTCGGACAGGGTGAGCAGCCGGTCGGTGCGCAACTGGTGCTTGTGCCCGAACCCCTCGGCGCCGCGGAGCAGGATGCTGGTGGCGATCTCCCGCCGGCCGAACAGCTCGAGCTGGACGTCCGCGACGAAGGCCCGCCCGGTCCGCTGGCGCTCGCCGAAGTAGGTGGTCAGCTTGAGGCAGTCCTGGTTCACAACTGGCTTCCTACCAGTTGGCCCAGTGCCGCGGCGGCGATTCCGGCGGCCAGGCTCACCAGCACGTTGGCCGCGAGCCCGCGGACCTGGCGTTCCTCGCCGAGGCGCTGGGTCTCGAACATCCAGGTGGAGAACGTGGTGTACGAACCGATCGCCGCGGTACCGGCCAGTAGTGCCTGCTCGTGGCTCAGCGCCAGCCCGGTGAGCAGCCCGAGCAGGACCGAGCCGGAGAGGTTGACCACCAGCGTGCCGTACGGGAAGGCGCTCGCGGTGCGGGACGAGATCGCCCGGTCGACCAGGAAGCGCAGCACCGCCCCCAGCCCGCCGATCAGCCCCACACCGGCCCATACCACCATGCTCATGCCCGCACCCACACCCGGCGCACCAGGGCGGTGGCGAGCTGGATCGCGGCGTAGCCGCACAGCACGCTGGCCGCCGCATACCCCGCAGCCAGGCCCCACTGCTGCCCGTCGAGCATCCGCAGGATCTCCACCTGCATGGTCGAGAAGGTGGTCAGGCCCCCGCACAGGCCGGTGGCCAGCAGCGGATGGCGGTAGCTGGACAGCGGCAGGCGCTCCTGCAGCCGGGTCGCGAAGTACCCCAGCAGGAACGCCCCGACGATGTTCACCCCGAATGTCGCCCAGGGCCAGCTCGCCGGCGCTGCGGCAAGCTCCTCGCTCAGGATCGCTCGGGCCAGCGCCCCGAGCGCCCCGCCGGCGAAGACCGCAGCAAGCTCCCGACTGTCCACGCTTGCCATGACCCCTTCGACGAGCCGTCAGGTGCGGCTGGAGCTCCTCACGCCTGCGACTGGAGCTCCTTACGTCGCGGACGAGTATCCCACCAGCCGTCGATCGGGTTCGGAGGTATCCGTCGCGCCTGGTGAGCTAACAGGGTCCTTCACAGGGAGGATTGCTATGAGCGGGGGTAGGGCGCTACTACGCTGCCCTGGGGAGCAGGTGGCGGGCAGTGGTGGCGAAGGTCTTCGCGGGTGGGTAGTTCTGCTGTCCTAGCAGGTTAACGGTGCGGCGCAGATCGGCGACGATCCGGCCGGAGCCGCGCACCGGGTGCACCCCTGCACGGCACTGCGGGTGACACTGATGGCCTCGTCGAACTGGCCGAGCTGGGTCAGCAGCAACCCGAAGCGCACGGTATAGAGCAGGTGATTGCGCGGAAAGGAGGTGGCATCGACGCTGTGGACCGCGGTGCGGGCTGCGGTCTCGGCGGCCTTGCCGATCCTGGTGAGCAATCCCACCCTGGTCTCATGCCAGGCGAGATCGGCCGGTCCGTAGAAACTGAGCCAGAAGGGCTCGTCCGGCCGGCGTCCCTGATCGAGCCAGTGGCGGGCCCGGGCGATAGCGGAGGTTGCGGCCGGGTGGTCGCCGACCTGGGTGTGGCCGATGGCTTCCCGCGCCGTCAGCAGGGACAGCAGGCTCGGCGGGGCGCCCTCCGTCATGGCGGCAGCGGTGGCGGTCTGGGCCAACTCGACCGCTTCCGGGCCACCGCCCGGGCGTTCACCGGCTTGCAGTGCCATCGCAGCTAGCCCGGTGACCCGGGTCTCAGGAACGGCGGCCAGGTCGGCGAGGTGACGGACCTCCAGCCACCACTGGCGAGCCCGCTGCGCCCAGCCGGCGTCGTAGCCAGACCATCCCGCCCGGCTCATGGCGGTGGCCGTCACCCGCTGCAGTTCGCGACCCACCGTGGACGCCGTTGATGAAGGCGGCTCGCTTCCGTGGCGGGCGGCCGCGGCGTTGTACTCGTTGTTGCTGCCGCTGCGCGTCGGTCTCGACCGGTTCGGGGGCCGGGCGGCTCGGGCTCGGGCGGCTGTTCTGCCGGCTGGCCCTGCCCGGCCGCACTCAGTGCGCTGGACGCTCGCAACAACTCCGCGATTGCACCCGCTAGCACCTCGTCATCGTCCTCGGGTGGACGTCCCGGCCACCGGCCGGACGCCAGGAGCACCATCCCCGCGGCCTTCTCCACCCACTCACACCAGGGCCCGAGGTGAGGCACAGCGGCACGCACGGCGTGCAGCTCCGCCACCAGCGTCGCGACCAGTGGACGCAAGATCTCCACGACCTGTAGGAGCGCGACGTCGGCTTAGGCTGGGTCAGGTGATTGACCAGTTGACCGTGGAAGCGGTGGTCGCCGATGCTCGCCTTGCTGCGATGGAGTTCGATGACGCCCAGGCGTGGCTGTGCGCCCATCAGACGCTGATGGAGCCGCTCGCGGCCGAGGTCTGGGTCACCGACCCGGCCTACAGCAACGTCCTGCTCGTACGGCACCGCGTGCGTGGATGGGTACCGCCTGGCGGAAAGGTCGAGCCGGGCGAGACGCCGCGGGCAGCCGCGGCCCGTGAACTCGTGGAGGAGGCCGGCGTAGCGGGCGAGTTGCAGCCTGTGCCGGCCGCGGTGGCTGTCCGCTCCTTCCGTGCCGACTGGGCGCCGACGCTGAGCCTGTCCTACGGCGCCGTCGTCGGCCGTGATGTGCCGCTCGGCGGGGAGACTGGGCAGCCGTCGAAGTGGGTCGACCTGGACGAGACGTGGGAGAGCGTGTTCCCCGAGGACCGCGAACGTATCCGCGTATACGTGCGCCGATTGGCAGCTGGGAACGCAGTGGGGGCGCGCACTGAGGCCCGGTGCCGGTGCACGCTCAGAGGACCTTGTCGATCAGACTTAGGATGTCGTCGGGCAGCGTCACCAGCTGGAGCTGGTCTTGGTGCAGCCATCGAGGGGCGCGCACCTCTTGGGCAGAAGGTCGGATCGGTCCAGACGTGTGGGCCCGGTAGATCCACCACTGATGGCCCACGTGGTCGCTGGTCGGCCAGCGGCAGTGGTTGGGCCGCCATGCGGTCAGCAGCAGGTGAAGGGAGGTGACGGTCAGGCCGACTTCCTCGGCGACCTCAACGTGGGCGGCTTGCTCGGGCCCTCCGTGCTGGTCGACATGACCGGCGACCGGTGCGATCCCCGGCGGGGGCCTCGTCCGTTCGAAGACCAGCAGCCCGTCCGGTGAGGAGATGAGCACACCGACGGCCGCGTGGTCGCAGAACTTCGCCCCGCTGCCGCGGCTGCTGGTCGGCGGCGGGACGGTCAACGTTGTTCCCTGGGTCGCTGCGCGACTACCACGAGCCAGCTCGTCACAGTAGGCGTGTCGGGCGTGGTCAGCGAGTACGCCTGGTCGAGGATGTCCATCCGCTGAGCGTGCGTGAAGTCCCCGTCGGGTCGAGCGAAGACCGGAATCGACAGCCACGCCTTCTTCTCGGCCATCGTGCTGTGCTGGGCGACGACCTCCGTGTCGAGCACGGTCAGCCCGGGGACTGACAGATGCTCGGCGACCGTGTCCAGCGACAGCTTGGGAGCTGCCTCGGCGGCTGGAGGCGGCGGGGCGTAGCCGTAGTCACGGGCCGCGACCTGACGGATCAAGGTGTTCAGCGACGGCCCGGTGCGCACGCTGGTCTCGTCGGGGTGGCGGACGCCGGCAAAGCCGCCGCCGACGTTGAACACGAACCGGCCGCCGGGTCGTAGGACCTGGTGGACGGCGGCGAACACCCGTGGCACGTCGGTCTTCCAGATCGCGGAGTTGCACACCACGGCGTCCACCGCGCCGGGAACGTGGTCGGCCAGGTCTTCGGCTGGGGCGGTAACCCAGGTCAGGCGCGGGTCGGCCAGGGTACGTCGGCCAACGCGCTGCATGGCAGCGGCGTTGTCCAGGGAGACGACCTGGGCGTCGATCGGGACGAGTTCGAGGATTGCCTAATGAGAGCTACCGGGTCGGGCAGGCAGACTTTGTCCCGGTGGCCGCTGGTGGGTGAGCACTCATGGAGCCCGGACGCCTTCACGGAGTCCTGCGCAGAGATCGTGCCCCTGCCGGTGGTGTGGGAGAGGTGACAGC
>DASTLT010000085.1:0-4235 GCA_035714625.1 Pseudonocardiaceae bacterium | reverse complement strand
GGCCCGGTGCGCCCGGAAACCGCGCTGCAGCACCGCAGTCACCGGACGTGTGGCGACCGTCCCTGTCGGGTAGCCAGACAGCAACAGGGACGCCACGACGTGTGACACCACGACGTGTGACACCACGGTCCAGGGAGGGTTGCCCCATGCGTATCGCTCGACATACCGCCACCGCACTCGCCGTCGCCTCAGCCACCGCCGTACTGACCGGCGGGCTCGCCGGCACCGCGGTCGCGCAGGCCTCGACACCGTGCGGGAACTCGGCCGAAGCGTGCGTCGATCTCTCCAGCAATCAGGCCTGGCTGCAGGACGGCGCTGCCATCAGCTACGGGCCGGTGCCGATCACCACCGGCAAGCCCGGTCACGCCACCCCTCCGGGGTGGTTCAAGGTCAGCTACAAAGATCGGCACCACCGCAGCCGCGCATACCACAACGCGCCGATGCCGTACTCGGTGTTCTTCAACGGCGGGATCGCCTTTCACGCCGGCAGCTTGGAGGAGCAGTCGCACGGCTGCATCCACCTCTCGACAGGGGCAGCGAAGACCTTCTTCAACGACCTGCAGCCCGGCGATCCCGTCGAAGTAGTGCCCTAGTAGGCCACGCGGGTGGCCCGTAGCGGTCCGTGCCACCCACGTCGTCGTCCTGATCAGGGCTTGCGGCCGACACCACCGAACTCGTACACCTCGGTGGGCGCGCCGAGCTCGCTAGGGTCAGGGCGCCACAGCGAACACGACACGACACCGGGTTCCAGCAGTTCCAGGCCGTCGAAGAAGCGGATGAGCTGCTGCCGGCTGCGGGCGACGATGGGGGTGCCCCCGCTCTCGTTCCACAGTCGCATGGACTCTTTCATAGCCTCGCCGTCGATCTCGGCGGTGGGATGAGAGATCGCCAGGTAGCTTCCGGAGGGCAGGTCGTCCAGCAGTCGTTGCACGATGGCATACGGCTCCTCATCGTCCATGATGTGGTTCAAGATCCCCAGCAGCATGAGTGCGATGGGCTGGGTGAAGTCCAGGGTGCGGGTGGCCTCGCGCAGGATTCTCTCGGGGTCGCGCAGGTCAGCGTGGATGTAGTCGGTGGCCCCTTCCGGTGTGCTGGTGAGCAGGGCCCGGGCGTGCGCCATGATCAGTGGATCATTGTCCACGTAGACGATGCGGCACTGCCGCGCGGTGGCCTGGGCGACTTCGTGGGTGTTGTTGGCGGTGGGCAGGCCGGTACCGATATCGAGAAACTGGCGGATTCCCGCCTCCCCGGCCAGGTATCGAACGACGCGTACCAGGTATGCCCGAACCGCGCGGGCGGTACCGGCCAGGCCCGGGATGAGCGCCAGCACCTGGTCACCCAGTTCGCGGTCGACCGGGTAGTGATCCTTGCCGCCCAGTAGGTAGTTCCAGAACCGAGCCGTGTGCGCCCTGCTGGTGTCGATATCCAGATGCTGTCCCGGGCCACCAGCCGCTGAACTGTCTGTCACGGTGCGCCTCTCTCATCTGACACTGCATCCCCAGGTGTGGGTTGCGCAGCGGGACCTGACGCATCGTAAGCCGGTTTCGGTGTCACGGGTCCAGGCAGCCCACGCGTACCGGGGGCAGTGGGGACAGGCTCGTCCAGGTAGCCCGCGCCCACCGGGGCGGTCGCCCGGGGCAGGTGCTGGAGTGGCCGGGGGAGCATCCACATCTGAGGTAGTCGACGCCTACCGGGGGGTCGGAGTGGACTCGTCCAGGTAGCCCACGCCCACCGGCAGTCGCCTGAGCAGTCACCGGAAGAGTTATCTCTCATCCTTTTCAATCGGGGTCTTGGGAACTCGACCACCGCCAGCGATGAATGATCAGCTAGTCAGCGAGTTCTACGCCGATCAGCTCACCCGCTACGACCCAGCCGACCCACCCGAGGGACGACCCCACCGACTACGCCCCACCGCAGGGGCTGTTCCTGCTGTTGGGGGTCAATGACCCGCCCGGTGGGTGTGGCGGGTACCGCGCCCGCGACCCGAGCACCGGGGAGATCAAGCGGCTCTACGTGCGCCCCGAGTACCGCAGCCGGGGGTACGGTCGTCGGTACCGCCATGTGGACCAGCTTGCCCTCGCGCAGGGCATGGGACCGGAGGGGTTACTGACCGTATCCGTTACGGCCTTGACGACCCGGGTGGCTCGCCTGTGGGGCTCGAATATAGGAGTCTGCGTTTGGGGCGTGCCTAGCGGCTGTAGGCGGCCTCGCGGGGCAACGGGCCAACATCAGCGTGGCGGCCTGGCAGGATGGCGGCGTGCCGCTGTCCGGGCCCGGCACCGGAGCGGGCGGCCAAGGCGTCGGCGACGGCGCCGGTGGCGAAGGCGTAGACGGTCTTGTGTAGCAGGTCCACGGCCAGCTCGGCCCTGGGCCAGGTGGGTGGGGGTGCGCCGACGCCGGTCGCGTTTTCCAGAATCTGGTCATTGGTCAGACGAATCACGGTGAATTTCGCCGAGGACCACGGGCCGCGTAGGCCGGCGTGTGCCATGACCGAGCGCAGGACGCCGAGCAGTATGCCTTGGCCGAAGTGCATGGCCCAGTTCACCGACAGCGGCTGCTGATGGGGGCGTTCTTTCCTGCCGGTCAGGCGTTGCAGGACCCGGGCTGGGACGTGGGAGTCAGGCCGGGTGGTCAGGCGCTGCTCCAGCTTTTCACCCAGCGTCATCACCGCCACCCCGACCGCTCCGGCGACCACACCTTGCCACAGTGCGCGTTTCATCATGCTGCCCGGGTACCCCCGCCTGGGGGTATCTACCCACGGGCCCGGGGCTGATCACTATCGGCGGGTCAAGGTGAGCCAGGTCCAAGCGTAGGTGCGGTGACCCTTGGTGCCCGCCCCAGCCGAGCCAAGCGGGCCGGACTGACGCAGCCCGGCCCGCCTTCGAGCTGCACTATCCGCATATGAGTGATCGCATGCGCGTCGAGCAGCACATCGGTACCGCGGCCGCGGGAGACCATGCGCCACGCTACCTAACCGCTGCCGTGTTGACCGTTGTCAACCTGGCACTGGTGACAGCCGCCTTACCGCAGCTCAGGCTGTCCTCCTGGAACCTGGTTTCAGTCCTCGCTTAATGGGTCTTATTATGTTGTTCGTCCCCGGGATGGTATGGCGTTCGTTGCGTCGTTCGGTTGATCTGGTGCGCATCGATTCGGCGCGCTGCGCACCACCATGGTCCGCCGCCGACTCGCATCCATGCTCGCGGGCGGGCTCGCGTTCCTGCTCGCGACCGGGCTCTTGTTCGGATTCGAGCGGCGCCACAGGTGACCGCTCTCATGAGTCTTTCATCAAGGCGGGGGCGACGTCCGGTGGTCAGTGCCCAGGTCCAGTTGGCGAGCACGGCGGCACGGTTTGCCCAGCCGACGAGGAAGGCCAGGTGTACGCCGGCCCAGGAGGCTTTGCCGAGGATGCCCTGCAGGTGCAGGCCGCGGATGTCGGCGACCGCGTCGAGCGAGCTGATGGTGGCCATGGTGCCCAGGTCGACGTATCGGAAGGGGTCGGGATGCGGGCGGTGGCCGAGTCGGTGTCGGATAACTTTGGTGACGTAGCGGCCCTGAGGATGATGCGCAGGTGGGCCGGGTCGAGGGTGTTGAATTCGCGGCGCAGCGTGCGGCAGGCCAGCGCGGCGAGCTGTCCGGCAAGCTCGACGCCGGTGGGGCCGCCCCCGACAATGGCGAAGGTCAGCCACCGGCGGCGGGCGTCGGCGTCGGTGCTGACGGCGGCGACCTCAACGCCCGCAGTAGGCGCCCGCGCAGGTTGACGGCCTGGTCGAGGGTTTTCATGCCGGGCGCGACGTGCGCCCAATGGCCGTGGCCGAAGTAGTTGTCGGTGGCGCCGGCCGCCACGACGAGGCAGTCGTACGACAGTTGCCGGCGCTGCCCGTCGGCGGTGTCGATATGCACCGCGCGGGCGGCGGAGGCGACGGACGTGACCTCGCCCAGCACCACCCGGGTGTTGGGCTGGTCGGCGAGGACCTGCCGCAGCGGTGGCGCGATGTCGCCGGGCGGCAGCAGCGCGGTGGCCACCTGGTAGAGCAGGGGCTGGAACAGGTGGTGGTTGACCCGGTCGATGAGGACGACCTCGGCCGGGGCGTGGCGCAGGCCGGGGCGACGCGCAGGCCACCGAAGCCGCCGCCGACGATGACGACGCGCGGCGGCCGGTGGTTAGCCTGCGGGCTGCGGTTGGTGGACAGGTCGGTGGTAGTCATGCCGTCGTCCCGGCGAGGGTGATGACGACC
>DASTLT010000084.1:0-5122 GCA_035714625.1 Pseudonocardiaceae bacterium | reverse complement strand
AGCGGATCACAAGGTGATCCTCACTCGAATCGTTCCCTTCTGAGCAGGTCTCCGGTGTCATCCTCCGCCGGGACCTGCAGGTCGTCCGGGCTGGGTCGGTGCCGGTCGAGTCCGCCGGGTACCGGCTCGTGGACCGGAGGTGGCGCGCTGATGACTGGCGAGACCACCGGTGGTGGTCTGGACCACCAGATCAGCACAGAGACTGTCGCCACATTGGCCGGCAGGGTGTGGCAGCGGGAGGCCCGGATCGACAGGCTGGCCGGAGCCGACGGTCCGGCTGGTGCAGTGCATGAGGCTCAGCGCCCGGCTCCGTGGGTGTGGTCCAGCCCGTCCGCCGCGGCCGAGGACGATCCATAGATCATCGTGGGCAACGTGGTGACCTGGTACAACCTGACTTGCGTCGGTGTCGATGGCAGCCGGGCATCACCGATCCCGGACTGCTGGTGACCAGAACGTGGAACGTCACCGATGTGAGGATCAGTGAGCAGACCTGCGTCTTCGCGTCGGGTATCCCGGTGGGGGGCGTGCGGCCGGGGGAGACCGCAGGCGCTGGCTGGTCATCAGGCTAGGTGGTCGGGAACCGGTGGGAGATCCAGAGCGTCCGGGAAGTTGATGCCGCTCCCTTCACCATCCCTGTTGATGAGGTTGAGGCATGGTGTCCGCCGGTACTCGCCGGTGCCAGGACTGGCAAGGGGGAGCCGTGAGCTCTCCAGGTCGTAGGTGTCTCCCGTCGCGTAGCTGCCGGCGGTCCCGCAGCGGTCAGCGGGGCGGTTGGTGGCCCCGCACCACTGCGCCATCACTCCAGGGTGATCAGGTCACCAGGAAGTCCACATAGCTGCTACCGGTCTGTCCGGCATCGGTGACCACCGTGACACTGAGGCGATAGTTGCCTGGGGTATCGAGTGAATCGTCGAAGTTGAACATCGTGATACCGCCGGAGGTGCACTGGCCATTGCGGGCCTTCCGCACTTCCACGCCGTCGCGGGAGAGAACCCAGGACGGGTAGCAGTCTTCGCTTAACTGGCCGGTGTCGTCGGAGACGTCGACATTCGCTCCTGGAGTGGACCCGGCCCGGTACTCGGACGGCCCGATCTTGCCGCTGGACCCCATCCGGATCTGGATCAGCAGAGCGCCGGCCCGGCTTGGTGGCGGGGTGGTCGTGGTCGGGGTAGCTCGCGTGGTCGGGGCGATGCCGTCACTGGGCTGGCTCCCCGGCGGCTGAGCCACCGATGTCGGCACGGGTGGCTGGCTGATGAGCGTCGTCAAGGGGGGAGGAGCAGCAGTGGTGGTGGTGCGGCCCTCGATCGTGTCAGCGGAGCCGGTGAAGCGTTCAACGAAACTGAGGAAACCGTCGACGTTGGCGGCGCCGACCACGAGTGCCACGGCCACCGCGACAGCACCACTCCACTTGCCGAATCTGAGCCACCGGGGTCTGGAGGAGTCAGTCATGGCCGACAGCATCCCCCCTGGTCCTCGTGGGTCTCGACGACACCCCACGCCGGTCCCTGAGGGGAGGGCAGCCCGAAGTGATCACGCGCAACAACGTCGAGGTCGCCGCCCGTCGCATCGCCGGCCATGTCCGGCGCACCCCCGTCGCCGAGGTCGAGTCCGGCGCGTTCGCACCGGCCGGTGCGGTGGTGCTGAAGCTGGAGTTCATGCAGCACACCGGCTCGTTCAAGGCCCGCGGCGCGTTCAACCGCATCCTGTCGGCCGCCGAAGCCGGCCAGTTGCCCGCGCAAGGGGTGATCTCGGCGTCCGGCGGCAACGCCGGCCTGGCGGTGGCGTACGCGGCCACGACCCTGGGGGTGCCGGCGCAGGTGTACGTCCCGACCACCGCCCCGCCGGTGAAGGTCGACAAACTCCGCAGGCTCGGCGCCACCGTGGTGTGCCACGGTGGCGAGTACGCCGAGGCGTACGACGCGGCGACCCGGCGGGCCGCCGACACCGGCGCGTTGTTCTGCCATGCCTACGACCAGCCGCAGATCTGCGCCGGGCAGGGCACCGTCGCCCTGGAGCTGGCCGAACAGGTCGCTGAGCTGGACACCGTGGTCCTGGCGGTGGGCGGCGGTGGACTGATGGCCGGTGTCGCGGCCGCGCTGGAGGGTCAGGCGACGGTGGTGGCGGCCGAGCCGCGGACGTGCCCCACCCTGCACGCCGCGCTGGTCGCCGGTGGCCCGGTCGACATCGAGGTGTCCGGCATCGCCGCCGACTCCCTCGGCGCCCGCCGCGTCGGATCGATCGCCTACGACGTCGCGGTGCGCAGCGGAGTCCGCAGCCTGCTCGTCACCGACGAGGACCTCATCACCGCCCGGCGGCTGCTGTGGGATCACCACCGCCTCGTCGTCGAGCACGGCACCGCCGCCGCGCTGGCCGCGCTCACCTCCGGCGTGTATCGGCCCGCCGCCGCGGAGCGCATCGCGATCCTGCTCTGCGGCGCCAACACCCACCCCGCCGACCTCACCTGATGCCCGGGACAACGGGGAGAAGCGCGAGCAGGCCGCGCTACGGGGTTGGCTGCTTGGTCGGCTGGAGGATCGTGACTACTGGTTCGATCCGCAGGGCAGGCCGCAACCGCGCAGCATCGCCCAGCTCGCCGACGCCGCGGCACGAGATCGCGAACTGGTTGGCGTCTCAGGTCGGCCGCACCCGCGAGCAGCTCGCCGCCTGGCGCCCCGCATCGGCACGCCGCGGCAGGCAGGCAAGCGAACAACATGAGCCTCACGGCGATACGCCACGCAATTACTAAGTGCATCGTCGCCGTCTGCGCCACAATCGCCGCATCCATCTCGTCCAGCCACAGAACTGACACTGCCCCCGCTTGTTGACCTCGTGCTGTCGCAGCAACATGACGGCCACTGCCAAGAGCCGTGCCATCTGCTCTTCCAGTGCCGCTGGCGCTCGTGGTTCATCGTCACTGAGCCACTCGGCCAGCTTCTGGAGCAGCTCGAAGAACAGTCGCTGTTGTGTCTCCCAGACGCTCATGATTCCCAGTCAAGCTCCGCGGTATGTGCTGGAAGGGCGGTCGGTTCGTCGGCGATGACCTCCCCCTCGATAATCGTGCCTGTCCGCCCCTCCGCCCGGTGCTTGAGCCGTTCCCCTGCGGCGATAAGCCGTTGCGTGTAGCGGAGCTGCTCGGCGACACTGGCACTTCGTCCAGGATTCGCAGCGCGCACGACGCCGCATCACCGTTCAGCCGCGCCAACTCGGCAAGCAGCTCCCCGGTCTTCGCAGATCACGGCTGCGTCGCCGTTCCGGGCTCGTGGTCGCAGCCAGCAGTTGCCACGTCGTTGCCTGTTGATTGCTCGCTCCCCAACGCTGTGGTGAGCGTCAGATGAGGCGGTCGACACCAGGGTCAAATGTGTTGGCACCGGCCTCCTGTGATCGATGTATGCCCCGGCCACCTTGGGAATCCCGCCCCTGCGGCTCTGCATAGCACCATCCACTCGTACAACCCAGGATCATTCACTGGATCACTCGCCGCACACTGTTCAGAAATAGCTTGAGCTACGGTGATTGAATCTGCTTTTGCCAGCCGTACACCGAGCTTGCCCCAGCCCTGTGGATACAGCGCCCACGTACCACCCACTTCTGGAATCACCACGAGGACGCACCGGGTATTGTCATCAGTGCGTCTGCCAGCAACCACCACCCGCCCACGCTCGTTCTCCACATGCATGATCACAGGTTCTGCTACCCACAGTATGAGTGCCACCCGAATATTGAAGGGCTTGAGGTCAGACAGTGAGTGCACCACCGGCTTGACCTGGGGCGAGGGCTCGTAAGCTGGTCCGCGCATCGGGTAGGCTTCTCGCCTGCCCGCAACAGCCCGATGTGAGCCCTCGCGAGGGTCCCAGGTCAAGCCGGTGGTGCACTCACCCCTTGAAACCGCCGGGTGTACTGTTCATCCCCGTTCGAGCAGAGATTCATAGCTGGTTCTTTAGTCCATGCATGTTTATTCTGTTGCCTATAACCTGCGGTAAGGGCAGAGGTGTAAGCGTAGAACTACGAATAAGCCAGCGTAGTTTATGGCCGGTCTGGTGGCGACAATCCTGATCTCATCAGTAAGGCGCGGAGCATTCACGAGCACACACCGCACGCCTGGCAGCGCTGACGCTTCGTTTTAACCCAAGCCTCACCGACACGCCGAACGTGTGGCAGATCAGTCCACCCTTTAGGTGATACGGAAATGGTGTCTAATACCTCTGCCTTTAAACAGACATCCGGGTAGCTGTCGAGCCGCTTGCCCTCAAAGATATAGGCGACTTTATCGCCGCGCTGCCAGCGGATCGTGCAGTCCCCCGAGGTGAGATACACCCAAGCAGTAGGCTGGTAGGCCGGAGCAGCGGCACCGTAATTCATGGCCGGTACCCACGTGCTTCTTTGGTGGTCTGATTGATCAGGTCAACCAGAGTGTCATCCTGGGAGGTCTCCAGGATGGCTACACAGACGTGCGGGCAGTCGTAGGACGTGATCCAGACCTTGCCCCGACACGCCTCTATATAGAAGGTCGCGCGGGCCTCCGGACCCTGAGCCTGGACGGTGAGAGTTCGGCGGGTTGTCATGGGAGGTCACCCCCGACACCGTGAAGACCGCAACCAAAAGGGCTCACCACTCGTCCAGTAGTGAACAGGTTAAGTGCCTGACCAGTACGGTTCGACTCGCTGATCACGCCACGACCGCCAGTCATTTCATGCTCGTCTCGCCGGTGCCGGGCAGCGCCAGGGCCAAGGCCAGCAACCGGACATGATCATAAGCGAGGCTGCTGCTGATCCGGATTTCCCTCCATCATCACGGATGACGTCACTTCAGGCAGACCCACAGGACTCCGCTGTATTCAGCCACCGCTGCCAACGCAGTCTGACCACGGTGGGACTGCCAACGCGATGCCCACGAGCTGACTTGACCATACGTCAACAAGCCCATTGCATAGCTCCCTTCCAGGAGACCTCGTAGTGACTGCCACCCCCAACGGGTGCTGTCAACTAGTGTCTCATAAAACGTAGATCTTTACATCCCTATGCCGGATGTGGATAATGTGTTCCATGAAACTCTCTGAACAGGATCGCGCCGAGCTTCTCGCTGTACTCAAGTCAGATGGGTATGACGGGTCGGTCTCGTCGAG
>DASTLT010000083.1:0-2424 GCA_035714625.1 Pseudonocardiaceae bacterium | reverse complement strand
GGCACTGTTGCATCCGCGGCGACCGCGGCGACCGCGTCGAAGCAGCGACACTGCTGGCATGAGAACCCGCCGCCGCCCTCGCCCCGCTCCCGCCGTGCGCCCTGCCTTTGCCGGCTTCCGCTTCCCGTCCGAGATCATCGTCCTTGCGGTCCGCTGGTATCTGCGCTTCGGCTTGTCCTACCGCGACGTGGAGGAGCTGCTCACCGAGCGCGGCGTCGAGGTCGACCACGTCACCATCTACCGGTGGGTGCAGCGGTTCACGCCGCTGCTCGTTGAGGCCGCCCGGCCCTGTCGTCACGCCGTCGGTGGCCGCTGGCAGGTGGATGAGACCTACGTGAAGGTTACGGGTCATTGGCGCTACGTCTACCGCGCGATCGATCAGTCTGGGCAGGTCATCGACGTATGCGTCTCACCCCGGCGGGACGCAGGCGCCGCCCGGCGGTTCTTCCAGCGGGTCATCGCCGCCACCAAGGTCACCCCGGTCGAGATCACGACCGATCAGGCGCCGGTGTATCCGGCGGTGCTGGATGAGCTGCTGCCAGCGGCATGGCACCGTACCGACCGCTACACCAACAACCGCGTCGAGTGCGACCATAGTCGGCTGAAAGCGCGGCTGCGACCGATGCGAGGGCTCAAGCAGGACCGTAGCGCCAGGGTCATCATCGTGGGGCGCGCGTTCATCCAGAACGTTCGACGCGGACACTACGAGCTGGCTGTGGACGCGCCAGTGAAACAGCGGGTAGCGGTCGCGTTCGACGAGCTGGCCGCGGCGATCTGATCCAAACCGAGGTCGCCCCTTCAGCACACCCTTGGTCAGCGCAACGCAACAGCGCCGGTCCAGGTCGTCGACCTCGCCGTGCAGCAGGCCGAGCGTTCGCTGGAGGTCGTCTCCGCTGCTGGATCGCATGGCGATCGCCTCGCTGATCACGCGGACCGCAGCCATCCGGCGACGCAGTTCATGGGCAAGCAGGGCCAGATCGGTTGGTGAGGCCGCTAGTTGGTGGTCGCCCGTAGGGCCTGGAGGTCGACGTGGGTTCGCCACCAGAGAAGCTCCCTCTGCCACCACGCCACCATGGCGTAGGACATGTATCGTACTGTTGGTCCGATAGCTTACGATAGATGGCGTAGGCCTAGTCAACACCTGGTATGCGGGCCCATTGAGGCAAGCCTTCAGTGACTGGACGACGAGGGCATGCCGCCGATTCCCTCTTGAAGGGCCGCCGCGTGGCTTGTCATGGGCCCGCCTCAGCAGCGGGCCTGGACCGACCAGGACGGCAGCGCCCGGCAGGTGGGCAAGGTCGTGGCCGACCAGCTGAGGCGAGCCTGCGCTGGGCGACCGCCCGACCAGAGCGGCCAACCAGGACCACCAGCTAGTGGTCCGTAACCGAGAGGGTTTGACGGTTGAGCTTGGCGAGGATCGCATCAGCGGGCTTGGTCCAGGCGAACGGCTGACATTGCTGGTTCCAGGCGGCGCAGAAGCGGTGGATCGCGGTGGTGAGGTCGGCGACGCTGGCGAAGTCACCACGGCGGAGCGCCTGGCACTCGATAATCGAGAAGACACCTCGACCAGGTTGAGCCACGACGTTGAGTCCGGGTGAAGTGCAGCTGGATGCGCCGGTGCTTGACCAGCCAGGCGCGCACCCTGGGGTGCTTGTGGGTGGCGTAGTTGTCGCAGATCACGTGCAGCTGGCGGCGGGGGTAGGCGCGGGCGACCTGCTTGAGGAAGGCGAGTTGGAGCCGACCCCCTCAGATCCGTAGTCTGTTGGCGGCCGAAAAGCCAGTGTCGTCCTGGAAAGGCAGCGCAGGTTAGGACGGGTCCACCGTTAAGGTAGGCACAGGTAGAACAAGGTAGAACGTTGACCGCGTCGTTGACCGAGCAAACCAAGCTCAGGCGCTAAGACCACCAGATTCGGAGTCTGGTGGTCTAGGGTTGGCAGCACGTGAACGGCTGGGCCAGCCAAAAGCGATGACGACGGCAGCCCAGCGCACCCTGACCGCTCGGCCCACCCCGTCCATGCATCCGTCGGGCCAGACGGCGTGTCGGGGTGGAAGAGTCGCCCGTGGGGAGGTTGGGGGAGGTAGAGCCATGAGCAATGCGGCAACCCGACCGCCGAAGGTCCCGCCGCGGTGGTTCGTGCACACGGCCTGGCGCGTTCATCGCGCGCTGTACCGACTCAGTGGCGGCCGATTCTTGTGGACCACGTCGAACAAGCGCGGCTGGGGTGCGCTGCGCCTCACGACCATCGGGCGCAAGTCCGGGCAACAGCGCAGCGTCATCATCGGCTACCTCGAAGACGGCCCCAACCTGGTCGCGCTCGCGATGAACGGCTGGGGCGAGGGCCATCCCTCGTGGTGGCTCAACCTCAAAGCGCACCCGGACGCCGTCATTCGATTGCCGCACCAGCAGCCGCGCCTGGTGCGCGC
>DASTLT010000082.1:0-4477 GCA_035714625.1 Pseudonocardiaceae bacterium | reverse complement strand
ACCCTGGCAACGAGGAAGCAACGAGAACACGAACGGCCTCCTGCGCCAGTATTTCCCGAAGGGCACCGACCTCTCGGAGTTCACTCAAGCTGAGCTCGATGCAGTAGCCACGCGACTCAACAACCGTCCACGAAGGACACTTGGGTTCAAGACGCCCGCCGAAAAACTCGATGAACTACTGGTCAATGCCGGTGTCGCGGTCACCACTTGAGACCAAGCTCCTTATTTCACGAGCTGGCGCACGTCAATGCTGAGGGCGAGATCGTGGTGCACCTGGGGGGTGGCCAAGAAAGACATGGTGTTGCCTTCGATGAGCCCACCATCAACCATCTCCTGCAGGTAGAGCGAATGATGTCGCCCTCTGCGCTGGCTGGGCTCAGCCTCGCGTGGCGCCACCGGACCGCCCTCCTGGAAGGTGGTCACTTTCGGTAACCCTCAGGGAGCAGTGTGTTGAGTGCAGGGAGGTGCCATCAGTGGAACTTTTGCCCCCCAATGTGCCACTGATGGCACCTCCACAGCAGGATACCTCTCACTTCCTGGGGTCGGTGAGACTCGTGGACCTTCATCGCATCACGAGTGAGCGGGCGTCACTAGAATTCTGCTGGGACTGAGGGCACCGCCGCAGCCTCCCGCGCCGAGCTGCCCATCCAGTACCGGCCTGCCGAGGTGGAGGACAGGCTCTACCGGCGCTGGCTGGTGGCCGGGTACTTCGAGGCGGACCCGGCGAGCGGCAAGACGCCGTTCACGATCGTCATTCCGCCGCCCAACGTCACCGGTCAGCTCCATCTGGTGCACGCCTTCCAGCACACCCTGGGTCGCCCGCTCGCCGAGGCCGCCGGCGACGCGGTGCGCGACAGTCAGGTCAGGGTTCACCTAGCGGAAATGTCCTCAGCCCCCCGTCAGCCTCCCCTTCCATCGTCACCCCAGTGGAAGTGGCCGGAGCACGGGTCGAAGTGGACCTCTCCGGTGCCATCAACCTGGTCACCGAGCGCCGACGCCTGGCAAGAGACCTCGGCACCGCGGAGAAAACACAACAGCAGGCCCACGCCCGGCTCGCGGACAACGCCTTCGCTGTCAAAGCACCCGAAACAGTAATCGCTGCCGCATGTGCTCGCATGCACGAAGTCGAAGCCGAGATCGCCTGCCTCACGAAGCAGCTCGCGGCGCTCGCTGGACGGCCGGCGCTGCCCCCCAGGACGGGCCCTGACCAGGCTCAGTCCACGGAGCCCGGAGTGCCGTCAGCGGACTCCAAGGGCAGTCCGGCATCTTGCCAGCCGCGCATCCCATTGGCCAGGCTGCGGGCCGGCAACCCGGCCCGGGCGAGAGCGGCGGCGGCCCGGGCGCCCCGCCCGCCGGAACGGCAGGTGGTGATGATCTGCATGCCGGGCGGCAGCGCTGCTGCGTCGAGTTCCCCGATCGGCACGTGTACCGCCTCGGCGGCGTGTCCGGCGTCCCATTCGTGCTGCTCGCGGACGTCCACCAGGACTGCGGTGCCAGAGTCGATCAGTCTGCGGGCCTCGTCGAGACTGACGCTGTCGGCAGCAACCTGCTCCGGTGAGCTCACGTGGTTACCTCCTGCGGGTAATCAGTGTGACACGCAATGTTACCCGCTGCCTCATCGTGCTGGTGCCTGGCGGGCTGCCCGGGGTGATCGGTGTCCGGTGGGGGTGGAACGAGGAGTTGGAGTGACGAAGAGTGACTGTGCCGGAGATCGCTCCCCAAGCTACGGCGCTGACCGCGGGAGACCCACAACACGGTGTCGGTTACTGGGCGTGGGTCCGCATGGGCTGACCGACAACAGGCCGATCGACTCGGGGTGAAACGGAGGGGTGCAATCCGTGACGAATACAGGCTTGATAATTCGATCATCGCTGCACTGATCCTGATTGTCGTCGGCTTGGCCATGCTGCTGGCGAGTCGTATCTCAGATCACGCCGAAGGGCAGTTCCAGGGGTCAGCGTGAAGTGCCCAGTCGAGTTGATTGGGTCAATGGTCAGGAATACTTTACACTGTTACGCACTCACGACCCAGGGGAGGAGCTGGCGTGCGCATCGGGATGCCGTTGAATTACAGCGGCGGGTTCGCCGAGACCGTCGCGGAGCTGGCCGACTACGAGCAGGCCGGGCTGGACATCGTGTTCGTGCCCGAGGCGTACAGCTTCGACGCGGTGAGCCAACTAGGGTTCATCGCGGCGCGGACCGAGCGGCTGCAGATCGCCTCGGGGATCCTGCAGCTTTACACCCGCACCCCGACGCTGACCGCGATGACCGCCGCTGGCCTGGACTACGTGTCGGGTGGGCGGTTCACCCTCGGTATCGGCGCGTCGGGACCGCAGGTGATCGAGGGCTTTCATGGCGTGCCGTACACCGCACCGCTGGGCCGCACCCGGGAGCTGGTGCAGATCTGCCGTCAGGTCTGGCGCCGGGAGCGGCTGGAGTACCAGGGCAGGCATTATCAGATCCCGCTGCCGGCGGGTCGGGGCACCGGCCTGGGCAAGCCGTTGAAGCTGATCAACCAGCCGGTCCGGGACCGGATCCCGATCGTGATCGCCGCGATCGGGCCGAAGAACGTGGCGCTGGCCGCGGAGATCGCCGAGGGCTGGCAGCCGATGTTCTACCTGCCTGAGCTGGCGGCCGAGGTGTGGGGCGACTCGCTGGCCGAGGGAGCCGCCAAGCGCGACCCGGCGCTGGGGGAACTGGATGTGGTGGTGGCCGCCCCGCTGGCCATCACCGAGGACCAGCACACCGCCGCCGGGTTGGTCGACGCAGTCCGTCCCATGCTGGCGCTCTACCTCGGTGGCATGGGCGCGAAGGGGCACAACTTCTACCACGATCTGGCCCGCCGGTACGGCTTCGGGGCGCAGGCCGACGCCATCCAGGACCTCTACCTGGCCGGGAGGAAGGAGGCGGCGGCCGCGGCGGTGCCTGCCGACCTGGTGCGCCGGACCTCGCTGATCGGCCCGGCGGGCTACGTCCGGGAACGGCTCGAGGTGCTGCGGGCGTCTGGAGCCACCACGCTGAACGTCACCCCGATGGCCGGGTCGGCTGCCGAGCGGGTCCGGCTCCTGGCGCGAATCCGGGACCTTGGCGGCGACCTGTGTTAGCGTCCGCTGATCGGGCTAGTACCCGAGGACGCGGCGAAGCTGGGCGAGCAGCTCAGCGCGGCCGTCGGACCCGAGCCGCTGGCGGATCCGGGCGACGTGGTGTTCCACGGTTTTGGCCGAGATGAACAGCCGCTCGCCGATCTGCTTGTAGGTGAGGCTCTCCAGCAGCAAGGTGGCGATCTCCCGTTCCCGCTCGGTCAGGGTGGCCAGCGGCGCAGCAGTGGGACTGTGCGCGCGACTCGGCCCGGCGGCTGTCGGGTTGTTCGCGGTACTGGCGTTGCTCGCGGTCGTGCTGTGCAGGCCCCGCGCCAGGGCGAGCAGCGCGGACACCTCCTTGCGGTTCGGGTTCCTGATCGCGGCTTGCCCGGCCAGCCGGGAACCCTCCCAGGCCAGCCCGGCGGTGTGCAGGCCGCGAGCTGCCGACTCCACCGCGGCGGCGTCGATCACCCCGGCCATCACCTGCAGCCAGCTACGGGCGGCCGTCGCCAGCATTGCTGGGTAGGGGCCGTGCTGGGCGGCTGCGCTCAGCGCCTCGGCGTGCCGCTTGGCCTCCTGCGGTTGCTGACCCGTGATCGCGGCGTGCAGGCCCTGCCAGTGCAGGGGGGTGGCCCACAGTACGGGATTGCCGAGCCGGTCGAGCAGCGCATGCGCCTCGGCCAGGTGTGGCGCCACCCACGCCTGGTCGCGCAGCCGCGCCGCGCCGACGATCAGCTCGCCGAGCGGGAGCAAGGCCAGCAGATCGACCGGGTGCCGGACAATGGCCTCCCTGGCCCGGCGCCAGGCCTCGTGCAACGCTCGCAGGTCGCCCTCCCGCCGGGCCAGTCCCACCTGGAGCGCGGCGGCGAGCAGCTCGTCCCGTGGTTCCAGCCGCCCCTCGTCGACGCTGCTGCCGCGCAGCAGCGCATGCGCGCGCCCATGGTCACCCCGCAGCATCGCGCTCCACGCCTGCAGGAGGCGGTGCCGGGTCATCGCAAGCGGCCCACCGAGCCGGCAGGCGACTGCCCGGTCCAGCACGGACTCGGCGACGTCGAAGTGTCCGACGTGCAGTGCGACCAGCCCGGCCAGCGCGGCCGGGGTGTCCGGGAGCAGGGCGCTGTGCCCGGACGGCTCCAGCAGGGCCGCAGCCCGGGTCAGGGTGGACAGTGCGGCGGTAGGCGACCCGGTCACCGACTCGTGCATACCCTGCGCCATCAGTGACTCGGCCCCGGCCTGCAAGGTTGGCGGCCGGTCCGTCCCAACTGGGTCCGTCAGCACCCGGCGGGACTCGGCCAGCTCACCGGTGCCCAGCAGGGCCACTGCCGCGAGCGGGGCGGAGGTGCCCAGTTGAGCGGTGCTCGCCCACCGGTACAGCTCGGCGCTGCGCGCGAGCAGCCC
>DASTLT010000081.1:0-1792 GCA_035714625.1 Pseudonocardiaceae bacterium | reverse complement strand
CATCGGCCACCCCGACGCGGGGTCTGATCAGGCAACAACGGCTTCAGTCGAGCCCATTCCTCATCGGTCAGATCATGGCGATCAAGCACCCAGAAGATCTATCGTATCCGCCCACCGAGATCCACGGGACACGCTCTAGTCCTCGGCCTTCCCGCCTTGGGCGGATTGCGGCGTCGGCACGCTGAGTCTCGGTCGGTGGACATTCTGGCTGACTCGCTGGCCCGCGCGGTGTACGGGCAGTGGCGCCAGGCGGCTGCGGAACGGCGGCTGGTGACGCCCGAGCCGATCCCCATCCGTTGGTCACTTAGCGCCCTGGCCGTCACCGGGCCGGTAACGGCTGCTGTGGGCACTCCCGGTGGCCCGGCTGATTCCCGTCGTTGCCCGGCTTTTCCAGGATCACCGAGCCTGATCTGCAGGCCGGAGGCGGGCGCCGCGAGCTCCACACCCTGTACTCCGGGTTGAGCTCCGGTCGGATCGTCGTGGTCGGTGCACCAGGCGCGGGTAAGAGTGGTGCGGCGATCTTGTTGCTGCTCGACGCGCTGGCCCACCGTGACGGCCTCGATACCACCGAGCGGGCCCGGGTGCCAGTGCCGGTGCTGTTCACCACTTACGACTGGGACCCGCGCACCACCTCAGCGCAAGACTGGCTGCGTGATCAGCTGGTTGCGACCTATCCGTTGTTCGCTCATCGCGGCGGGCGTGCCGAGGCAGCTGGCCTGGTCGCCGCGCGGGACAAGGTGGCGCTGCTGCTTGATGGGCTCGACGAGATGGACGAGACGCTGCGCTCGGCCGCGTTGCAGGCACTCAGCGAAGCCCCGTTCCGGGTCGTGGTGCTCTCTCGCAGCGAGGAGATGGTGAGGGCAGCTTCCACGACGTGGCTGGTCGGCGCCCTCGGGGTGCACCTGCACGACGTCACCGGCGCGGAGGCGGCGGACTATCTGGAGCGGGCCCGCCGCGGCCCACCCCCGGCTAGGTGGGCCGACCTGCTTACCCATTTGCGCGAGCATCCGGACGGCGTGCTGGCAAAGGGGCTATCCACACCACTGACCCTCACCCTGCTTCGCGACACCTACCAGCTCGGCGACGACGTGAGCGACCTGCTCGACCCCACCCGCTACCCCACCCGTGCACATATCGAGCAGCACCTGATTGCCCGCATCCTCCCGGCTGCCTACGCCCCTCGTCCCGGCCGACCACCGCCTCGCTACACCGAGATCCAAGCCCGCCGGACGCTCATCTGCATCGCCCAGAGTATGGGCAAACAGCGCGATCTCGCCTGGTGGCACATCCCTCGCTGGGCACCCGCTACCTCCCGTGTCCTCACCACCAGCCTTGTGTGCGGCCTCGCGGTCGGACTCGTGTTCGGATTCTTGGTCGTGTTCGGACTCTGGGTCGAGGAAGGGTCCGTGGTCGAGCCTTTGCTCGGATTCGGAAGTATGGGGGGTGATCTCGTGTTCGGAGTTGGGCTCCAGCTCGGGGTCGGGCTCGTGTTCGGGCTCGGAGGGCGCGGTGGCGGAGAGCCTCAACGGGTCAGGATCGCGAACTGGCGGGGCGCCATCTCTAGTCAGACGCTCAGGGTTGCTGTCGGGAGTGGGCTCGGGGTCGGGCTTGTGGCCGGGCCCGCGCTCGCGTTTGGGGTCGTATACGAGCCTGAGCTTGACCCCGTAGCACGGACACCCACGGTGTGGGGTTAGTGATCATCCTGTGTGGACGTGTGGGGCGGTGTGACGGCTTCGAACTCAACCGGACTGAGCATTCCGAGGCTGGAATGCCGCCGCTCGGTATTGTACCA
>DASTLT010000080.1:0-15851 GCA_035714625.1 Pseudonocardiaceae bacterium | reverse complement strand
AGTGTAGAGCACACCGTAAGGGGGATGCAGCGGTTGGTGACCACAAGTTGCGCAACACGTTTCGGCGACATCCCTTTGTGGTCGCCCAGACGGGTTTCGGTCGGCTCCTTGCGCGCATTCGAGTAAGTCCGCCGCCCTCATCGGCTACTGCGGCCGACCCGAACCGACCCGGGTCAGATGCTGAGGTCGGCGATCAGCTCGTCGGCTGCGCGGTAGGCGTCCAGCTCCCCCTCGGCCACTCGTTTGGCCAGCGCAGGCAGCCCCCCCGAGAGGCCGCTGCGGTGCCGGACGTCGCCGAGCCGCACCCGCAACTGGGCCAGCGCGACGGCCTCGATCTCGGCTTCCGCCCGGCGCTGCCGGCGCGTGTCCAGCTCACCGTGAGTGATCATCCAGTCGTGGTGCTCCTGGATCGCCGCCACGAGCTGGTCGACGCCCTCGGCCCGGCTGGCCACGGTGCGCACGATCGGCGGTCGCCACCGCGGGCCCGGCTGCTCCCGGCGCCCCAGAGAGATCATGTATCTGAGGTCACGGACGGTCTGGTCGGCGCCGTCCCGGTCCGCCTTGTTCACCACGAACACGTCGGCGACCTCGAGGATGCCGGCCTTGGCAGCCTGGATCCCGTCGCCCATCCCCGGCGCCAGCAACACCACGGTGGTGTCGGCCAGCGAGACCACCGCCACCTCGGACTGCCCCACGCCGACGGTCTCCACCAGCACCACGTCACACCCCGCGGCGTCGAGCACCCGCAACGCCTGCGGAGTGGCCCAGGCGATACCACCCAGATGCCCCCGGGTCGCCATCGAGCGGATGAACACCCCGGGGTCCAGAGCGTGATCCTGCATCCGCACCCGGTCTCCGAGCAGGGCCCCACCGGAGAACGGCGACGACGGGTCGACGGCGAGCACCCCGACCTTCCTTCCGGCCGCCCGTAGCGCGGTGACCAGCACATTCATCGACGTCGACTTGCCGACACCCGGGGGACCCGTGATCCCGATGACCTGGGCCTGCCCGGTGGAGGGGGCCAGTGCTCGGGCGACGGCCCGCAGCTCCGCAGCCCCGTCCTCAACCAGCGAGATCAGCCGGGCGACGGCCCGCGGCTGGCCCTCGCGGGCCCGCATCACCAGATCATCGACATCGACCCCGCGGCGGTTCACCTGCTGTCGGCGCCGAGAACTCGCAGGATCAGGGCATCGCCCTGGCCGCCACCACCGCACAGCGCGGCCGCCCCCACCCCCCCGCCCCGGCGCCGCAGCTCCAATGCCAGGTGCAGGGCCAATCGGGCGCCGGAGGCGCCGATCGGATGGCCGAGGGCAATTGCTCCCCCGTTCGGGTTCACCTGGCTCGAGTCGATGCCCAGCTTGCGGGTTGACACCAGGCCCACCGCGGCGAATGCCTCGTTGATCTCGACGATGTCCAGCTCGGTGGGTGCGATGCCCTCCTTTCGGCAGGCCGCGCGCACCGCGTTGGCCGGCTGCTCGTGCAGGCTGGAATCGTCCGGGCCGGCCACCATGGCATGCGCGCCGATCTCGGCCAGCCAGCGCAGCCCGAGTTCCTCGGCCTTGGTCCGGCTCATCACCACAACCGCGGCCGCCCCGTCACTGATCGGTGAGGCCGAGCCGGCGGTGATGGTGCCATCGGCGGAGAACGCCGGGCGCAGCGCGGCGAGCAGCTCGGGGGTGGTGTCCGGCCGGATGCCCTCGTCGGTGTCCACCACCACCGGGGCGCCCTTGCGCTGCGGCACAGTGACCGGGGTGATCTCCTCGGCGAACAGGCCACTGGCCACCGCCCGCCCGGCCCGCTGGTGGGACGACGCGGCGAACTCGTCCTGCTCCCGGCGGGTCAACTGGTAGCGGGCGTTGTGCTTCTCGGTGGCGGCCCCCATCGACACTTGGTCGAACGAGTCGTGCAGGCCGTCATAGGCCATATGGTCGATCATCGTGGCGTCACCGTACTTGAACCCGGAGCGCGAGCCCGGCAGCAGATGCGGGGCCTGGGACATCGACTCCTGCCCGCCGGCCACGATGATGTCGCACTCGCCGGCCCGGATCAGCAGGTCGGCCAGGGCGATCGCGGTGAGCCCGGACAGGCACACCTTGTTGACGGTCAGCGCGGGGACGTCCATGCCGATCCCGGCGTGGACCGCCGCCTGGCGGGCCGGGATCTGACCTGCGCCCGCCGTGAGCACCTGGCCCATGATCACGTATTGCACCTGCTGGGGGGGCACGCCGGCCCGCGCGAGGGCGCTCTTGATCGCGAAGCCGCCCAGTTGTGCGGCGGAGAAGCCCTTGAGCGCCCCGAGCAGCCGCCCCATCGGGGTCCGAGCTCCGGCGACGATAACGGATGGGCTCATGGTGTGACCTCCGGCGTGACGAACGGCCGATTCCCTGGTGCAGGGCCTGTCCGCGGACCATACCCCGGACCAGGGCCAGCCCACCCTGGTGAGAACGAGCACACCGGCGACGACACCCGACCGGCCGTGCGCTTTCCTAAACTGCGAACCATGGATCAGGTCGAGTCCTTCATCCCCTCCGGCACTCCCTTCGTCACCGCCATTGATCACGTGGGCATCGCAGTGGCTGATTTCGACGCAGCCGTGGCGTTCCACCGGGCCACCTTCGGGCTGACGCTGGTCCACGAGGAGGTCAACGAGGAACAGGGGGTGCGCGAGGGCATGCTGCGCCCCCCCGGCGACTCCGGCTCGGGCGCCGCGGTGCAACTGCTCGCCCCGTTGTACCCGGAGTCCCCGATCGCCAAGTTCCTGGACCGAAGGGGCCCCGGCCTGCAGCAGCTCGCTTACCGGGTTACCGACATCGAGTCCGCGATGGCGGCACTGCGCACCGCAGGCCTGCGGCTGCTCTACGACACGCCCCGCCGGGGCACCGCCGGCTCTAAGATCAACTTTGTGCACCCCGGGGACGCCGGCGGCGTCCTGGTGGAACTCGTCGAGCCGGCCGGACCGCACTGATCCGGCTCTTTACCAATGCGGCTGCCGGTCCGGTCCCCCGGGTGCCCCAGCACCGAGAATGAGGGCGTCGGCGAGGAAGTCGAGCTCGCGATGCATCCCGGCCGGCAGCGGCCCGTCCCCGACGTGCCGGGCCGTGGCGTGCCGGTAGCTGACCGCGAGCGCCAGCAGCTCAGCCGCGCTGCAGATATCGGCCCCCCGGTGTGGCTCGGGCAGCGCGGCCTGGATCACCGTTCGGTGTAACCCAGCACCCATGGGCTGATGAACAACAGCACCCCGAGCCCGATGTGCACGTACTCGCTGGCTACTGAGCCCGGCATGGCCAGCATCTCGTCCCGACATCTGGATCGTGCGCTTGGTTGGCCGCCCGGACAAGGGCCTTAAGTCCCTCCGGGGTGCGCTAAGTCCCGCTATGGTGCGCTGCCTCACATCAGGGCTGTACCGGATCCTTACTCACCAGTAACCTGGTCCTCGCCGCCCCGTTGGGAGGCACCCCAGGGAAGGCGCAGTGGAAGGGACCACCGTGCAGAAGATCCTCGATGCCATCCTCGCTGACGATCTGGACGCCATCGGCGCGCTCCCGTTACCGGAAAGCTACCGGGGGATCACGGTGCACGCCGACGAGGAGGACATGTTCACCGGGCTACCCACCCGCGACAAGGACCCCCGCCGGTCGCTGCACCTGGACGAGGTGCCCGTCCCCGAGCTGGGCCCGGGCGAGGCGCTGGTCGCGGTGATGGCCAGTGCGATCAACTACAACACCGTGTGGACTTCGATCTTCGAGCCGATGTCCACCTTCGCGTTCCTGCGCCGCTACGGCCGCACCTCACCGCTGGCTGCCCGCCACGACCTGCCCTACCACGTGGTGGGGTCGGACCTGGCCGGGGTGGTGCTGCGCACCGGAGCCGGGGTGAACGCCTGGCAACCTGGGGACCAGGTGGTGGCGCACTGCCTGTCCGTGGAGCTGGAGCACCCCGACGGGCACGACGACACGATGCTCGACCCGGAGCAGCGCATCTGGGGGTTCGAGACGAACTTCGGCGGGCTGGCCGAGATCGCGCTGGTCAAGTCCAACCAGTTGATGCCCAAGCCGGCCCACCTCACCTGGGAGGAGGCCGCCTGCCCAGGGCTGGTCAACTCCACCGCCTACCGGCAACTGGTCTCCCGCAACGGCGCAGATCTCAAGCAGGGTGACACGGTGCTGATCTGGGGTGCCTCCGGTGGGTTGGGCTCGTATGCGACCCAGTACGCGCTGGGCGGCGGGGCGACCCCGATCTGCGTGGTCTCCAGCCCGCAGAAGGCGGAGGTCTGCCGCCGGATGGGTGCCGAGCTGGTCATCGACCGCGCGGCGGAGGGCTTCCGGTTCTGGCGCGACGAGCACCACCAGGATCCCAAGGAGTGGAAGCGCTTCGGTGCGGCAATCCGCGAGCTCACCGGCGGCGACGACCCGGACATCGTGTTCGAGCACCCGGGCCGGGAGACCTTCGGCGCCAGCGTCTACGTCGCCCGGAAGGGCGGCACCATCGTCACCTGCGCATCGACCTCCGGCTACGAGCACTGCTACGACAACCGCTACCTGTGGATGAACCTGAAGCGGATCGTGGGCTCGCACTTCGCCAACTACCGGGAAGCCTGGGCGGCCAACCGGCTGATCGCCAAGGCCAAGGTGCACCCCACGCTGTCCCGGGTCTATCCGCTGGAGCAGACCGGTCAGGCCGCGCTTGACGTGCACCGCAACACCCACCAGGGCAAGGTCGGCGTGCTGTGCCTGGCTCCCCAGGAAGGGCTTGGCGTGCGCGACACCGAGCTGCGCACGGCGCATCTGGATAGCATCTATCGCTTCCGTGGTGTGTGACCTGTCATCCCTTTGAGTAACGTGGCGTCATGGGCCACGTCGACGACGAAGATCTTATTCCGCTGCGGCCCGCCTTCGACATCGTGCGCCGCGGCTACGACCGAGCGCAGGTGGATGACCGGTTCGACGAACTGCAGGCCGACCTGCGCATCGTGCTCGCGGACCGGGAGGCTGGGGCAGCTCAGGCGGCAGAGCTGGCCAGCCAACTGGAGGCTGCCCGTCAGGAGCTGGACGAGACGCGCCGCGAGCTGCAACGGATCACCGCCCCCCCGGACACCGTGGAGGGCATGAGCCAGCGGCTGCAGCGGATGCTCCGGCTGGCCCAGGACGAGGCCGCCGAGATCATCGCCCGGGCCGAGGCGGCCGCCGCGAAGAGGCTGGTGGAGGCCGAGGATCAGGCTGCTGACCTGCGCACCCGCTACGAAGAGATGATCAGTGAGACGCACCGGCGGCGGTCCGCGATGGACGCCGAGCATGAGGAGGTGCTAGCCCAGGCGCGCCGTGCCGCCGAACAGGCCGTGGGCCAGGCGCAGCAACGCGCTGAGCAGCTCCTCGCGGCCGCGCGGCAACGCACCGCCGAGCTCGACGCGGAGTCGGCAG
Source organism: Pseudonocardiaceae bacterium (assembly GCA_035714625.1). Taxonomy (GTDB): domain Bacteria; phylum Actinomycetota; class Actinomycetes; order Mycobacteriales; family Pseudonocardiaceae. The sequence continues at coordinate 10,434 of DASTLT010000080.1, read as the reverse complement.
CGCAGCGCAGGCAGGTCGAGGAGGACTTCGACATCACGATGGCCGCCCGGCGGTCTGCGGCCGCACGAGCCCTGGCTGAGCAGGAGGCGAGCAGCAAGGCCGAGGCGCAGCGCCGTATCACCGAAGCTGACCGGCGCATCGCTGAGGCCACCGACGTGGCCCGCCGCATCGTCACCGAGGCCGACCAGCACGCCACCGCACAGCTCGCGGAGGCTGCCCGCCGGATTGAGCAGCTTCGCATGCTGCGCAACCAGATCGCCGAGCAGTTGCTGGCGGCGCGCGCCACCCTCGACCACACCGTCCAGCAGCTCGAGCCGCTGGCCGACGAGAGCAGCACCGTCACCGGCGTGGGCAGCTAGCTCGGTCGGGCAGCGGGTACGCTACTCCCTGTGCCGCGTTATGAGTTCCGCTGCCGGGAGTGCCTGACCACCTTCGAGGTCAGCAGGCCGATGAGTGCGTCCCGCGAGCCCGCCGCCTGCCCGACCGGGCACCAGGACACCGTCCGGCTGCTCTCGACGATCGCGCTGTCCGGGGCCCGCTCGGGCAGCGCCGGGCGCAGCGCACCCCCCGCCCCTGCGGGTGGGTGCTGCGGTGGAGGGTGCTGCGGCTGAGCAGCTCGCCGCACGGTCCGCTCATCGCCCGCGCTCACCCAGCTCACCGGCACCGTCAGCCGGTGGGCACCAGATACGCCACGTCGGAGTGCAGTTCGGCTAAGCCGTGATCGAAGGTGGCCAGCCGTCCCGCGCGGTGCCGGGCGAGCTGGGCGAGATAGGCGTCGGTCACCTGCCGATGCCCGATCATGCCGGTCAGCCGGACCTCTGGGAAGGGGACGGCATCGGGCCAGAACTCGTGCCACGGCTGGGTCACGATCTTTGTCACCTGGTCGAGGGCCTGCTCGGGGCGCACGCCCCGGCGCAGCAGCGTTCTGAGCAACGCGCCCTGGGTGATCGGGCAGGTAGCGACCGCTCCGTGGGCTGATGCTAGCCACTCGATGGCTGCGTCATGATGCACGTGCTCGTGCGTGGCGAGCGCGATGAGCACGTTGCTGTCCAGCAGGGTGCTCATTCCTCATCGTCCAGCGCCCGGACATCCTCGGTGGTGATTGGTGCGCCGCCGAGCCGGATCACCGGAAAGCCCGTGCGCGAGTCGGTGTACACCTCCCTAGGAGGGGAATGTTCCAGAGCTCGCCGCAACAGCGTCGCCACGGCCTGGCTCAACGTCTGACCAGTGTCGCGAGCGATCGACATCGCGATGCGGTGCAGATCCTCCGGCAGGTCGATCGTGGTGCGCACCTGCACATCCTACATCATGATGCACGCCCCGCTGCAGAGCACCCGGGTCGGGGGTGTCAGCGGTAGTCGCGGAAGCCCTTGCCGGTCTTGCGGCCGAGCCGCCCGGCGGTGACGAGGTGCTCCAGCAGGGGCGCCGGGGCGAAACCGGGCTCGCGGAACTCCTGGTAGAGGCTGCGCTGGATGGCCAGCGCGACGTCCAGGCCGACCACGTCGAGCAGCGCGAACGGGCCCATCGGCAGCGCGGCACCGACCTGCATCGCGGTGTCGATGTCGTCCACCGAGGCGTAGTGCGCCTCCAGCATCCGCACCGCGTCGTTGAGGTAGGGGAACAGCAGCGCGTTGACGATGAATCCGGCGCGGTCGTCGCAGGTCACCGCCACTTTCCCGAGGGAGCGGGAGAACCCAAGGGCGGTGGTGACGACGTCGGTGCCGGTGCTGATCGTCGCCACCACCTCCACCAGCCTCATCACCGGGGCCGGATTGAAGAAGTGCAGTCCCACCACGTCGGCGGCCCGGGAGGTGGCCGCGGCGCACTCGACCACCGGTAGCGACGAGGTGGTAGTGGCCAGGACCGCGCCGGGCTTGCACACCTCGTCGAGGGTGGCGAAAATCCCGCGCTTGACCGCCAGGTTCTCGGCCACCGCCTCGATCACCAGGTCGACGCCGGCGAGGTCAGCCAGCGAGGTGGTGGCCGAAATCCGGGCCAGCACGCCCGCCCGGTCGGGCTCGGTGAGCTTGCCGCGGCGCACCGCCTTGTCCAGCGAGCGCCGCACGGCCGCGAGAGCGTCCTCGGTCCGGCGGTCGCTGCGCCCGCGGACGATCACGTCATACCCGCCTCGGGCCACCACCTCCGCGATGCCGGTGGCCATCGTCCCGGTGCCGACCACGCCGACCGAGCTGATCGGGCGGGGGACGGCGATTGGCTCGCCACCGGACGGGGTGGCGGCGTCGGGCACGATCGTTGAGGAGTCCGGCTCGGCGTAGGTGTAGAAGCCGCGGCCGGCCTTGCGGCCCAGCAGTCCCGCGGTGACCATCTGCTTGAGCAACGGAGTGGGGGCATGCAGCCGGTCCCGGGACTGGTGGTACAGCGCATCGAGGATCTCATAGGCGGTGTCCAGGCCGATGAGGTCCAGCAGCGCCAGCGGGCCCATGGGGTACCCGCAGCCGTAGCGCATCGCGGCGTCGAGGTCCTCCCGGGTGGCGTAGCGTTGCTCGAACATCCGGGCCGCGTGGTTGAGATAGCCGAAAAGCAGCCCGTTGGCGATGAACCCGGCCCGGTCCCCCACCACCACCGCGGTCTTGCCCAGCTTCTCGGCCAGCGCCATGACGTCACCGACCACCTGCGGCTCGGTGACCACGGTGCGTACCACCTCGACCAGCTTGAGCACCGGTGCCGGGTTGAAGAAGTGCATCCCGACCACCTTGCCGGGGCGCTGGGTGCGCACTGCCAGTTGCGTGATCGACAGGCTGGATGTGTTGGACGCCAGCACGACCTCGTCGCGCACGATCCGGTCCAGCTCGGTGAAGATCTGGCTTTTGAGCTCCAGATGCTCCGGCACGGCCTCGATCACGAAGTCGACGTCGGCCAGGGCGGCCAGGGTGGTGCTGGTGCGGATCCGGTCCAGCAACTGGCGGCGCGCCGGCTCGTCGAGCTTGCCGCGCTCGGCGGCGCGGCGGGTGGAATGCTCGAGGTGGCCCCAGCCGCGGGTCACACCCGCCTCGTCGACGTCGACAGCGACGACGTCCAGCCCGCTGCGGGCGAGCACCTCGGCGATCCCCGCGCCCATCGTGCCCATGCCCACCACGCCGACCGTGGCGATCTCCCGTGCCATCCTGCTGCCTCCCGCGGCGTCGAGGGTTTCGGGTGACCCCTCGATCGTGCCACCGAAACCGGGTAACTCATCGCCGGCGTGGCGAACCCCACCTGGCCTGTCCGCTCGGCCAACCCCCGGCACAGATCCGGACGATCACCCGCTCAAACTCGCTCGAACACGATTCGGGCGAGCCCGAGATGGCGCTGGGTGAAGGCATCCACTGCCGCTTGCAGGTATCGTGTGTAGTCAGCGACCATTCGCTCGCCGACCAACTCCTCGGCGCGCTCACGACTGGCGAGCAACCGAACGAGCCACTCCTGGCAGGTGCGGGCATAATGGTCGGCGTCATTGCGTGCCGACCCCACATCGAAACAGCGTTCGCTCGCCTCAAGAATCTCCGACATCCAGGGCAGCTCGGACTCAGGAAAGATGTGATCGACGATGAACATGAGATCGCGAACGGTTCGTCGATTGAGCCGGACGTTGTTGCCCTTGACGTTTGTCTGCAGCACGAGCCGCCGACCATGGGGAAGCCAGTCGTAACAGCGCTCGAAGAACTGGCGGTAGGCAGCGACACGCGCACCGCGGGTCATGCCGAAGCGAGCGAAATGCTCGAAAGCACCGATTGAGATGATCGCCTCGTACGGCGCGGTCGGTTCATGGTCGATCCAGTTCTCGACACGCACCTCGTAGCGGTCATCTGCCCGCCGCAGCACGTGCTCGGCCTGCGCCGCGCTGAGTGTCAACCCGACCGCATGGGCCACCCGGTGACCCTCAATCAGTCGGTGCAGCATGCCACCCCAACCGCAGCCCACGTCGAGTACCCGCGCCGCCCCAGCCACGTTCGCCGCCTCGGCCAGGTAATCCAGCTTGCGTTGCTGTGCAGCCTCAAGCGTGTCCTCCTCGCCGGCCCACAGGGCGCATGAGTAGGAACGCGTCGCATCGAGCCACAGCGCGTAGAAATCATTGCTGACGTCGTAGTGGTGCTGGATCGCGGACGCAGATGCGCCACGATACACCGGCTGCTGGCTGACCGCGGGCAGCGGGCTCTCTAGTTGACCGGTCACCGTGGCCCTCCCGGCGATAAGAGTAACGTGCGGTTGAGACGCTCCATGCGCGTCGCCAACGTCATCCGGCCGACCAGCCGGAAAGCCGATGGTTGGCGGCCGTCAACGTCAGTGAATCCGTACTTCATGGCGAGGTCACCCACGGCTAGCCGCTGGCCGGACAGGTCCATGACGTGGCTGTCGGCGGTGAGGCAGGCAATCGCGCGGCCCACATACTCGGGCGAATGCGCCACCTGCGCCGGACCCTGGCCGAGCAGGTCCCAGGCCGCCGCCACTCGTTCGGTGCGCACGAAACCCGGATGCAGCGCGATAGCCGCGATGCCGTGCCTGCGCAGTTCGTGCGCCATCGCCATCGCCATCCGGTCGGATGCCGATTTGCACATGTCGTACGCGACCTGGCCGAGATACACGTCCCCATCGGTGAACGAGATGTTCACGATCACCCCCTGGCGCTGGCGTAGCATGAGTGGGGCGGCCAAGCGGCTGGCCATCATCTGGCCGCGCAGCGAACCAGCAAACAAGTCGTAGCGCCACAGCGGTTGCTCCCAGAAGGGCGCGTCGAAGCGCGCTTCGCCGGCCCGCTCATATCCCGCCCAGGCGTTGTTGACCAGCAGGTCCAGCCTGCCGTCCGTGCGGGTGATGTGCTCGAACAGCGCCTCCGTGTCGGCTTCGACCGTGTGGTCGCAGCGCACCACAACGCCGGTACCCCCGCGCGCGGTCACCTCGTCGGCGGTCTCGTCGACCGTCCCCGGCAGGTCCTCGGTGGTCTGGCTGCCGCGCACGCTGCGCCCCGTCACGTACACTTTTGCACCCGCGTCGCCGAGCGCGAGCGCGATTCCCCGTCCTACCCCTCTGCTCGCGCCGGTGACCAGCGCCACCATCGAGCCGAGGTCGGGTCGATTCCATCGCCCGGCATCGTCGGTCATGCCGCCCCCTCCGTTGCCACGCACCCCGCAACACGCTGCTGCGCCCAGTACTTCAAGCTGAGCCGGTATGCCGCCCGGTCAGAGCCGATGGGCAGGTCAAAGCGCTCGCGAAGCTCGTGAAGGGATGAGGGAAACGCCCCGCCACACGCCTGCGTCACCTCGCTCGCATCGATCAATACCTTGAGGAAGGCCTGCGAGGTGGCCGGCACCCGCTCCAGCGGGATCGGGAGCGGCAAGGCCGGATCCACGATGGGTGCTGGCTCGATCTCACGACCCACGTCCCGGGCGTGCTCGACCAGGATCTCCAGTGCTTCCTCAACGCTCATCGCATCCGCACCGGAGGTGACCCAGTAGGTCTTTCCGAGATCATCGGCCTCGATTGCCCGAGCGACGGCGAGGGTCAGCACGTCGAGCGCTACGACGTCCACCAGGCTGCCCGCTGGTGCCGGAAAGAACGGAGCCTTGCCGCGGCAGATCCATTCGGACAGCATCTGCACGATCTGACGCTGACTGCTGGCTCCGGTACACGAATGACCAACAAGGTTGGTCGGGCGAAAGACCGTGTTCGGGATGCCGCTCTCGGCAAGCAGGCGCTCGGCCTCCAGCTTCGACCAGATATAGGGCTTGACGACGTTGGTCGGGCCGAGTCGGTCAAGTCCGCCGCGCTCGGCGGCATACACGAAACAGGTGCTGATCAGGTAGATCGGTGCGCCCGCCAACCGGGCCAGCTCGATCACCCGTCGCGTCCCATCTATGGTGATCGCCTGATAGCGCTGGCGAGGCTGCCCCCATGCGGTGAGCGCCCCCGAGTGGACGATCACGTCAATTTCGTCGGCCAGTTCTCGCCACCGCGGCGCGGTGAGGCCGAGCCGCGGCAACGTCAGATCGCCGCAGACTGCCTCGTCGATCTCGGGTACATCGGTGTCAGCATGCACGAGGCCGATCACCCGATGCCCGCGCAGCTCGCCGGCGACCGCCCGGCCCACCACGCCAGACGCACCAGTGATCAGAATGGTGCGGGCTCGTTGAGCTCTCATCGCATACCTCCCGCCAGCTCGATCGTGGCCAGCGACTCGAAACGACCGGCGTCGAGCATCTGCCGGCAGCGGTGCCGCTGGATCTTTCCGCTCGGCGTCTTCGGCAGGCTGTTGCGCTCCAGGAATACGCACTCATCAAGCGCAATCGCTGCCTTGGCCATGGTCAGCGCAGCGGCCTGCTCGGCAAGTGCCTGATAGTCGCAGCCACCGACCTTCAGCTCGACGAGCAGGGTGAACCGGAGTTTGCCGGCATACCGCGCGACCAACGTCGAACATCCGCGGCGCGCGCCGTCGAGCAGGTCGACAGCGTTCTCGACCTCGTGCGCATACACCTTGCGGCCGCCGACGGAGATGATGTCGTCGATCCTGCCGACCGGATACAGGTAACCGTCCCGCACGAAGCCGAGATCTCCGGTCGCCACCGTGCCGTCCCGGAAGCACGCTCGGGTGCGCTGCTCATCGCCGAGATAACCAGTAGCCAGGCAGCGTGAGCGCACGTTGATCTCCGCCAGGCTCGTTGTGCTGCCCGGCAGCTCAACCCCGCGGCACGGCAACCCGGCACTCACAATGCCGGTCGCGGAAGGGCTGTTCGGTGCGGCTTCCTGCAGGTCACCGTGAGCCAACGCGGTGGCATCCAGCACCAGGTACCGGGGAGGCTCCGGCGCGGGCGTGGCCGTCACCGCAAGCGTCGCCTCGGCTAGCCCGTATCCCGGCATCAGCGTCTGCGCCCGCAAGCCGTAAGGCCCCAGCACCTCGGTGACCAACCGCAGCGTGTCCCACTCGACGCGCTCCGCACCGATAATGCAGACGCGGGTCTGCAGCGCCGCGGGCGGCCCGACCGAGCGGTGCGCGCGGGCGGCCAGATGCAACGCCGTGTTGGTACCCGCGGTCAGGGTGGCCCCGACCCTCGCCATGTCACCGAACCAGGTCCGCGCCGACATCATGAAACGCTCGGGCGTGGACAGGTAAAGCTCGAAGTCGTTCGCCCACGACGTCAGCAGGCAGCCGAACATACCCATGTCGTGCGACAGGGGCAGCCACGACACGGTCACCTCACGTCCGGGCCGGCCTTCGATCATCTCCGTCACGAGCTCGATCTGAGCCGCGATCGCGCGGGGGGTCAGCATGCAGCCCTTGGGCGTGCTCGTGCTCCCCGACGAGTACTGGATGAACGCAAGCTCCTCGTCCTCGGGAGGCGAGGAATCCACCCGTCCGCTGCCCACGAACGACTGCCATGAGCAGGCGTTAAGACGGCTGCGCAGCTCATCCGGGAGGAGACCGAGCATGCCCTCCTCGACGAGAAAGGCCGCGGGCTGAAGTTGCTCGCAGATCGTCCTCAACTGCTGTGCGTACTCCATGTGGTCCATACCCCGCGCGGGAACCGGCAGCGACGCGATTGCTCCACCTGCGAGCCACACACCAAGCATGCCGCGCACGGCATGCGGATTATTGGTCAGGATGGTCGCCACCCGGGTGCCCGGCCGGATTCCGGCCCGCCGCAAGCCGGCCGTCATCGTCTCGGCGTCACGCACCACCTCGGTCCACGAGGCCGTGTCGAAACCGTCGCCTGTCCAGCAGTGCAGCGCCGAGGACCGTGACCCGGCTGCCCCGCCCATGAGCAGGTCCCAGAGGTTGTCTCCGCCGCGTACCGGCTCATTCGACATCGGCTACTCCCACGGCCATCGTCTTGCGCTCGGCAAGTGGTATCGGGGCCTCCGCGCGTGCGTACCGGCCACCGCCGACACGAGTCAAGGACTCCGCCCTGCGTTCCTGCCGCTCCGGGTCGATCCGGATGACGTCCCAGACCAGGCCGATGCGCTCCAGCCCGCGAATGACCAGCGCACTGATGTCCACCTCATACCACCGAAAGCCGTGACTGGCCGCCCGGGGAAATGCGTGGTGATTATTGTGCCACGCTTCCCCGAACGAGAACAGAGCCAGCCAGGCGACGTTACGCGACTCGTCCGGGGTATCGAACCGCCGGCGTCCGAAGTAGTGCCCAACGGAGTTCACCGCGTAAGTCATGTGATTCGCCACGAAGAACCGTACGAGGCCACCCCACAGCGCACCGGTGGCCGCCCCGGCCAGCGTCCAGGTCAACGCGAAACCGAGCAGCGCGGGTAACGCGATCCCGGCGAGCACGAACCAGATGAAGTATCTGGATATGAAGCGCATATCCTTGTCGCGAGCGATGTCCGGGCAGTAGCGGACCGGATCGGAAGACAGCTCCCGATCGAAGAGCCAGCCGAGATGTGCGTGCCACAGGCCCCGCAAGGCACTACGGACTCCCGGCGGACCGTCGAGATAAGGGCTGTGCGGGTCCCCTGGCTTGTCAGCGACCCGGTGATGCCGGCGATGGTGCGCTGTCCAAATGAGCGGGGGCCCTTGGCCGGCTATCGCGCCGGCCGTCGCGAAGAAAATCCGCAGCGGGCGCGATGTCTTGAAAGACCGATGAGCCAGCAAGCGATGATAGCCGGTGGAGACACCGAGCCCGGCGATGATGTACATCACCACGAAAACCACAAGATCTGATGGTCCCACCATGCTGTTCCACAGCAAGACGACCGCAGCCACCGCACCCAGCAGCGGCACGACTGACGATATCAGAATGAACCAGCGATGCTCATGCCCGTCCATGGACACCTTCTTTCCACGCTTCCCGTATGTCCCGGAGCTATCCTGCTTTAGCACTGACTACATCGTTTCCCAATGCAATCAGATCGCCCAGCGTCCTGGCGTCCGCGGCGCGGGCCGGATCGAACTCAACATTGTGGTTGTCCTCCAACGTGAAGACAATTTCGGCGATCTGCAGGCTCGAGATACCCAGATCATCGAGACGAGTGTTCTCGTCGATTGTCATGCCGGCGGGTACCGTGCCCCGCAGTTCACGAGAAACTAGACTTACAATTTCCTCGACCGTGATCACACCTGTTCACCCTTCGGTTGCACTGTCACTCATGTCTGCCGTTCACCCAGGTCGGATTCTCAGCATGTCGAACGACGCCCCCAAATATCCGACAGCCAGCTCCCGATGGCGCGCTCAACCAGCATGCGCACTTATTTCGACATTAATAATCCCAACCGTCGTCGTCGACCGCCAGCCTCATTGGACACGCGCGCGTATCACTCTGCCCGCCCCTTGATATTCACGTGTTGGTGTTGACTCGGCTTCCGCGATCCAGGCGTCTTCGCCGCAGCGTCGCCCGATGTCAGGCAAGAAGTACCTGTCCCGACCCCACAACGTCCAAGGTAAGGCAGCAGGCCAGCCCAGGGGCGGCAACCTGGGGCACCGTTCAGCGCAACCGCGATTGCCCCATCGGGCGGCGCCGAAGACCTGACGGACGGTCCATCGGGCCTGCGCCGTCAGAAGAGCCGCAGCTCGGTGCTGGGGATGCCGCGCAACTCGTCGTAGTCAACCACCACACATCGGATGCCGCGGTCCTCGGCCAGCGTCCTGGCTTGCGGAACGATGCTCTGCGCGGCCAGCACACCCGCAACAGGAGCCAGCAGCGAGTCCCGGTTGAGCAGCTCCAGGTAGCGGGTGAGCCCGCTATCACCGTCATCGACAATGCCTCCTTCAATGACCATTCCGGCCGTGCTCTGTGCTCGCTCCTTAATGTGCTCGGCCAGCCGCACCAGCCGCAGCGCGAAGGTGATCTGGTCTTCACGGGAGATGTCGTCGCTCAAGATGCCCGCGACGAACTGACCGGTGTCGTTGTTGATGTCCTTGAGCTGCCGGACGATGTCCATGCTCAGGTCACGCCGATCCATCACGAGCCATCCGGCGTCAGGACGTGGGCGCTAGCGTCCAGTTCCAGCCGCTCGACCATGCTGCACAGCAGAATCCGGTGACTCGACAGGTGTGCAAGGGACGGCACCACCACGTGTCGCGCCTCGGCCCGCTTGAGCTCCTGGATCAGCTCTGCGAACGCCAAGTGCGAACCGGGTTGGTACTCGAAGAACGTGGTCGCGTAGCAGAAGCCCTCGGTCTCGGCGAAGCGCTGCATCTCGTGAACCGCGTGGTCAAGCTCGTCGTCCGGCATGTCGTCCGGTGCGCGCATGTAGCCGTACATCAAGGGCTTCACGGTGTTCTCCGTAGACCTGGTGACCAGACCGGCGAGGGGCTCTGACGGCTCACCGCCGCCGGTCTGGTCGGCTTAGAGCGTGTCCCTTGGATCATGGGACTGGGTCCCGTAGCCAGATCCTGATCGAGGCGACATCGATGGTTCCGCGGAACATGTAGTCGCGTTTGTCGTAGCGAGTGGCGACCGCGCGGTGGCCCTTGAGCTTGTTGATGG
>DASTLT010000079.1:0-19030 GCA_035714625.1 Pseudonocardiaceae bacterium | reverse complement strand
ATGGTGATCTCTCAGGTTGACGAGATGAACACCCTGCATGACGACATGGAGCAGCGCTGTATCAGCTTGCTCGCGCTGCAGGCCCCGGTGGCCACCGACCTGCGGCTGGTGGTCGCGGCCCTGCATGCAGTGGTTGACCTGGAGCGGATGGGTAATCTGGCCCAGCACATCGCCAAGATCGCCCGGTTGAAGCACCCCAACCTGACCATCCCGGGTAACGTCCGGCCGGTGTTCGCCCGGATGGGCCTGCTCGCCAGCCAACTCGCCGAGGACGCCGCCAAAGCGATTGAGAATCAGGACCCGCTGTCCGGCGATCGGCTGGCCAGAGCAGATGACGAGGTGGACGCATTGCGTCGCCAACTGTTCCGCATCCTGTTCTCCGAGGACTGGTCGCACGGGGTGGAACCGGCGGTCGACGCCGCCCTGATCGGCCGCTACTACGAGCGCTTCGCCGACCATGCGGTGGCCATTGCCCGTCAGATCAGCTACCTGGTCACCGGCGAACTCCCGCTGTGAGTCAGCCAAACCGACCTGAGATGTAGTCCTCGGTGCGCTTCTCGGACGGGTTGGAGAAGATTTTCTCGGTCCGGTCGTATTCCACCAGCAGGCCGGTGCGGTTGCCGGTGGTGTCGTCGGCCTGCGCGGTGAAGAACGCGGTCCGGTCCGAGACCCGGGCCGCCTGTTGCATGTTGTGCGTGACGATGATGATGGTGAACCGCTGGCGCAGGTCCATCATGAGGTCCTCGATCCGCGCGGTGGCGATCGGGTCCAGGGCCGAGCAGGGTTCGTCCATGAGGATCACGTCGGGCTCGGTGGCCAGCGTGCGGGCGATACACAACCGCTGCTGCTGGCCGCCGGACAGGCTGTAGGCATTCTGTTTGAGCTTGTCTTTCACCTCGTCCCACAGGGCCGCGCCGCGCAGCGCCTGCTCCACCAGGTCGTCCATGCTGTCCGGGCGCATTCCGGTGACCCGGGGGCCGTAGGCGATGTTGTCGTAGATCGACTTGGGGAACGGGTTGGGTTTCTGGAACACCATCCCGATCCGGCGCCGGACCTCGATCGGGTCCACATCGCGGTGGTAGATGTTCTGGCCGTGGTAGCGCACCACGCCCTCGACTCTGGCCCCCACCACGAGGTCGTTCATCCGGTTCAGGCAACGGATCACGGTGGACTTGCCGCAGCCGGAGGGGCCGATCAGCGCGGTGATCTCGTTCTCCCCGAAGGACAGGTTGACCTCCCGGACGGCGAGGAAGTCACCGTAGTAGACATTGAGCTCCGCGCAGCTCATCACCGCCCGCGGCACGTCGGGGATCGCGCGTTTGGTCGCGGCCACCCGCTCGACATCGACGACCTGGCGCTGCGCCCCAGTTGGGGTGCTGTCGGACATCGGTGCTCCGGTCGCGATGATGGGGTTGACGGTCATGATGCCCTCGGCTCTCACCAGCGACGCTGGAACTTGTTGCGGATCAGGATCGCGACGCCGTTCATCAGCAGCAGCAAGGCAAGCAGCGCGACGATGCCCGCAGCGGCCGCGGTACGCAGTTCCTCCTGGGGCTGGGCGACCAGGTTGTAGATCTGCACCGGCATCGTGGTGAACCCGGACAGCAAGCCGTTCGGGTCATATCTGATGAACACCACGGCGCCGAGCAGCAGCAGCGGCGCGGCCTCCCCGATGGCCCGGGACAGCGCGATGATCGTGCCGGTGGCGATGCCCGGGATGGCGGCGGGCAGCGTCTGGCGCCATACCGTCTGCCACGGGGTGGCGCCCAGGGCCAGCGAGCCGGCCCGGATCTCGGCGGGCACCGCCCGCAGCGACTCCCGGGTGGCGATAATGATCACCGGCAGGATCAGCAGGGCGAGCGCGAGCGCCCCACCGATCACGACGTTGCGGTTCTGGAAGTCCAGCACCAGTTGCAGCCCACCGAGAATGCCCAGGGTGAGCAGGCCGTAGATGATCGTCGGCACGGCCGCCAGGTTCTGGATGTTGACCTCGATCAGCCTGGTGTACCAGCGCTCGTTGTCGGCGAACTCCTCCAGGTAGATCGCCGCCGCCACGCCGAGCGGGATCGCCAGCAGGGCAGTGCAGCCGATCACCCAGACGGTGCCCAGGATGGCCGCCCGGAAACCGGCCTGCTCCGGGTAGAGCAGCGAGGTGTAATTGGTGACCAGGTTGGCGTCCAGTCGGGGCAGGCCCTCGACCAAGGTCTGCGCGACCAGGACGACGAGGAACACCAGCCCGGTGCACAACGACAGCCACAGCGCGAGCAGGAACAGCACCGCCCGCGATGAGCGCTCCCCCCCGGTGGCCCGGCGCAGCGGCTGGGTCCCGGCCCGGTCGGCCAGCGTGGCCATCAGTACGCCTCCCGGAAACGCCGGACCAGCCGGATACTGATGATGTTGACCAGCAGCGTGATGGCGAACAGCGAGAGGCCAACCGCGTAGAGGGTGTCGTAGGCCAGCGATCCGACCGCGTTCTCCCCGGTGGCGGCCTGCGCGATGAACCCGGTCATCGTCTGCGCGGCCTCCCGCGGGTCGGGGCTGATCTGGGCGATGCTGCCGGCGGCGATCGCGACGATCATCGTCTCGCCAACGGCGCGGGAGATGCCGAGCACGATCGCGGCGATGATCCCGGAGATCGCCGCGGGCAGCACCACCCGCAGCGTGGTCTGCATCCGGTTGGCGCCCAGCGCGGCCGAGCCCTGCCGCAAGGCACCGGGCACCGCCGACATCGCGTCCTCGGACAGCGATGCCACCGTTGGGACGATCATCATGCCGAGCACCAGCCCGGCCTGCAGCACGTTGAACGTCCCGACCTGGATGCCGAGTAGGCCGTTGAGCAGCACCGGGCCGATGAACTGCAGCGCGAAGAAGCCGTAGACCACCGACGGGATCCCGGCGAGCACCTCGAGCGCCGGCTTGAGCACCCGGCGGATCCGCTCGGAGGCGTACTCGGAGAGCAGCATCGCCGCGCCCGGCCCCAGCGGCACGGCCACCAGCAACGCGATGCCGGTGGTCCACAGCGTCCCCACCACCAGCGGCAGCACGCCATAGTCCTGCTGCGCGAAGTTGGGGGTCCACCGGGTACCGGTGAGGAACTCGACGATCGAGACCTGGCGGAAGAAGTCGACCGCCGGGATCAGCAGCGAGACCACGATGGCCACCGTGGTGAGCACCGAGATCACCGCGGCGACGAACAGCAGGTTCAGAATGATCCGCTCCCCGATGCGGCGCGACGAGGGGCGCAGCGAGGAGCCCGCTCCGGAGGTGCCCTGGCGCCCGCCCCGACCCGGAGGGGGGCCAGCCGCGGCCGGCTGGCCCGCACCGAGCGTCGTGGTGCTCACTTCGGGTCTTCCACCCCTAGGCTGGAGGTGACCATCTCACTCGAAAGTGTAGCCTTGCTCACCCGCATGATCGGTTCCTCTCACGGAGCGAGATAGCTGTCACCCGCTGAGCTTGGCCGCCGCACTGGTTAACCCGGCCTTCTGCTCGGCGTTCAGCGGGACGAACTGTGCCGCCTGGGCGATCTTCGCGTCCTGGCCGACATAGAACTCCACGAAGTCCTTGACCTGGGGCTTGGTCTGGTATGCGGATTTGTTGACATAGATGAACAGCGGACGGGCCAGCGGCTGGTAAGTACCGTTCTGCACGCTCTCGGCGCTCGGTGCGACGCAGCCGTTGCCGCCGTCGATCTGCAGGGCCTTCAGCTTGCCCTGGTTCTCCTCGTAGTAGGTGTAGCCGAAGTAACCCAGCGCCCCCCTGGCCCCCTCGACCCCCTTGACCAGCACGTTGTCGTCCTCGGAGGACTGGTAGTCGGTGCGCGAGGCACCTTCCTTGCCGTTGATCTCGTCGGTGAAGTAGTCGAAGGTGCCGGAGTCGGTGCCCGGGCCGAACAGGGCCAGCGGCTCGTTCGGGAACGCCGGGTCGACCTGGCGCCAGGTGGTGACCTTGCCCTCGGCCTGCGGTCCCCAGATCGTGGCCAGTTGGGCAGGGGTCAGGCAGTTCGCCCAGTTGTTGGCCGGGTTCACCACGACGCTGAGCGCATCGTTGGCGACCTGGAGCTCGATGAACTCGATCCCCTTCGCCCGGCAGGCCGCCGCCTCCTCGTCCTTGATGGCCCGGGAGGCGTCGGAGATGTCGGTCTCCCCGGCGCAGAACTTCTTGAAGCCGCCGCCGGTGCCGGAGGTGGCCACCGTGACGTTCACGCCGGGCTGCTGCTCGGCGTAGAGCTCGGCCGCCGCCTGGCTCAGCGGCGCCACGGTGGACGAGCCGTCGATGCGGACCGGACCGGAGATCTGGCCCCCACCAGCGCCCCCAGCGGCGTCGCTGCTCTGCCCACCGCACGCGGCGAGCACAACTGCCGCAGCGCAGGCCACTGCCACCGGGCCCAAGGGCCGGCGCAGGGTACTAAGCGTCACTGGATCTCCTTCGTCGCTGCCTGCCGGCTCAGGTCAGGCCGGTCGCGGCGGAGGTTATGCAGCGGGAATGGACAGTGATCGACCGGAAGATTAACCGAAGGTGAACATAACCCGTTCGGGCGTGGTCTTGAGCATCTTATGGGTGAAGTTGGATCCACCTCTCCGCGACTGAAAATTGCTCAACGTCACAAATCGGGTGCGATCTCCGGCCAGTTCCCCGCACCGTGGTTCTTACCGGACACCTCCCCTCACCCGGCGGAGGGTACCGCGGAGCGGAGGAACTCGACGTCGGTGTGGTGCGGCCGAAAGCCCAGCTTCCGGTAGGTGCGCAAGGCCGCAGCGTTGTCCGCCTCGACGTAGAGCAGGACCTCCGCCAGCCCCCGGTCCCGCAGGTACGCCAGCCCGGCCACGATCAGTGCCCCGCCCAGCCCGATACCCTGGGCGCTGGGCTCGATCCCGATCACATAGACCTCCCCGCACCCCTCAGGATGCACCTTGGTCCAGTGAAAGCCGCGCAACCGGTCCTCGCCGTCCACGGCCAGCAGGAACCCGGCCGGATCGAACCACGGCTGCGCCTGCCGAACCGCAAGCTCGCCGACATCCCACCGGCCCTGCTCGGGATGCCAGGCGAAGGCCCGGTTGTTCACCCGCACCACCGCGGGCTCATCCTGGCCGGGCACGAACGGGCGCAGCCGCAGCCCGTCCGGCAGCGGCCGGGGAGCCACCGGGTCGGCCAGGCCACGACGCAACTGCAGCAGCTCCCGCCGGCGGTCCAGCCCGGCCCGCTCGGCCAGGCGCAGCGCCGCCGGGTGCTCACCGTGCGCCCAGATCCACAGCGGCCCGGGCACCCGGGCGAGCAGGGCGGCCAGCATGGCCGCCCCGATACCGCGGCGCCGAGACCCCGGATGCACCGCGAACTCCGCGGTGGGCCGCTCGACGCGCTCGTCCAGTCCGCCGTAGCCGACCAGGCTGCCCGCGGGGTCGCGCACCAGCAGGTGCCCGGCCGGGCTGGGTGGGCCGGCGTCGGGCGGGGCACGATGGCGCAACCGCAGCTCGGCGGCCTCCGAGATGGGATAGACGCCGTCCGCTCCGGCCGCGGCCGCCAGCAGCGCGAGCACGTCGGCGGTCTCGGCCTCGGACGGGCGCGCCGTCCAGGTCAGGATCGGGGCGGAGAGCTCCTGCGGGGTCTGCTGCACCACGACAGCCACGCTACCCAGGCCAGGCGGCACCGCCCGCCGGTCAGCCCCCGGAGACCGGAACCACCCCCCGGGCCGCGTCGACCCCAGCCGGTCCGGGCAGCCCGCCGGGTGCCGGGGCTGCCCTGGCCCGATCGGGATCGACAGCCTCGGGGTCTGGCTGCACCGGGGTGGGGTGCTCGGCCCGCTCCCGGGGACTCATGCTGCGCACCGGACGGACGAACTTGTACCCCACGTTGCGCACGGTGCCGATGAGCTGCTCGTGCTCGGGTCCCAGCTTGGCCCGCAGCCGGCGGACATGGACGTCGACGGTCCGGGTGCCACCGAAGAAGTCGTAACCCCAGACCTCCTGCAGCAACTGAGCGCGGGTGAACACCCGGCCGGCATGCTGGGCCAGGTACTTCAGCAGCTCGAACTCCTTGTAGGTCAGCTCCAGCGGCCGGCCGCGCAATCGTGCGGTGTAGGTGGCCTCGTCGATCACCAACTCGCCGAGCACCAGGGCCCCGCCCCGGCCCGCCCCCGGATCGGTGGCCCGCCGGGCGACCAGCAGCCGCAGCCGGGCGTCCACCTCGGCCGGACCCGCGGTGGGCAGCAGGATCTCGTCGGCTCCCCAGTCCGCGGCCAGCGCGACCAGCCCACCCTCGCCGATCACCACCACCACCGGCACATCCAGCCCCGTGGAGCCGAGCAAGCGGCAGAGGCTGCGCGAGCCGGCCAGGTCGGTGCGGGCATCGACCAGCACCGCGTCGTAGGGGCCGGCGTCCAGCAGGGCGGCCACCTCCGGCGGAGCTGCCCGCACCCCATGCGGCAGCAGGGACAACGCGGGCAGCACCGAACTCGATCCGGGGTCTGCGGTAAGCAGCAGCAACTCCATGCCTGCTTCCTCCTGCCGCGGGAGGCTGTGGTGTCCAGTCCGGGGTCTACAGTCCGGGGTCTGCAGTCCGGTTCGGCAACCCGGGGGCTACCGGGTGGAGCTCGGCCGGACCCACAGCATGTTGGAGGGAGGATACCGGGCGTGGCCCCAATTCACCCGTACTCGGTGCGCTCTGTCACGCTAATGCCTCTCCTTTCGCTGCCCGGCTACCCTGCTCCGCCCCGGAGGTGGCGTTGCGTAGCGGGATCGGGGTGCCCGCCGGGGTAGCGACCGGGGTAGCAGCTTGGGGTGGCGGCAGCCTCAATCTGGGTGACCCGCCATCTGGTAAACCCGCCATCTGGTAGACCCGCACTGTGCGGAAACTGGTTATCGCCGTGCTGGTGCTGGTCGGCCTGGGTGTCGCCGCGGACTACGCCGCCGCGGCCGCCGCCGAGTACCAGGTGGCCAAGCAGATCCGCGCGGAGCTCGGCCTGGCCGCCGACCCCGCGGTGCGCATCAACGGTTTCCCGTTTCTCACCCAGGCGCTGGTGGGCCACTACACCGACATCGACATGCGGGCCGATGGGCTGTCCGTCGGCCCGCTGCACGACGTCGCGGTGGAGGCGACGATGCGCGACGTCGACGCGCCACTGTCCGAAGTGCGCTCCGGGGACCTGCGGTCGGTGCGGGTGGCCGAGGTGGACGGTCGGGTACGGATCAAGGACAGGGACATCGGGCGAGCCATCGGGATCGAGGACCTGCGCCTGCAGCCGGCCTCCGATGCAGAGGTCAACAGGCTGCTGCCCGCGGGCACCCGACCCATCGCGTCGTCGCCCCCCGCCCGCCGCGCCGCCGTCAAGCTGGGGGCGACCACCGACCTGGCCGGAGAGCGCACCGGCATCATCGGGCTCGGGGTGATCGAGCTGATCGGCCGGCGGCTGCAGCTCACCATCGTGGACGTCCAGCCCGCCAGCGACGGGATCGGTGCGGTGAGCCTGCCCCGACAGATCCGTAGCATGCTGGTTCAGGCGCTGAGCCCCGCCCTGGAGCCGGGCGGCCTCCCGTTCAGCGTCACGCCGAGGAGGGTGTGGGTGGAGACCGGGGCACTGGTCGTGGAGGGAACCGCGCAGGATGTCTCGATGAGCCAGGCCGGGAGCGGTGTCGGATGAGCGGGCCCGAGCTCGCGCTGGCCGCGCTGGCCGTCGCCGCGCTGGCCGGCCTGAGCTGGCACCGCCGCCAGGGCCGGCTCTCAGCCACCGGGACGGCGGCACTGCCCGCAGCGGTGCGGGCCCGGCTGGACGATGCCGCTGCGGTGACCCTGCTGCAGCTCACCACCCCGATCTGCGCCCGGTGCCCGCAGGCCCGCACGCTGCTGACCGAGCTGGCCGCGGTCCTCCCCGGAGTGCGGCACACCGAGCTCGACCTCACCGTGCACCCGGAGCTGGTCGAGGAGCTCGGGGTGCGCGCGACGCCGACCACGCTGGCCGTCTCCCCCACCGGGCACGAACTGTTCCGGGTCACCGGAGTCCCACAGCGCACCGAGCTGCTCAGCGCCCTGCAAGCGCACCTGTAGCGGCTCGGTCGGTTCGGCTCAACCGCAGACCGGGAATCTCGGGTACGCTACCCATTCGTGTGCTCGCTGCTGACCAAGCGCCGTGCGGTGGACTTCTGCCGTCAGCACAGCAGCTTGTGTCGGATGCCTTGACCGGGCGGCGACTCCCGCCATGCTCCTGCCCGCACCGACCACGGCCGCGATGCCGTTACGTGCCGGCAGCCGTGCCGATGCCACCGCGTCGCCGCCCTGACGCCGACCCCCACCCTCCTGGTCAGGAGCATTCATGACCCCTGCTAGGTCCGCCCAGTCCCCGATCGATCCCTGGGGACCCCGATTCGCCGCCTGGGTGACCACCGTGGTGCTCGTCGTCGTACTGGTCACGGGCAGCGCCCCGCTGCTCGCCGCACAGGCGGTGGTGTTCGCGCTCGGCGCGTTCGCCGGCCTGCGCCGGCATCCGTACGGCCTGCTCTACCGGGTCCTCGTGGCGCCCCGGCTGGCCCCGCCCACCGAGCGGGAGGATCCCGCTCCGGTCCGCTTCGCCCAAGGCGTGGGCCTCGGCTTCGCCGTGGTCGGGGTGGTCGGCTACGCCACCGGCCTGATCGGGTTGGGCCAGACCGCCACGGCTGGCGCGCTGGGCGCCGCGTTCCTCAACGCAGCGTTCGGCTACTGCCTGGGCTGCGAGGTCTACCTCCGGCTACCCGCGCGGTGGCGGGCCCGCAGAGCTCCCGACCCTTCCACCCGGAACACCACATCCGCCGCACCGCGCACGTCCCCTGCAAACACCGCCAACACCGAACGAGGAGCTGCCGCATGAGCCGCGAGAATGTCCTGGTCACGGCCGACTGGGCAGAGCAGAACCTGGACGCCGACGGCATCGTCTTCGTCGAGGTCGACGAGGACACCACCGCCTACGACGCGGGGCACATCCCCGGCGCCGTTAAGATCAACTGGAAGACGGAGCTGCAGGACCCGGTGATCCGCGATTTCGTGGACAAGGGCGCCTTCGAGAAACTGCTCTCCGACAAGGGCATCAGCAACGAGGACACCGTCGTGCTCTACGGCGGCAACAACAACTGGTTCGCCGCCTATGCCTACTGGTACTTCAAGCTGTACGGGCACAACGACGTCCGGCTGCTCGACGGTGGGCGCAAGAAGTGGGAGCTTGACGGCCGCACCCTGTCCACCGACGAGGTGAGCCGGCCAGCCACCAGCTACACCGCGAGGGAGCCGGACACCACGATCCGGGCGTTCCGCCAGGAAGTGATCGACTCGATCGGGACCAAGAACCTGGTCGATGTCCGCTCCCCGGACGAGTTCGCCGGCAAGATCCTGGCACCCGCGCACCTGCCGCAGGAGGTGGCGCAACGGCCGGGCCACATCCCCACCGCGATCAACGTGCCCTGGTCCAAGGCGGCCAACGAGGACGGCACCTTCAAGTCCGATGAGGAACTGCAGGCGCTCTATGCCGAGGCCGGGCTGGACGGAAGCAAGCCCACCATCGCCTACTGCCGGATCGGGGAGCGCTCCAGCCACACCTGGTTCGTGCTGCACGAACTGCTGGGCCAGTCCGACGTGAAGAACTACGACGGGTCCTGGACCGAGTACGGCTCGCTGGTCGGCGCGCCGATCGAGCTCGGCAGCGGCAAGGGGGCCTGACCTGATGTGCGGAGCACCGAACCAAACCCAGGAACTACCCCCGGGCACCGATCTGGGCACCCGCACCGTGCTGGTCGGCACCGTGCGCTTGGCGGGTGAGCCGGCTGCCGGTGCCTTCGTGCGGCTGCTCGACGACACCGGCGAGTTCACTGCGGAGGTAGTGTCCTCGGCGTCGGGTGAGTTCCGGTTCTTCACTGCGCCGGGCACCTGGACGGTGCGCGCGCTGCACCGCTGCGGCAACGGCGAGTCCACGCTGGCTGCCCCGGGGCCCGGCCGCTACCAGGTCGAGCTCAACCTCCACTGAGCGCCCGCGGGGTTGGTGGCTCGGCCAGGACCACCAACCCCGGTCAGGGCGGGTTCGGGGTGGAGCGCTCGGCGGCCAGGGCGGCGGGGAGGGCCACCTCGAGCGCGGCCATCAGCTCGTCGGCGGTGGGCGCCCGCCGCGGGTCGAGCAGCCACTGCACCGCAAGCCCGTCGTAAACCGCGATGAGGAACGAGGCGGTCTGCCGGGCCACCGGGTCGGGCAGACCGCCCACCGACGCGCGCACCATGGCGGCCACGGTGGCCCGCAGCCGCTCGTAGCAGTCGGCGAGCTGGTCCCGCAACGGGGGCACCCGCTCGGCCTGTGCCAGCGCCTCGATGAAGGCTGCCTGCAGCGGGCGGTGCTGCTCGAAGGTGCTGATCAAGGCCGCCCAGGAGGCTCGCACCCGCTGCAGCGGGGTGGCGCCGGGATCGGCGAACACGATCTGGGCGATCTGGGCGATGTACTCGTCGAAGCACACCTGCATCGCCCCGTTGAGCAGGGCCTCCTTCGACCCGAAGTGGTAACCGATCGAGGCGAGGTTGGTCCCCGAGGCCGCCACCAGGTCCCGGGCCGTGGTGCGAGCGTAACCCCGCTCCAGCAGGCAGCGCCGGGCGCCGTCGAGCAGTGCTTCCCGATGTCCCATGGGCAGAAATACTACCGCCAGCTATACAAACGTATGTACAGTGCCGGCATGGTGAGCGTTCGTAACCGGCTGCGCACACTGCCCCCGGGTCCCCCGCTACCGGGAGTGGTCCAGGCTGGGTTGATCTGGGTGGCCCCGGTGTACTTCCTGGCGGCCTGCCACCGGCGCTACGGCGACCGGTACCTGGTGCGGATCCCGGGTATCGGCAAGATCGTCTACCTGGCCGATCCGAACGACGTCAAGTCGGTGCTGCGGGGCGACCCGGCGATCTTCCACGCCGGTGAGGCGGCCGCCCCGCTCGGCGAGATCCTCGGCACCAGGTCCCTGATCCTGCTCGACGACGAGGCGCACCACCGCCGGCGAGCGATGATGCTGCCGGCGTTTCATGGCGACTCGGTGCGCCAGCAGGTCGCCGAGATGGTGGCCATCACCGCCGACGAGGTCGCGCGCTGGCCGGTCGGCGCGGCGTTCCCGGTGCTGCCCCGGATGCGGGCGATCACCCTCGAGGTCATCCTGCGCATCGTCATCGGCGTGCACGACGAGGCCCGGCTCGCCGCGCTGCGCACCGCGCTGCCCCCACTCGTGGACGTCGGTTCCCCGCTGGAGCTGATCCCGCCACCACAGGTGCTACGCCGGTTCGGCATGTGGCGCCGCCGCGCGCAGCGCAAAGCGCGGGCGCACGCGCTGCTCCTCGACGAGATCAGCCGATGCCGCCGCGATCCCCAGCTCGCGCAGCGCAGCGACGTGCTGGCCATGCTGGTGCGCAGTGTCGACAGTGCCGGGCAGCCGATGCCCGACGACGAGCTCATCGACCAGCTCGTCACCCTGCTGCTCGCCGGACACGAGACCACCGCCACCGCGCTGGCCTGGACCTTCGAGCGGCTCACCCGCTACCCCGAGCTGCTGAAGCGCACCGCACAGGCCGCCAGGGACGGGCACGACGCCTGGCTGGACGCCGTGGGCAAGGAGAGCCTGCGGGCCCGGCCGGTGGTCTTCGAGGTCGGCCGCAAGCTGACCGCGCCGATCGAACTGGCCGGATACCGCATCCCGGCCGGAGTCATGCTGGTCCCCAGCATCACCCTGGTCCACAGCAGCGCCCGGCACTACCCGGACCCGATGGAGTTCCGGCCCCAGCGGTTCGTCGACCAGCGTCCCGACCCGTCGGTCTGGTTCCCCTTCGGCGGGGGGGTGCGCCGCTGCCTGGGTGCCACCTTCGCTCAGGTCGAGATGCGCACCGTGCTGCGCGAGGTGCTGCGCCGAGTCGAGCTGGCCCCGACCACCGAGCCGGACGAACAAGTACGGGTGCGGCACGTGACACTGGTCCCGCGCCAAGGGGCGGTGGTGCGCGTCCGGCGCCATATCGCTACCGCTGCGCCCCCCGCTGAGCGAACGGGGCGAGATAGCTCTCCAGCCGGGCCAGATCCACCTCGTCACGGGCGCCCTGCAACAGCGCGGTGAGCACCACGTCGGTCAGGCGGGCTGGATCCCCTGCCGGCCCCGCCGGCGCGGGTTCAGCGCCTGCCACCTGGGCTTCCCCGCGAGGAAATCGATCCATACGCTGGAGTCGAGGACGACTGAGATCACTCGAACCTGCTGCGACGCATCTCCTGCAGGTCGCCCTCCCAGTCGAAGTTGCCCCCCAGCTCGAGTACCCGATGCACCTTGTGCTGCCTGCATACACATCGTTGGACCCGCGCCGCTCGGTGGCGCGGGCAGCCGCAGCCGAGCACCCCTGACAGGTGGGCGCCTACGATCGCGCCGTGACTAGCGAGTCCAGTGACGAGGTGCTGCGGGCAGCCGCCGAGCGCGCGGCCCGTACCGGGGCAGTGAACCTGCCTGACTTCACCGACCTGCCGGTCGCCCCGGACACGGCGAACCTGCGGGACGGACCCGAGCTGCACCCGGACTGCCTGGGGCTGCTGCCGCTGGTCGGGGTGTGGCGCGGCACCGGTGAGGTGGTCTACCCGACCATCGACGGGCCGTACCGGTTCGGGCAGCAGGTGGTGTTCTGCCATGACGGGCGGCCGTTCCTGCGCTACGAGTCCCGGGCCTGGCTGCTCGATGCGGACGGTCAGGTGATCCGCAAGGCCGCCCGGGAGACCGGGTTCTGGCGGCCCCAGCCCGAGGACACCCTCGAGGTGCTCGCCACCCACGCCACCGGCATCGTGGAGATCTACTACGGCCACCCGCGCAACCAGACCTCATGGGAACTGAGCACCGACGCGGTGGTCCGCACCTCCTCGGCCAAAGAGGTCACCGCCGCGCACCGGCTCTACGGCATCGTCGACGGTGGCGACCTCGCCTACGTCGAGCAGCGGGCCATGGTCGGCCAACCCCTGCAACCCCACGTCTCCGCCCTCCTGCACCGCATCGTGGGCTGACCAGGGCTTGTCCCGGAGAGGAGGCAGCCCCCGGGTTTCCGCTCGCAGCAGCAAGCGGCCCGAGCGGGACTAGTGCTCGGGGAAGCCCGGGGGCTGGGTGACTGCCTGGATTCGCCGGCCGCCTCTCGCAAGCCCGGCGTTCCGCCGGGAGAACCCCCGGAGAACACCGTCCTGCTGGAGGTGGCCCTTCCACGGCCGTCGGCGGCTCTAGCGGACAGCCACCTCACGAGTCCAATAGCCGTTCAACGCTGGACCACCTCCTTTCTCGTGTACCTGCACGCTAACCGGGCGGCGACCAACCCGGCAACGGCAATACCCGAGGCGCGGAGTCAGCCCCGTCCGGTGGGGGCGGGCAGCGGGAGCAGGCCCAGCAACCGGGGGGTCAGCCCGGTGTCCGGCAGCGGGTACGCGTCCAGCGTGCGCACCCGGGTGAGCAGCCGGATGCTCGAGCACAGCCACACGCCGTCGGCGGCGAGCAGATCCGGTACCCGCAGCGGCTCCACCCGGGTGGGCCAGCCGGCTGCGCGGGCGGACCGGAACAGCGCGGCCTGGGTGGTGCCGGGCAGGATGCCCAGCTCGGCCGGCGGGGTGCACAGGGTGGGTGGGTTGCCGCCGTGGGCGACGACCACCGTCGACGTCGGACCCTCCAGCACAGCCCCGTCCACCGCGGTGAACACGACGTCCTGGGCGCCGAGGCGCTCGGCGTGCCGCACGGCGGCCAGGTTCATGGCATAGGACAGCGTCTTCGCGCCCAGCAGCAGCCAGGGGGACGACGCCGCGAGGTCGGAGGCGAGGCCGCGGGTCAGGGTCACCGCGGCCACCCCATCCCGGCGCTGCGCCAGCACGGTGGGGCTGACCGGGGTGCCCATCGCGTAACCGGTCACCACGCCCTCACCCGAGCCGGTCGCAGAACCGGTGCCTCGACCCGGCGGGCAGGTCTCGGGCCCGCGGGTGAGGACCAGCCGGAGCACCATCTCGCGGCCCGCGTCCCAGGCGTCGATCACGGTCTGCACGCAGCGTCGCCAGGCCCCCAGGTCGGGGGCAGGCAGATCGAGCATGGCGGCGGAGCGGGCCAGCCTGGCCAGGTGCGCCGCCAGCTCCACCGCGATCCCGTCGACCACCAGGACCGTCTCGAAAACCCCATCGCCGCGGAGCACCCCCAGGTCATCGGGCCGCAGCAACGGAGCGTGCGAGTCGACAAGACCATCACCCAGCAGGGCTACAACACGGTCGGTCACACCCCCGCACCCTACGCCCGGGCATATCATGAGGAGGTGGATGCCACCTTGCGCCGAACGTTGCACGACCGGGGTATGCGCATGACTCCCCAGCGACAACTCGTGCTCGACGCGGTACGTGCACTGCAGCACGCCACCCCGGAACGGATCTGCGACCACGTGCAGCGCAGCGCCCCGGCGGTCAACATCACCACCATCTACCGGACCCTCGACCTGCTCGAGGGCCTGGGCCTGGTCCGGCACACCCATCTGGGGCACGGGGCGCCGAGCTACTCCACCCAGCCGCACGAGCATGTGCACCTGGTATGCCACCAGTGCGGGGAGGTGTCCGAGATGCCCACTGAGGAGCTGATCGAGCTCACCGCGCAGCTCCAGGACCGGTTCGGGTTCGAGCTGGACCCCAGCCACCTGGCGCTGTCCGGGCGCTGCCGCACCTGCATCGCCGCGGCGGAAGACGCTTCGTGACCTCTCCCCTGCTGGAGTTGCCCGGTGCGGTGCCACCGCCAGAGGGGTCACCTGATGCGGGAGTGGCCTGGCACCACGGCGACCCGCTGCGCGAGCAGCGCGCCGCCGAGCGCGACGTGGTGGTGGTGGACCGTTCGCACCGCGGAGTGCTGGCGGTACCGGGTGCGGACCGGTTGAGCTGGCTGCACACCCTCACCTCCCAGCATCTGCTCACCCTCGGCGAGGGCCAGCACACCGAGACGCTGGTGCTCGACGGCCAGGGCCGGGTGGAGCACCACGCCGTGGTGTCCCATCTCGACCAGACGGTGTGGCTGGACACCGAGCCCGGGCGGGCCGTCGGGTTGCTGAGTTACCTGCAGCAGATGGTGTTCTGGTCCCAGGTGACGCCCCGGGACGCGACACCGGAGCTGGCGGTGCTGACCCTGCTCGGCCCGGCCACCGGGCAGGTGCTCGACCGGGTCGGGAGCCTGGGTGGGTTCCAGCGCGCCGACGCCGAGCACGCCGACCTGCTGGTGCCCCGCAGCGAGCTGACCGCCGCCTGGCAGCGGCTGGTCGAGGCCGGCGCCGCACCCGCCGGCAGTTGGGCCTACGAGGCCCTTCGGGTGGCGGCGCTGCGCCCGCGGCTGGGCGTGGACACCGACGAGCGGGCCATCCCGCACGAGGTCGGCTGGGTGGGCCCCGCAGTACACCTGGACAAGGGCTGTTACCGCGGCCAGGAGACGGTGGCCCGGGTGGCGAACCTGGGCCGCCCGCCGCGGCGGATGGTGCTGCTGCACCTGGAGTCACCCGAGACGCTGCCGGCCACCGGGGACCCGGTGCGGGCCGGGGAACGGGTGGTCGGGCGGGTCGGCACCGTGGTGATGCACCACGCGCTCGGCCCGATCGCCCTGGCCCTGCTCAAGCGCTCGGTGGATCCGCAGACCCCGCTGGTCGCCGGGGACGCCACCGCGTCGGTGGACCCCGATTCGGTACCACCGGACACCGGGGAACCACCGGGCCGGGCGGCGCTGCGCCGGCTGCGGGCCTAAGGGGACCGGTGCCGGCTTCAGTCGTCGCGGTCTGCGTGGTGCATGCCATCAAACCGGACGCCGACAAGGGGCGTACGGCGATCGACAAGCGCCCGGTACCGGGACCCGTGCACGTGGGGCCGCTCGGGCTGGCCGGGGACACCCAGTGCGACATCCGCCATCACGGCGGGCCTGACCAGGCAGTCTACGCCTACGCCGAAGCCGAGGCGCAGCGCTGGGCCGCCGAGCTGGGCCGTCCGGTGCCGCCGGGGTGGTTCGGCGAGAACCTCACGCTGCGCGGGCTGGCAACCACCGACGCGGTGGTCGGCGAACGCTGGCAGGTGGGTCCCCAACTGCTCCTGGAGGTCACCGCACCCCGTACCCCCTGCAGCACCTTCGGCCGGCACGTCGAGCAGCCACGCTGGGTGCGGCGCTTCGCCGCCCGCGGCGATGTGGGCACCTACCTGCGGGTGCTGGTACCGGGCTGGGTCGCCGCGGGAGATGCGATCCAGCGGCTGGCCGTCCCCGAGCACGGGGTGACGGTGCGCGAGGTGTTCTGCGCCCTGATGCACGGCCCCTCGGACCCGGACCGCCTACGTCTGCTGCTGGCCCAGGACACCCTGGCGAGGAAGCTGCGAACCAAGCTCGAGCAGGTGCTGGCCCGCACCTGACGGCTCCGGCGGCCAGCAGCACGGCCGTGCCAGGATCGAGGGTATGACCGGGACGCTGATCACTGTCGCGCCGACCGGGGCGGAACATGCCAAGAACGACGTGCCCGAGCTGCCCGTCACCCTCGACGAGCTGGTGCGCACCGCTCAGGAGTGCGAGCAGCTCGGCGCCGCGGTCGTGCACCTGCACGTCCGCGACGACGACGCCCGCCCGACGCTGGACCCGGGCCGGCTACGCGAGACGGTGCACGCGCTGCGCCGCGAGACCCGGCTGATCGTGCAACTGTCCACCGGCGGGGCGGTCACCGACTCCGAGGCCGACCGGCTCGCCGTGCTCGACGCGCTGCCCGACGCGGCGAGCTGCACGATGGGCACGGTCAACTTCGGGGACGAGGTGTTCCTCAACCGCTGGCCGTTCATCGTCGCGCTGCACCGCGGCATGCAGGAACGCGGCATCGCGGCCGAGTACGAGATCTTCGACCTGGGCCAGCTCGCCAGCCTGCGCCGGCTGCTCGGTGAGCATGGCGGTCCCGCCGGCGGCCATGTGCACGTGGGCCTGGTGCTGGGCGTGCCGGGTGGTATGCCCGGGGACGCGGCCACCCTGGTCGCTGCGACCATCGCGCTGGCCGCGCTCGACCCGACTGCGACCTTCTCGGCCACCGGCATCGGCCGAGCCCACCTGCCGGTGGCCCTCGCCGCACTCAGCGCGGGCGGGCACCTGCGGGTGGGGATGGAAGACACGCTGAGCTTCGCCCGCGGCCGGCCGGTCACCGGCAACGCCGAACTGGTGGGCAGAGCGACCGAACTCGCCCGGATCGCCCAACGCCCCCCGCTATCGGCGGACGAGGGACGGGTCCTGCTCGGCGTGGCAAAGGGAGATTACGCCCGATAGTGTCGAGAAGTGGCCCGGACGAGACCGATCCTTCAGTATGACCTCATGATCGAGGTTCGCCCGGGTGGACGCCGACGCATCGACCGGGTGCTGGCGCCCGATTACGCCACCGGGCTCGCCCGGCTTGCGCTGACTGAGGTACGCGCCCGGCGGAACGAGGCGGCGCAGGAAGAGACCGACCTGTCCTACCTGCGCCGGATACTGCACGCCCGGATCGACATCGTGCGCGCCGAGCAGCGGCGCAGGCAGCAGGGTGCCACGACGTCGGTGATGGCCGAGCTGGCCACCATCCTGGCCGACAACGCCCTGGGGCCGGCCAAGGGCTCGGGCCGCTTCCAGACCGTGGAGCCGTCCCGGGCCGAGGCGCACCGCCGCCACATCGAGGCGCTGGTCTCCGACGTCACCCTCTCCGACGTCGAGTCTCGCACCGACGCGGAACTGGCGAGCGCGCTGCGCGCCTACGTCGCCGAAGAGTCCTCGGTGTCGCAACGCCGCCGCGAGGTGCAACAGGTGATGGATGCGCTCAACGCCGAGATCGGCGCCCGCTATGCCCGGGGCGATGCCTCGGTGGACGACCTGCTTGCCGAGCAGTCCCGCCCCCCCACCCCCAGGGAGCCAGGACCTACAGCACAATAAGAGCCAGACGTGGATCTATCGCGGCGACGTCCTCGGGATCGCTGGTGAGCACCACTTGCCCGCGCTCGGCGGCGCACAGGGCCACGGAGACGTCAACAATGTCGTCGTGACCGCACCGCGCGCCCAGCACCCCCACCGCCCGCGCGGTGGGATCGTCCAGCACCACAACGTGGACGTCCGGATCGGCCAGTAGTCGCGCGATCCGAGCTTGCCGTGGACCCCCGCGCCATGCCTGTGCTACGACCCCGGCGGGCACGGCAAGGGGGATCCCGGCGGTCACCGCGCGCTGCAGCAGGCTGCGGACGCGTTCGTCACCCCGCTCGAGCCCGATCAACGCACCAGTGTCCAGTGTGAGCCCAGGACCACCGAGCGCTGGTGTCATGTGATCAAACCGGTACGCCGAAGCTCCTGCTCTGCCCAGGCACGTGCGGCGGTACTGGGCTCGCCGAGCTCGCGATCCAAGTCCGCCAGCAGCTCGGCCAGAGAGTTCTCCCGCTCGGCCCGAGCGAGCGCATCCGACACGTAGGCGGACACGCTGGGAGCGCGACCAGCGGCCACCGCGCGTCGGGCAGCTACTACCTGCTCCTCCGGAAGGGATACCGCAATCTTCATACCATCAACATACCAGTCGGAACACTCTCGACATACCGCGACCCTGCGAGGAATGCAGCGCGACTGCCCACCCCCCACGCACTCATCCTCACCAGCGCCCTCATCAGACCTCGCCCGCTCCCAGGACCGCCCGAACACCAACCGCCGCAACACCGCCAGCTCAGCCGACACCCGCTCGAGTTCGGCCTCCCGCTGCGCGTTCTCCTCCCGCAGCCGGGCGTTCTCCTCCCGCAACTCCGGTGGCCAGCCGCTCCCACCGCTCGTTCGCCTCCAATACCCGAGCCAGGGCATCCCTCAACCACGCGTCAGCATCCGCCTCCGCGACAACGCCAGCAGCCACCGTCACAGACGCACAACAAACACCATCATGAGCTTGACCCCGTAGCACGGACACCCACGGTGTGGGGTTAGTGATCATCCTGTGTGGACGTGTGGGGCGGTGTGACGGCTTCGAACTCAACCGGACTGAGCATTCCGAGGCTGGAATGCCGCCGCTCGGTATTGTACCA
>DASTLT010000078.1:0-5155 GCA_035714625.1 Pseudonocardiaceae bacterium | reverse complement strand
TGGAGCCTCCACCCATCCCGGGCACGCCACGCCGAACACACCAACACCAACCAGCCACAAACCAGGCAGCCATCACTTAACGTGACCACGCAGGAAGCCCCAGACTGAGGCCCGAAAACGACTCATCTCCCTGGCATTGGGGCCGTCGTGCCCGCCCGCGTTGTGTCCCGCCGACTGTCCCCATGGTGCCTCCAGTTTCTGGAGCTTACCGAGTCGTGGGGGCTGGGTCGAGATGTTGCGGCATGTCTCCACAGCGAACGACCAGGCCAGTGCCAGGATGTGCCGGTGAGCGGTTCGGATGGGTCGAGCGGCATTGTGTCCACCGGTGGCGAGTCGGATGCCGTCGAGGGTGTGGAAACGGCTTGTGGCGAGCGCTCCGGCGGGAACCGGAGTGCCACCGGGGAGGCGACGTCCAGCAATAGGTACGCCGGGCTGGGGCTGTGGGCCTGGCCGTTCATCGCGATCGCGCTGGTTTCGGTTGCCAGCCAGATTGCGGGCCGCGCCGGGGCGTTGCTCGTCGGCGGACTCGCCATTGTCACCGCCGTGACCGTTGGGGGTGAGGTGCTATACGACGGTACCCGGCGGCTGTGGGCGGCTGTGGGCGGCTGCGGTGGCCGTCTTGGTGGCTGTCACTGTGGTGTTGGCGGCGGTGGCGCAGCCCACGTCGTCCGGCGGTCCGGTGGCTGCTGGGAGTGCCAAGCCCCCTCCGGAGACCACGTCGCCAAGCCAGTCGCGGTCTCCGAGCTTGCCGCGAACCGATCTGCAGGGCGCGGTCGTCACCCAAGAGACAGTCAATATGGCTGTCCTCGAGGGGGCCGACCTGCGCGGCGCGAAGCTGGAGAACCTGAACCTCGCGGGTCGGGTGCTCGACGGCGCGACTGCCGCGGGTGCCTCCTTCCGCAGCAGCCAATTAAATGGGGCGTTCCTGCGAGGTGTGGATCTGGCGGGGGTCGATCTGGGGGACAGTTGCCTGCGCGGTGCCGACCTGCGGGGGGCCAACCTGGCCGGGGTGGACGCCACCGGAGCTGATACCGGAGGCGCGCTGCTGCTTGCCGGAGCCGCCGATACCGCGGTCTTCTGGCCGCGCACCGAGCCAGCAGTCGGGAGCGTGGTCTGCCGGTGAGTCCACGTTGCTGATATCATCGGGCCTAGCTGACTATCTGGAGTGCCCTGCGGCAAGACAGCACCGGCTAGGCGGTGCGCAGTTCCTCGCAGGTGCCCAGCAGCGCGATTCGGCTCCGACTAACGCCCGACGGTGTACCTGACAGCTAGTTGGCTCCGAATAGCGATTTTCGCGGCACCAGACGGACGATTCGGATCCGAATGGCGGGCAGCTCGGTATCGCGGGTTATGATGAGACCGGGAGGTCACGCTGATGGGTCAAGCCCCGGTGGAGCCCGACCCCCTGGTGGTCGGGGTAGACGGATCGGACAGCGCGCTGCGCGCTGTCCGGTGGGGTGCCCTCGGGGCCCGTAGCAGCGTGTCGCTGCGGCTGGTGCACACCCCGTGGTGCGCTCATCTGCAGGGCCGACGACGAGGAGGATGACGACTTGAGTGACCTGACTCGCCCCCAGGTGGAGGTGCCCGAGGGCCCGGCGCCGACCCGGTTGGTGATCGAGGACCAAGTGGTAGGCGACGGTGCCGAAGCCACTCCGGGCTCGCATATCGCGGCGCACTACGTCGGTGTCTCGCACACCACCGGCAGGCAGTTCGACGCGTCCTGGGACCGCGGCGTCCCACTGGAGTTCCAACTTGGCACCGGTCGGGTGATCCAGGGCTGGGATGACGGGATCACGGGGATGCGCGTCGGTGGCCGGCGACGGCTCACCGTTCCCCCACACCTGGCCTACGGGGACCGGGGCGCGGGTGGTGTCATCAAGCCGGGCGAGACCCTGGTGTTTGTCGTAGACCTGGTGAGCGTCGGGTAGCACCCTGCTGTCTCAGCCCGGCTCGCCGCGGCGTTTGCGGTACAGCACCCAGGCCAGGTCGACCAGCGCTACCACCGCCAGCACCGCCAGCACCACCCCGAACATCAGCAGGTCCGCTCTGATCAGGATGACGGCGGTCACGGCGCAGACCACAAAACCGAAGCCGGCCAGCACCGCGCGCAGCGTCAAGGCGCTGCGGGCCGGTGCGGCGCCACCGAACCCAGCGGTCGGGTCATGGTAGCCGGGCAGTCCCCGTTCGTAGTCTGCGCGGGTGCGCCGGGGACCCGGGTTCTCCTGCTGGGACACGAGCGGTTCCCTCCGGATCGGGTGCGGACCGGGTTCCCCTCGGGGACCCGTTCCAACCCCCGAGGGTTTACCGGCGACCGGTCCTGCCTGGCTGGTCACCGCAGCGTGGAGTGTCGTGCTCAGCGCTGGGCCGGCCAGGGGGCGTAGTGCCGCGGGGCCATCCGCTGGGCGATGACCGTCAGGGGTCCAAGACCAGGGGCGGCGGCGTGTCGAGGTCTCGGCGGCGCTGAGGTGGGGTGCCGTGCGGGCGGTGACACCGGCGGCACGCTGCGGTGCACGGGTGGTGGTACCAGCGGTGGCGCCGCCCGATCACGGGCCTCGGGGTGACCTGGCCGGGACGGCAGCAGCGGCTCGGCCACATGCCGGGTCCCCGACAATAGCTCCGCGCGTCCCTCGCGACGGAGCAACTGCTGCACCGACACCGAGCCAGCCGCGGGCCGCCAGATGCGCATCAGGACCGTCGGTCCGTCCGGGTTCAGGCGCCTGCTCAACTCGGCGACCGTGACTGTCCTTCGAACCCCCATGTGCGGACCCCTCTGCTGACCTGCGGCTGAACTCTGGAACTATGCTTGAGCAGCTCCACTTGGCGGAGCTACCACCCTCACTGCTCCGCGCTTGCCGAGCCTACCGGGTGGTGATCCTTGGCTGACACCCCCTCCGCCAGCGGCGCCTGCAAGCACGGATCCGCCCGGCGGGGGACCCCGAGCCTGTTGCAACCTACCGGCCACTAGGTCTGTAGGCAAATGAGGCTACCCAACTCAGGCGTCCACGGTTCGGCAGATGCGGACGAACAGGTCATTGAAGCCGGCGAATCCACCGAAGAGGCCGCCGATCTCGAGGACCTGGACCCGGGCCAGGGCGTCCGCGACAGGGGACTTCACCGGCGGGAGGCTCGCCACCGCATTCGCGAAAGCCTCATCGAAGCTGAGCTTCCTGGAGAAGCCCGTGGCCTCATCAGCACCCGGCGGGCAGGCTCGGTCCGCCTCGCCCTTGATCGCCCGGGCATAGCCGGCAAGCTCATCGCCGCAGTCTTCGATGCCTATCTGGTCGCTACCCTCGGCGTGATGAACGGTCACCGTGTCCTGGTCTACCGGGAAGGGAACCGACTCGGTGTGACGGTAGGGAGTGACGACCTGCGGCCAGATGCCCGGCCGCGGGCACTGCAGGAGGTTGAACTGCGGTGGAAAGATCTTCAACGGGCTTTGCTCGATGTTGACATCGAAACCGGGCGTGGGCAGCTCGCCCGCCGCGACAATCAGCACGTACTGCTCGACCCGGAAAGCGCGAAGCAGGGTTCGCTGGGCGAGTTGGCAGTGACCTGGCATCATCTCTCCTGAATATGGGGAATTGGCTCTGTGAAGGAGAGCCGCCACAGGGATGCGGTGATACCAGGTAAGCCACGAGCCAGCTCCGGTGGGCCGAGTGCTGATTCAGGAGCCGGCCTCGGTGTCGGCCTCGATGGCCGTGAGGTAGGTGTGCAGCGAGACATCGGTGAAGTGCAGCAGCTCAGGTGCCGGCTTGCGATCAGCCTGGCGTGGCATGAGCGATATCGGGACCAGCGTCAGCGTCTGGAGCGTGCCATCGGTGGCGAGAACCCGGCGTAACGCAGCGGTGATGGTGACGTAGGTGTTCAGTGGGGTCAGCGGGTGCGGTGGGCGCAGGCCCGCCGGATCGGCTACCGGCACCGACACGTCGCAGTGCCCCTCATCGCCGTAGCAGCCACCATGCCCGAAGATCGTGAACCGGCCGGCGTAGCCGTGCTCAGCGGTCCGTGGCGTGCTGGCGGTGGCGGTCGGATTGTTGAGAAACAGCCGCACCTCGTAAGAGACACCCGAGTGGTCCACCCCGGTGAACACCAGGTCGGCCCTGGTGAAGGGGGTCGTGCCCGCTTCTCCCGGAAAACGAAGATCGATCACCGATGTCTGCTCGGCCACTCCAGGGCGGGCTGCTGCCGCTGCAACCATTGCGGACCTCCTAGCCGATGACCTGGGCCGCGTAGTCATAGCCCAGGGTAGAGATATCCAGGGTCTGGCGCACTGTCATCGGCCATGGAGCCAATACCCGGTCGAGCAGCGCAGCCGGTGGAGCTGCGCCGAGCGGGCTGATCTGCCACAGATACCACAGCCGGTCGACCATTGAGTGGTGCGCCCAGAAGATCGGGTCGTAGGAGGCGATCGGTACCGCCGACATGGCCCCGCCGACCCAGCCGTGCACTCCGTTGTGGATGCCCTCCAGCACCATGGTGAAGCTCTGGAACGTGGTGGATCGCAGGGCTCGGGCGACGGTCGGTTGCTGGGGCAGCTCATCAGGGGCGCTGGGATCACGGATGGTGACCGGGTTGGGCCCGTCGGTGATTGCTCCTGGCAGGTTATCTCGCACCAGTTGCAGATCGGAGTCGCTGAGCGTGACCGGTCCGGCAGCGAGCGGGTTGGCTCCGCCATTGCCGGCAGCCAGGTAGCTGGCTGGTAAGCCCTCGGTGTGCGCCAGCTCGGACGTCCAGTCCCACCAGGGCAGGCTCACCGACGCCGCCTGGTCGTCCCGAGCTTGACGTAACGCAGCGGTCAGGGCGCTCTCAAAAAAGTACAGGTAAGCACGGTGCCAGGGCAGAAACAGCGCTGTGCCGTGCTGGCAGTAGGCTGGCAGCGGAAGCCCATGCAGTCCGGCGTAATAGGCGTAGCCGCGGTCGTCGCCCAACTGGTATGCCGCGGTGAAGGCGTCCCGAAGATCTGTTAGTTCTGCCGGGTTCAGCGCCGCCACATTCGTCCGCACACCCACAGCGCCCTCCTGACCGTGACCCACCAACCCGGGTGACCGAGATCACCTGGGACCTGCGGATCACCTTAGACCGGTGGAGTGACCGCTGTTCGAGAAATCGACGAATAACCCGTGTTGTTACCGCCACGAGCCGCGGCCCCCCCACC
>DASTLT010000077.1:0-19193 GCA_035714625.1 Pseudonocardiaceae bacterium | reverse complement strand
GGCCCCCATAGCGCCCGAAGTGGCCGTGAGCATCGGGCTGGGCGGTAGTCGGCTGGACTGTGACCATGTTCGGTTACCGGGCCGGCTTCGGGCAGGCTGGGTGCGATCCCGCGGTGACCAGCTGGATGACCGCGGCCTTGGGATCACCGCTGGTCACCAAACCCTCACCGACGAGCACCGCGTCGGCACCTGCGCCGGCGTACGCCAGCAGATCGGCGGGGCCACGCACCCCGGACTCGGCGACCCGCAGCACGTCACCCGGTAACCCCGAGGCGATCTTGCCGAAGACCTCGCGGTCCACCGCCATGGTGTGCAGGTCACGGGCGTTCACCCCGATCAGCTTCGCGCCGGCCTCCAGCGCCCGGTCGGCCTCCTCGGCGGTGTGCACCTCGACCAGCGCGGTCATGCCCAGGGACTCCACCCGGTCGGTGAGCGCGACCAGCGCGTTCTGCTCCAGTGCTGCGACGATCAGCAGCACCACGTCGGCGCCGTGTGCCCTGGCCTCGTGCACCTGGTAGGGGCTGACGATGAAGTCCTTGCGCAGCACCGGGATGTCCACCACGGCCCGCACCGCGTCGAGGTCGGCCAGCGAGCCCCCGAACCGCCTGCCCTCGGTCAGCACGCTGATCATCCGGGCGCCCGCGTCGGCGTAGTCGGCGGCCAGCGCGGCGGGATCCGGGATGTCGGCCAGCATGCCGCGAGACGGGCTGGACCGTTTGACTTCCGCGATGACCGCGATCCCCGGGCCGCGCAGGGCGGCCATGGCGTCGCGGGGTGGCTGCGCCTTGGTGGCCCGTCGCTTGATCTCCTCGAACCCGATGGCGGCTTCGCGGTTCGCGAGATCTGCCAAGACCCCATCGAGGATCGACTCCAAGACGCTCAATCCTCTCCCCTTCCGCCCGTGAACGGCCGGGTGTCGATGCTAGCTTCGGCCCGACCTGTACCCCTTCACCGGGGGTCGCCCTGAGCGGTGGGGTCCTCGCCCGCGTCGATGCGTTCCCAGAGTTCCTGAGGGCGTTGCGGCCGAGCCGTCGGAGCCTGGTAGCGCCGACCCATCCGCGGCATCCGGTGGCCGTAGAGCACCAGCACGGCCCCGGCCCCGGCGAGCAGCACCGCCCCCGCCGCGGCCAGCGCAGGACCCGCAGCCAGCACCGTGATGGTCCGGTCCGGGACCGCCCGGCCCGGCAGCTCACCCGCCACCGCCGCGCTCCGGACCAGCCGAGCCTGGTCGCTCACCTGCGCCACCCCCACCACCGCCGGCGCTGCCACCGCCAGCAGCAGCACACCGAGCAGGCGACGCGCCCAACCCCCGGTGGCCGCCACCGCAGCCACCGCAGCCAGCGCGAGCAGCGCCAGTGGGCCCAGCGCGGGCACCAGATCGGCACCGTGCAGGTGAACCGTCACGACCCCCTGCAGCGGTACCTGGAAGCCCACCCGCGCCCAGTCCAGCGCCGCGGTGCCACCCAGCGCGGCCGCTGCCGCGACCAACAGGGCCACGGCAGCGCCGAGCGCTCGCGGGCGCACCGGTCGGCGGGGATGCACCGGGGTCAGGCCGGGACCGGTCCGGCGGGCTCGCCGACCGCCACCCGCAGCGTGCCCGCAGCGGCGATGGCGCCCAGCACCGCCCCGGCCTTGTTCAGGCACTCGTCATCCTCGGCCAGCGGGTCGGAGTCGGCGACGATGCCCCCACCGGCCTGCACGTAGGCCACCCCGTCGCGGACCACGGCGGTGCGGATGGCGATCGCGGTGTCGGCGTCCCCGGCGAAGTCCAGGTAGCCGACCACGCCCCCGTACACCCCCCGCCGGGTGGGCTCCAGCTCCTCGATCAGCTCCATCGCCCGCGGCTTGGGCGCCCCGGACAGGGTCCCGGCTGGGAAGCAGGCGGCTACCGCGTCGAACGCGGTGCGGCCCGGCGCCAGTTCCCCGGTGACCGTGGAGACCAGGTGCATGACGTGGCTGTAGCGCTCGACCCGGAAGAAGTCGGTCACGTGCACCGAGCCAGGGCGGCAGACCCGGCCGACGTCATTGCGGCCGAGATCGACCAGCATGAGGTGTTCGGCGCGCTCCTTCTCGTCGACCAGCAGGTCCTTCTCCAGCCAGGCATCGGTGTCCGGGTCGGCGCCGCGCGGGCGGGTCCCGGCGATGGGATGCGTGCTGACCCGGCCGTCCCGCACAGTCACCAGCGACTCCGGGCTGGAGCCGACAATACTGAAGTCCTGCAGGGTGAGCAGGTACATGTAGGGGCTGGGGTTGGTGGTGCGCAGCACCCGGTAGACGTCCAGCGGGTCGGCGCAGGTCGCCATCTCGAACCGCTGCGAGACGACCACCTGAAACGCCTCACCCGCCCGGATGGCCTCCTTGGCAGCCTGCACCGCGGCGCAGTGCTGCTCGCGGCTGCGCCGGCGCTGGAACTCCGGCGCGGGGCGGGTGAAGACCGCGGCGCTGGCCGGTGCCGGGGTGCACAACTGCGCGGTCATCGCGTCCAGCCGGGCCACCGCGTTGTCGTAGGCCGGGTCGACGCGCTCCGGGGAGCCGTCCTGGTTGATCGCGTTGGCGATCAGGGTGACCGTGCCCTCGTGGTGGTCCAGCGCAGCCAGGTCGGCGGCCAGCAGCATCACCAGCTCGGGCACCCGCAGGTCGTCGATGGCCAGCTCGGGCAGCTTCTCCAGCCGCCGGACCGCGTCGTAGCCGAGATAGCCGACCATTCCGCCGGTGAGCGGGGGCAGGCCGGGCAGCGGCTCGGTGTGCAGGGCCGCCACCGTCTCCCGCAACGCTTCCAGCGGGGTGCCCGGCCACGGCTGGCCTACTCCGGGCAGCCCGGCCGGGGGGGCGCCCCGCCAGACCGCCCGGCCGTGCTCCTCGGTGAGCGTGGCGGTGCTGTGCACCCCGACGAAGGACCAGCGCGACCAGGACGATCCGTTCTCGGCCGACTCGAACAGGAAGGTGCCCGCCCGGCCTGCGGCGAGCTTGCGATACACCCCCAGCGGGGTCTCGCCATCGGCGAGCAGGGTGCGGGTTACCGGGATGACGCGCCGGTCCGCGGCCAGGGCGCGGAACTGCTCCCGGTCCGGGCTCGGGCACCCGAGCCTGCCAGTGGAAATGCTGACCATGGGGCCCATTCTGCCCATGCCGCTGCACCTGACGTTGACGCTGTGCCACATCCGGGGGTACCTTTTTCATCCCTCGTTGAAAAGAGGTGGCTCCGATGGCGGAGGCGATATCACTCCGTCGAGTGGCCGTGCGCCGTTCGGGCCACACCGTACTGGACCACGTCACCCTGGACGTGCCCACCGGCTCGGTCACCGGGCTGCTCGGCCCCAGCGGCAGCGGCAAGACGACGCTGATGCGCACCGTGGTCGGCCTGCAGCGGGTGCACGCCGGATCGGTGCAGGTGCTCGGCCACCCCGCCGGGCACCCCCGGTTGCGGGCCGACATTGGCTACATGACCCAGGCCCCCGCGGTGTACGGGGACCTGTCCGTGGCGGGCAACGTCGGCTACCACGCGGTGCTGCACCGGCGGGACCGGCACGCGGCGGATGCGGCCATCGACGCGGTGCGGCTGGCCGGGCTGGCGCGCCGGCTGGTGGCCACCCTCTCCGGTGGGGAGCGGGCCCGCGTCTCGCTGGCCTGCGCGCTGGTGGCTCACCCGCGGCTGCTCGTGCTGGACGAGCCCACGGTGGGTCTCGACCCGGTGCTGCGCCGCGACCTCTGGGCGCTGTTTCACCGGCTCGCCGCTGACGATGGGGTGAGCCTGCTGGTGTCCAGCCACGTCATGGACGAGGCGGACCGCTGTGACCGGTTGGTGCTGCTGCGCGAGGGCCGGGTGGTGGCCGACGGCGCCCCCGACGTGCTGCGCGCAGCGACCGGGGCGACGACGATGGATGAGGTGTTCCTGCGGCTGGTTGAGGTTGAGGTTGCGGACAGCCCCGAGGCCGAGGAGGTAGCCCGGTGAGCTTGCGGCTGACCCTGGCCACCGCCGCGCGCGTGCTCGCCCAACTGCGCCGCGACCACCGGACCCTGGCCCTGGTGCTGGTGATGCCCTGCGTGCTGCTGTGGCTGTTCGCCGAGCTGTTCGCCGCCTCACCCGCGGTGTTCCAGCGGGTCGCGCCGGTGCTGCTCGGGATGTTCCCGTTCACGGCGATGTTCCTGGTGACCAGCGTGGCCATGGTCCGCGAGCGGATCTCCGGGACGCTGGAACGGCTGCTGACCACTCCGCTGGGCAAGGCCGACCTGGTCCTCGGCTACGGGCTGGCGTTCAGCGTGCTGGCGCTGGTGCAGGCCGCACTGGCCACCACGGTGCTGCTCGGCCTGCTCGGGCTGGACCGGCCGGCGTCAGTGCCGGTGCTGTTACTGCTCGCCGTGGCCACCGCCGTGCTCGGCACTGCCCTAGGTCTGGGCGTCTCCGCGCTGGCCACCACCGAATTCCAGGCCGTGCAGTTCATGCCCGCGGTGGTGCTGCCCCAGGTGCTGCTGTGCGGACTGTTCACCCCCACCGAGAACATGGCCGGGTGGCTACAGGCGTTGAGCCGGGTGATGCCGCTGCGCTACGCGGCGGACGGGATGACCGAGCTGACCGGGGCGGCGGCGGTGCCGGCGACGGTGTGGACCGACCTCGCGGTGGTCGCGGGGATCGCCGTGCTGGCGCTCGGTCTGGGGGCGACCACGCTGCGCCGGCGCACCGGGTGAACAACCCGTTGCCGGCGGGCGATCCGGCTGCGCAGCGCGGCCCGCGGCCCCGAGGGCGCCGGCCCGGCGGTGCGGACACTCGCGGTGCGCTGCTCGACGCCGCCCGGGCGGAGTTCACCCAGCGCGGTTACGACGGGGCCACCGTGCGGGCGATCGCCCAGCGGGCCGCGGTGGACCCGGCGATGGTCAACCACTGGTTCGGCAGCAAGGACGGGCTGTTCGTGGCGGCCATGGAGATCCCGGTCAACCCCGACGAGATCATCCCCCGGCTGCTGGACGGGCCCGCTGAGCAGCTCGCCGAGCGGATCCTGCGCACGTTCCTGTCCGTCTGGGACGCCAATGGCGGTGGTGCGCTGACCGCGCTGATGCGCAGTGTGGCCAGCCACGAGGATGCCGCCCGGATGATGCGCGAGTTCGTCAGCCGGGTGATCTTCGGGCGGGTTGTCTCCACGGTGGCTCCGGACTCCCCCGAGCTGCGTGCCGCGCTGTGCGGCTCCCAGATCGCCGGGCTCGGGCTGGTCCGCTACGTGATCCGCCTCGAGCCGCTGGCCTCCGCCGACCATGACACCGTGGTCGGCGCGATCGCCCCCAACCTGCAGCGGTACCTGACGGGCGTCTTGTGAGTGCGCAACGGTGTTCCAGCACCCCACGCCACTCACGAGCTGCGCAGCAGCACATCCCCAAAACAGGTCGGGGAACCAGTGTGGCAGGCCGGGCCGGTCTGGTCGACGACGAGCAGCACCGTGTCGCCGTCACAGTCCAGCCGCACCTCGTGCACGTGCTGGGTGTGCCCCGAGGTCTCCCCCTTGACCCAGTAGCACTGCCTGCTGCGGGACCAGTAGGTGGCCTGCCGGGTGGTCAGGGTGCGGTGCAGTGCCTCGTCATCCATCCAGGCCACCATCAGCACCTCACCGGTGCCGCGCTGCTGCACCACGGCGCACACCAGCCCGTCGGCGTTGCGTTTGAGCCTGCGGGTGATCTGCGGGTCGAGCTGGCTCACCGCACCGTCACCCCGGCCGCGCGCAGCCCGTCCTTGACCTCGGCGATCCGCAACTCACCGAAATGGAAGACGCTGGCGGCGAGCACCGCGTCGGCGCCGGCCGCCACCGCGGGTGGGAAGTGCGCCACCTCGCCCGCGCCGCCGCTGGCGATCACCGGGACGTCGACCACGGCCCGCACCGCGGAGATCATCTCGAGGTCGAAGCCTCCCTTGGTGCCGTCCGCGTCCATGGAGTTGAGCAGGATCTCTCCGACACCGAGCTCCTGGCCGCGGGCAGCCCACTGCACGGCGTCGATCCCGATGCCACGCCGCCCGCCGTGGGTGGTCACCTCGAAGCCGGACGGGGTGGGTGGCCCGCCGGGAGGCACCCGGCGGGCGTCCACCGAGAGCACGATGCACTGCGCACCGAAACGGTGGCTGGCCTCGCGCAGCACCTCGGGGCGGGCCACTGCGGCGGTGTTGATGCTCACCTTGTCCGCTCCGGCTCGCAGCAGGCGATCCACGTCGGACACCTCGCGGATCCCGCCACCCACGGTGAGCGGGATGAAGACGCACTCCGCGGTGCGGCGCACCACGTCGTAGGTCGTCTCGCGCTGCGCTGCGGAGGCGGTGACGTCCAGGAAGGTCAGCTCGTCGGCACCCTGCGCGTCGTAGGCGGTGGCCAGCTCCACCGGATCGCCCGCGTCACGCAGCGCGGTGAAGTTCACCCCCTTGACCACCCGGCCGGCGTCGACGTCCAGGCAGGGGATCACGCGCACGGCCACGGTCATCCGCTCAGCCTAGGAGGGTGCGCTGCTCCGGGCCGCGCGGGCACGAAAGCCCGACACAGCGAGCAGGAAAGCCCGACACGCGAGGGTTAGCGGGCAGCTACCAGGGCGTCGGGGAGGGTGAGGGCGCCGGTGTAGAGCGCCTTGCCGATGATCGCACCCTCGACGCCATGCGGGGCCAGGGCGGCCAGCGCGGCCACATCGTCAGCGCAGGAGACCCCGCCGGAGGCGATCACCGGGGCGGCGGTGCGGGCGCAGACCGCCCGCAGCAGGTCCAGGTTCGGCCCGCGCAGCGTGCCGTCCTTGGTGACGTCGGTGACCACGTACCGCGGGCAGCCGTCGGCGTCCAGGCGCTCCAGCACCTCC
Organism: Pseudonocardiaceae bacterium; assembly: GCA_035714625.1. Lineage (GTDB taxonomy): Bacteria > Actinomycetota > Actinomycetes > Mycobacteriales > Pseudonocardiaceae. The sequence continues at coordinate 12,374 of DASTLT010000077.1, read as the reverse complement.
CAGAGGTCCCCGCCGGTCTCGGTCCAGCCGCGGGCGGCGAGGATGTGCTGGCCGTCGAGGATGCGCACGTCGAGCCCCACCGCGATCCGCTCGCCGTGCTCCGCGATCACCCGCCGGCACCACTGCGGTTGCTCCAGCGCGGCGGTGCCCAGGTTCACCCGAGCGCAGCCGGTGGCCAGCGCACGGGCCAGGGAGCCGTCGTCCCGGATTCCCCCCGACAGCTCGACGGCGATGTCCACCCGCCCGACGATCTCGGCCAGCAGCTCGGCGTTGCAGCCCCGGCCGAACGCGGCGTCCAGATCGACCAGGTGGATCCATTCGGCGCCGTCGGCCTGCCAGGCCAGCGCCGCCGCGACCGGGTCCCCGTAGCTGGTCTCACTGCCAGCCTCCCCGCGGGTCAGCCGCACCGCCCGCCCTTCGATGACGTCCACCGCAGGTAGCACTACGAAACTCACCGGCCCAGCCTAGACCGGGCACAAGATCACGAGACAACTCGGGCATGCCGTGACACTATGAGCACGGAACGTATCGCCGGATCGCATAAAGATCCACTGCGGGCGTTCTATGGGCATCGTTGTCTGGCATGAGCTGGGGGGTCACGTATGCGACGTCAATCCTCGGGGTACGACGCCTTCATCTCTTACAGTCATGCTCTGGATGGCAGACTTGCCCCGGTGTTTCAGCGCGAACTGGAACGGTTTGCCAAGCCATGGTACCAGGTCCGTTCACTTCGGGTGTTCCGCGACAGCACGAGCCTGACGGCTAATCCCGGGCTGTGGTCGTCGATTGAGCAGGCGCTGGCCGAGTCGGAGTGGTTTGTGCTGATGGCAGCACCTGAGGCGGCCCGCTCGTCATGGATTAATCGGGAGCTGGCGTGGTGGCTGGCCAACCGCTCGGTGCGGCGTCTGCTGATCGTGCTCACCGACGGTGAGCTGGCCTGGGATACGCGTAGCGGGGACTTCGACCGGGAAACGACCACTGCACTGCCTCCCACACTGTATGGGGTGCTGCCGGAAGAACCACGATGGGTGGACTTGCGCTGGCTTCGCGCGGTGGAGCATGTCGATCGGTCTAACCCGAGACTGCAGGACTGCCTGGCTGACGTGGTAGCCGCGTTACGCGGGACGTCCAAGGATTCGCTGATTGGTGAGCACATCAAGCAGCATCGCCGCACCATCCGATTGGCCCAGGGTGGCGTGACTGCGTTGGCACTGCTGCTGGTAGCCGCCATGATCGCCGCGGTAGTTGCGGTGGTACAACGGGACAACGCGCGAAATCAGGCGCGAATCGCGACCGCCCGGCAGTTGGCAGCCCTCGCCTTGGCGAACCTGAATACACATCTCGACCTGGCGCAATTGCTGGCAGTCGCGGCCTATCGCATGGATCCCAGCCTGCAGACTCGCTCCACGCTTCTCCAAGCCGTAGCAGCGAGCCCGCACCTGGTGCGGTATCTCTCCGCAGGTGTGCCGGTGACCGTGGTCACCGGCTCCTCCGATGGTAGCGTCGTGATCGCCGGCACGGCCGATGGTCAAGTGCTGCGGTGGGAGACCGCCCGCGATGTTCCCTCCGTGATGCGGGTCAGCCGGGCACCGATCACCAGCGTCGCGACGGATATGCACGGAACCAGGATTCTCGCGGCGGACGGTCACGCGGCTGTGCTCTGGGAAGCCGTAAACGGGCGCCAGGAGACGATCCACGCGGGTCAGTCCGCACTGGTGGCTGTCGCACCATCCGGCAAGCGACTGGCCGTACTCGACCAGGCCGCAGAGGCGGCGATCCCCGCGCAGAGCGACGTCGGGCTCACCGTGTACGACGGCGACTCCGGTCAGCGAGTCGCCCGCACCTTGTTGACCTCGTTGTGGTCCAAGCTCGGGATGCCCGATGACGCGACCGTCATGCTGGTCGGTGGCGCGGGACAGTGGGAGCGACGCTCCGCAGCCAGTCTCGCGACAATGGTCTCTTCGACGAATGACCTCGCTCCGGCAAACGCTGGCACAGTCGGCTACTCCGCAAACGCTGAATACTACGGATATGATGTTTTTGGTCAGGTCAGCGCCTGGAATACCGTTGCGGCTGCCGGCAGCTCACGCTTTGATCACCCCGACCGACAGACCGCGACCAACACCAAGCAAGAGGTAAAAGAGGCGTTCACGATCAGCAGAGATGGCGCGTGGGTGGCGACGGCTGCCGCAGGAACGGTGTACGTGGCGACCACTGGCGACCCGGGCAACAAGGTGTTGGAACTCACCGGAAACGATGGTGTCAACCGCAACGCTCTGGCGTTCCTTGATGACCAGCGGTTAGTCTCGGCAACGGGCAGCGCACTCACACTCTGGGAGCTTTCGTCACCGGGCAGGTTCGGCGCGGACCTCGGCGTGCGACTCGACTACGGGTGCCACGCCTGCGAGCCGCGATTTGCCCCCTCTCCTGATGGTCGCTGGGTCGCGTTCGTCACCGTGGATCAGGCCACCCAGTACCGGTTGGACGACCCAGCTCACCCCCCACAGGTTCTGACTATTCCTGACCTACCGGGGGGGAACTCGTTTCCCGGAGAGCAGACTCTGCCGGTGTGGAGCGCTGACAGTAGTCGCCTGGTGCTGCTGGGTTTGGGCAATGACAGTGCACTGGTATGGGACTCAAGCCAGCCGACCCGGCCAGTAGGCCGGTGGCCTGCGGCATTCTCGGCGACGCACCCGGTCACCGCACGTGTCTCCACGGATGGGACCAGGGTGGTGGTGGTCAACTCACACGGTGATGTCGTCGTTCGTCATGTCTCCGACGGTGCAGCCGAGCGAGTCTCCCCCGGTACGTCCGACCTCAACACCATCGGCTTCCCGCCACCTGCGGCAGCCGCCACGATCAGCTATGACCTCGCCACCGCCGCCCTGGTCGATCAGCAGGGGGTCACGCTGGTCGACATCCGTACCGGACAACGCCGTGCCCTACCCGGTGGCCCCGGGGACGGGGTGCTGTTCACCCGGGACAGGCTGCTGGTGCTGCGGCCTACCGGGGCTTTGGACGTATGGGACACCAGCGGAACTCACCTGTTCATGTCCGTGCCCGGTGCCGGTAGTTATGAGTCGGTGCTCGCCGCCCCAGCACAAGGTGATGTGGTCGCGCGGCTGCGGTCGGACGGTGTGGTGGTGCTGACCCAGCTCGACTCCGGTGTGACGCTTGGCTCGTTCCCGGTGCCGACCAGTCCCGCCGGGCAGACTGTCATGACGTTCACCGCAGACGGCGATCAGTTGTTGGTCGGTGCCGCAGGTGGCCCACTGACCCGATGGAATATGACTGAGACAGCATGGCTGCGGGTCGCGTGCGCCAGCGCCGGGCGCAGTCTCAGCCCCGCGGAATGGCGGCAGTACGTGCACACGCCGCCGCCCGCGAAGCTCGCCTGCCAGCAATAAGTCGCCAGCTCAGCTCCTACCGTGACCGATCCTCGCTGTGGACAAGCAGCCAGAGCGGCAGCCCGACCAGGAGTGCGATGAGCACCAGCATCAGCCAGGTGGGTGCCTGGATCGTGACCAGCGCCGCGTACCCCAGCGAGGCCACCATCGCCACCACGGCGAGCAGCGCCACCGCCCGCACCCAGCCGGCATTCCCTGACGGCATGCCGAATCGGTTCATCGGCTACAACGTCCCGATCCAGTTGCGCAGCAGTTGCGCCCCCGCGTCACCGGACTTCTCCGGGTGGAACTGGGTGGCCGACAGCGGCCCGTTCTCCACCGCCGCGACGAACGGCTCGCCGTGCTCGGCCCAGGTCACCAGCGGGGGCGTGAGGTGCGCCGAGCTGTCCAGCTCCCAGCGGCGCACCGCGTAGGAGTGCACGAAGTAGAACCGGGTGTCCGCGTCGAGCCCGGCGAACAGCCGCGACCCGGCCGGTGGCTGCACGGTGTTCCATCCCATATGTGGCAGTATGTCGGCCTTCAGCCGCTCGACCGTACCCGGCCACTCGTCGCATCCCTCGGTCTGCACCCCGTGCTCGACGCCCCGGCTGAACAACACCTGCATTCCCACGCAGATCCCGAGCACCGGACGGCCACCGGCCAGCCGGCGGCTGATGATCCGGTCCCCGCGCACCGCGCGCAGCCCGGCCATGCAGGCGGCGAAGGCCCCCACCCCGGGCACCACCAGCCCGTCGGCGTCCAGCGCGGCGTCGGCGTCGGCGGTGACGGTGACGTCCGCCCCGGCCCGCTGTAGCGCCCGCTCGGCGGAGCGCAGGTTGCCCGATCCGTAGTCCAGGATGACGACACGGCTCACCCCGCCAGCTTCCCAGACCCGTCACCCGCCCCGACATTGTGTCCTGATGCGGGAGTGGACGGACACGGATTGATGCCGCTGATGCGGACAACAGCCGGACGCCGACACGGGGAGGATGGGGTGATGCACGACGAATCGACACCGCGTGACAGATCGGCACCACGCGACGAGGACCTGATGCGGCACCTGGCGGACCTCGTGACACGCAGCTACGAGGGCGCCGAGTCGTGGTCGGATCGGCTGGCGCTGTTTCGTCGGGCCGTTGAGCTGCTCGACCCGGTGGTCCGCGATGCCTTCGCCGACGCCAATGCGACGTTCTTGGAGCACACCGGCGAGATCAGCCGCCGCAGCGTCGAGCAGGACGACGGCAGCGTCGCCGAGCACTGGGAGCTGTCCTGGCCCCGGCAGCGGGAGGCGACCTCCCGCGACGGCGGACCAGTCGCCCCGGTGCAGGTGATCGCCTGGTTCCGGCGCAGCTTCAACCACCCGCATCTCCGCGGCTCCACCGCCGGGGACTGGCCGCTGCAGGTCACCACCCCCGGCGACGCTGCACGGCAGGAACCGATCGTGCGCGCCATCGTCGAGGCCGAGCTGCACCAGCGAATCTTCGAAGGCCGCTGGCCGGTGCTGCCCGTCGCGGTCCGCAAATACGGCCTACCCCCCGGATGAGCCGACTGAAGGTACCGGCGCCGACACCGTGGTGGCGTCGAGCCGCAGCAGGCTGACGGCCTACTGCGCCGCCCGGCTGGTGAGCTTGGCCCGCGACGGCGCGAAGTCGTGCTCCTGGGTCCAGGTCCCTGGCCGACACGAGGGTTCGGCCAAAAAATTTCGGACGGCGATGTCGAGAACCCGTGACTGGCTTCGTCCCCGCAGTGAACGTGACCACAATGGGTCGCACCAGCACCGAGGAGAACCACGATGGCCAAGTACTTGCTGCTCAAGCACTACCGCGGCGCTCCGGCTTCGGTCAACGACGTGCCCATGGACCAGTGGACGCCGGAGGAGATCTCGGCGCACTGTCTGTACATGAACGACTTCGCGGCCCGGCTCACCGGGACCGGCGAGTTCGTCGACGCTCAGGCGCTTGCGCCTGCGGGGACGTTCGTCCGGTACGACGGCGAGGGGCGCCCGCCGGTCACCGACGGCCCGTTCGCCGAGACCAAGGACCTCATCGCCGGCTGGATGGTGATCGACGTCGACAGCTACGAGCGCGCCCTCGAGCTGGCCGGGGAGCTGTCGGCTGCCCCGGGGGCGGGCGGCGAGCCGATCCACGAGTGGCTCGAGGTGCGCCCGTTTTTGGCCGCGCCGCCCACCATGACGGAGTGCCACTGAGTACCTGGTTCGGACCTGCAAGCAGTCCTCACAGGTGAACGAGGTCCTGTTCCGCAGCCTCACGCCGAGCGTGCTCGGGATCCTCGTCCGCCGCGGAGCTGACTTCGCGGCGGCCGAGGACGCCGTGCAGGACGCGCTGGTTGAGGCGGTCCGCGTCTGGCCGGCCGACCCGCCGCGGGACCCGAAGGGCTGGCTGGTCACCGTGGCCTGGCGCCGGTTCCTCGACGCGACCCGGGCGGAGGTCGCCCGCCGCCGGCGTGAGGACCTCGTCGACACCGAGCCGGCGCCCGGGTCCGCACCCGCGGTGGACGACACGCTCTGGCTCTACTTCCTGTGCGCCCACCCGTCGCTGACGCCGTCGTCGGCGGTCGCGCTCACGCTGCGCGCCGTCGGCGGGCTGACCACCCGCCAGATCGCCCAGGCCTACCTGGTGCCCGAGGCGAGCATGGCGCAGCGCATCAGCCGGGCCAAGCGCACCGTTGCCGGCGTGCGGTTCGACCAGCCCGGCGATGTCGCCACCGTGCTGCGCGTCCTCTACTTGGTCTTCAACGAGGGTTACTCCGGCGACGTCGACCTCGCCGCCGAGGCCATCCGGCTCACCCGGCAGCTCGCGGCCGCGATTGACCATCCCGAGGTGGCGGGGCTGCTCGCGCTCATGCTGCTCCACCACGCCCGGCGCGCCACCCGGACCGCGCCCGACGGGCGCCTGGTGCCGCTCGCCGAGCAGGACCGCGGCCGGTGGGACACTGAGTCGATCGCCGAGGGCGTCGAGATCCTGCAGGCGGCCCTGGCCCGCGACCGGCTGGGCGAGTTCCAGGCCCAGGCCGCCATCGCGGCCCTGCACGCTGACGCGCCCACCGCCGAGGAGACTGACTGGGTGCAGATCGTCGAGTGGTACGACGAGCTCGCGCGCCTGACCGACAGCCCACTCGTCCGGCTCAACCGCGCGGTGGCCGTCGGCGAGGCCGACGGACCGCGCGCCGGACTGGCGGCGCTCGCGGCGCTGAACGACTCACTGCCCCGCCACGCCGCGGTGGCGGCCTACCTCCACGAGCGCGACGGCGACCTGGCCACAGCGGCACGGCTGTACGCCGAGGCGGCCCACAAGGCCCCCAACCTCGCCGAGCGCGACCACCTGACGCGCCAGGCCGCCCGGTTGGGCGCCCGCCGGAGTCGCTGACGGGTCGCGCTGGGACTTCCCCGCAGCACTTGGCGCGGCCCTGTGGCCAGAGCGGTCGCCTCACAATGAGTAGGCGGGTCGAGACCAGATGCACGACGCGTTGCCAGCGGGGAAGCGTAGCGGCGGCCCGCTACCGTGAGAACGGCGTTCGCACCGTACCTGCTGCCGCTATCCGTTCGCGGCCAGCGTGTGCCTGGTCGAACTCGCCGGACAGGTCGGCGCCACCCGGGCAACGCACGCTGCGACGCTCGCGCCCTATCCAGCCGAGGCTCCTACCCGTGTTTGCTGGCGTCGAGCTGTTGATTGAGTGGCCCGCGCGGGTTCGTGGCCATAGGGCCGGGTACCGGGACTGGCGTCGGCGGTAAGGCGAGCAGCCCGGGGCCAATGGCCGCCACCCGGCCCTCCTGTTGATTGCTGCGGTGCCGCAACCCGAGGTGGCACCGCCGGTGCCGCACCCGACCCCGATGACACGCCCGACGAACATCCGCAGCGTGATCAGCACCGGTCCGCTGCACCGAACCGAGCAACACAGCCGACGCGAGCCCGCTAACCAGATCATCTCCAGGCGTCGGAACGAGGCACTGCCTGGGCCAGCGACACCGGCGCCGGCCGCCGTTATCGACGCTAGCGTGGTGCTCTGTGCCCGAAGCCACGGATACCATGCAGTCACCAGCGATCCGCGTGATCTCATCGGCCTGGACGGCGCCCTCCCCGTCATGATCGTCTGACCTCGACGGTGTCCGGTGCGATCGCGCCAGTGCTAAACAGCGTCTGACGCCTTGCGGGCAGCGATCAGCACGGGGTCCCAGACCGGGGAGAACGGGGGCGCGTAGCCGAGGTCCATCCCGGCCAGCTCCTCGACGGTCATCTCGTGCCATATCGCGACGGCGCAGACGTCGACCCGCTTGGCCGACCCCTCCCGCCCGACGAGCTGCGCGCCGAGCAGCCGCCCGGTGCCGCGCTCAGCGATCAGCTTGACGGTGATCGGGGTGGCGCCGGGAAAGTAACCGGCTCGGGTGGTGGAGCGCACCGTCACGCTCACCGACTCGAACCCGGCGAAGCGGGCCTCGGCTGCCCGCAGCCCGGTGCGACCGACTTCGAGGTCGCACACCTTGGTGACGGCGGTGCCGACCACGCCGGGGAAGGTCGCGTAGCCACCGCCCAGGTTCGTGCCAATCACCCGGCCCTGCTTGTTGGCATGGGTGCCCAGCGCGATGTGCATCCAGCGCTGGGTGACCCGGTGCAGTACCTCGACGCAGTCCCCGCCTGCCCACACCCCGTCGTGGCCGGGAACCCGCATCCGCAGGTCGGTCAGCACCCCGCCATGCTCGCCCAGCGGCAGCCCGACCTTGCGGGCCAGCTCGGTGGCTGGCTGCACACCGATCCCGAGCACCACCAGGTCCGCCGGGAGCTGTCCACCCTCGGTGCACACCCCGGCTACCCGGCCGTCGGGCCCGGTCTCGAAACCGGACACCGGGGTGCCGGTGAGCACCGTGATCCCCATGCCCACCATCGCCTCCCGGACCAGGGCGCCCATGTCCGGGTCCAGGGTGCTCATCGGCTCGGGCGCCTGGTCCACCAGCGTGACCTGCAAGCCGCGGCGCACCATCGCCTCAGCCATCTCGACGCCGATGTACCCGCCGCCGACCACGACTGCCCGGCGCGGGTGCCCCTGCAATCCGTCCAGCAGGGCGGCGCCGTCGTCCAGGGTCTGCACGCCGTACACCCCCGGTGCGTCCACCCCAGGCAGGTCCGGCCGAATCGGGACAGCGCCGGTGGCCAGCACGAGGTCGTCGAAACCGGCCCGGTAGCTCGTCCCGCCGTCGAGTTCAGTCGCGATCACCGTGTGGTCGTCCAGGTTGATCTGGGTGACCTCGGTGCGCAGCCGCAGGTCGATCCCGTTGGCCCGGTGCTCGGCTGCGCTGCGCGCAATGAGGGCGTCCGGGCCGTCCACGTCGCCCGCGACCCAGTACGGGATGCCGCAGGCGGAGTACGAGGTGTACTGGCCGCAGTCGAAGGCCACCACCTCCAGGGCGTCGCGCCCGGCCCGGCGCAGCGCCTGCGACGCCGCACTCATCCCGGCGGCATCCGCGCCGACCACCACCACCCGCCTGGTCATGCCGCCTGCAACGGGTTGACCCGGGGCGCGCCCAGCGATACCACCCGGGTGCAGGGACCCCGCGAGGTGGCACTCTCCCGGTCCATCTACGCGAGCCCCACTCGAAGCGCATCGTTGACCAGTGGGCGGAAGGACCGGTCCCCGTGGGCGCGGAGCTGTTCGAGCTGGATGGCAACGTCGTCATCGAGGCTGAGCGTCGTCCGCACGCGGCACAGCATATCTGTCGTGCTGTGATGATGCTTCGAAGCAGGAGGAACAACGTGACCGAGGGGAACTATCCCGAACTGCACCCGGAGGAGACCGTCGACCGCCTTGAGGCGGAGGCGCTCCGCGCGGAGGCGCCGCATTCGAAGGCGCTGGTCGAGGAAACCGAGGAGGGCGACGACGCAAGTGGCGAGCCCGCTTTCGATCAGGACATGGAGGTGGAGGACCTGCCCGGAGGGCCTGGGGAGGGTGGCGGTATCGCGCCAGAGCCACCTTGCTGACGCGGGGCAGAGGCTGGTCACCGCCTGGTGAGTTGTGCTTATCGGGGACGGGCGAGAATCAGCGCGGCGGCTCCGGCTGCCGGCCTCGATCGCTGCTGCACCAGTCGCCGAAACCTGACCGGCGGTGAATGAGAGACCTTCGTGCCCGAAAGTACCGCCCTCGCCAGCGCTGCGACCGGGCACGCTCTGGCGGCGGCCCGGCATGAGGTGCTGGTTATCACCTCCCCGCGTTGTTCGGCTACCAAGCACAAGAGTCGAGGAGGTCAGGGCCGGTTTGCCTGGGTTGGGAGTTGCGCATTGAGGGGGCTGGCGTGACGGGACTCAGTCCATCACCTGGTGTCCGCTCGCGGCACTCCGGCTTCAGCCGTGACTCACCTCCGCGGCTCGCCGGGCCAACTCCTCGGGAGAGACATCCTCGACGTGGCTGGCGACGCTCCACCGGTGGCCGAAGGGGTCCTCGAACTGGCCCGAACGGTCACCGTAGAACTGGTCGGCCACCGCGCGAAGCGACGTTGCGCCCGCCCTCACCGCCGACTCGAACACCGCATCGACGTCCTCGACGTAGAGGTTAATGGTGACCGGAGTGCCGCCGATCGACTTCGGGCCTCGGACCCCCATCTCCGGGTACTCGTCGGCGAGCATGATCACCCCGTCACCGAGCTGGAGCTCGGCATGGCCGATCTTGCCGTCGGGACCCGGCATCCGCATCCGCTCGGAGGCGCCGAAGACGCTCTTGTAGAAGTCGATGGCTGCCGCGGCGCCGTCGACGCACAGATACGGGGTGATGCGGGGGTAGTTGTCGGGGATCGAGTTGACGTCAGCCATGTGGACCTCCTGAGCGTTGATATATCTTCGAACAGATGTTCGAAGGATATCCGGTCGTTCCGCCGCTGGCAAGGGTCTCAGTCCCAGTGAAGAGCCTCGTGCGCGCCACTGGCGGTCAGGCCCCGGTTGGCTACCACGCCCACGACGCGCAAGCCTGATCCCCTTCACCGGGCCCAGTACGGGATGCCGCTCGCCGACGAGGAGACGTGCTGGCCGCGCTCGAGGGCTCATCAAGCAAAGGCCGTGGCGGACGCTACGCCTGCAGAGGTGAGCATGACCGAGACGGACCAGTGCACACTAGTCAGCGTAGTGCGTGCCCGAGCCCGGCATTCAGTGTCGTAGCACGGCGAGGGCCAGTGCGGCGACTCCGGCCGCCTGAATTGGATGCTGGCCCACCACCTGCCGTATCGAGTCCGCCGTGAAGGGGAAGCCCTCGTGGCCCGTGCCGCTCGGAGCCTCACTCACCAGGCGGCCCTCGGCGTTGGTGTCGACCATTCCGGCGAAGAGCTCGTCGAACAGCGGCGCGTCGAGCACCACGACGGTGAGCAGGTCGGTGGCAAAGGTGAGCGGGTCCGACTCCCATGCCGAGCACGTGCGCGCTGATCTGGCCGCTGTGCAAGGCGCCGGTCATCCGGGCGGCGAACGGCCAGGTGTCATAGTCGATGGGTCCCCGGCCAGCGGTGTGGTCCTCCGGCTCACCCAGCAGTTCCTCGGCGTACTCGCGCACCAGGCAGCGCCGGAGCGAGAAGTCGTTGCGCTCGTGCTCCGGGTGGTCACCGGAGGCTTGGAAGATGCCGACTGGCACGATCATGTAGAGCCCGCCCGCGTGGCCGACCTTAGCCGGGTCCCGCCAGTGCAGCAGGAAGCTTGCTTCGCCGCTGACCCGGTCGTGACGGATGGTGAGCGCGCTGACCCCGAGGTTCGCCGGCCGGCGCGCGAGGTCGCAGGGGTTACCGAGCGCGGTGCGCAACGGCGTGCTGCGGCCGGTGAGCCGGGCGACGGCGTACTCGTGCGCGGCGGCCTCGCCCAGGTCGATCCCGTCGAAGTAGCGGCCCCGCCCGAATACCAGCCGACCGCGTGGGCCGGACAGGTCGGCGTCGAGCAGCCGGTAGGTGGAGCGGTTCTCGAATACCGCAGGTGCTGCGAGGTCGGCCATCGCGGCGGAGTAGCTCGGGTACCGCGAGCCGTCGGGCCATAGGGGGCAGACCGACGTGGTGCGCGGATCGACGCCGGCGAACGGGGTGTGCGGGGCGATCGATCACATCAAGCGGGATCGGCTCGGCAGGCAGCCACTCCGGCCGGGTGAGCAGCGCAGTGGCCGCCACCTTCGGCAGGTCGGGGTGCTCCTGCGCCGCCATCTGGCCCAGCTCGTCACGGCGCTCCCGCAGGTAGTCCCGCACCCGCAGCCACTCGCGATGGCTCTTCGTCAGAATGCGTCTGCACTGTTGACCAACCACCGGGATACAGTAGTGCCCGTCTCGTTAAAATCATGACCTGCTCGGAGTCGCACTCGAGATCCGGGATGTCAAGTGCTATTCGTGCTTGCCGAGTCGGTCGATCCGGTGGCGAACCTCGGCTGCTTCAGCACTGCGGTCGAGGTGGTCGAGTACGTCGGCGAGGGTGGCAAGGGCGCCGCGCAGGTCGCTGGTGAACGACTGGGGTAGCCGCTCGACCAGACGTTCATAGATGACCACCGACTCTTCGGTCGCGTTCAGCGCCTCCGGTAACTCCACCGGACCGGCGGCTCGCACCCACGCGAAGCCCCACAACGCCAAAGCCAGGTCGGGCTCGAACGCACCCGGATTCACCCCCGCCAACCGCCGATAGACCTCCACGGCCTCGCTGGTCGCCGCCAGCGCCTCCTCCCGCCGCCCCAGATTCGACAGGTCGACCGAGAGGTTGTTCAACGCCCGGGCCAGGTCGGGTTCGAACGCACCCGGATTCACCCCCGCCAACCGGCGACGGATCTCCACGGCCTCGCTGGTCGCTTCCAGCGCCTCCTCCCGCCGCCCCAGATTCGACAACATCATGCCGAGGTTGTTCAACGCCCGGGCCAGGTCGGGCTCGAACGCACCCGGATTCACCCCCGCCAACCGCCGATAGAACTCCACGGCCTCGCTGGTCGCCTCCAGCGCCTCCTCCCGCCGCCCCAGATTCGACAACATCGCACCGA
>DASTLT010000076.1:0-17303 GCA_035714625.1 Pseudonocardiaceae bacterium | reverse complement strand
GACTGCGGCCCCCACCAGGACCAGGCCCACGACGTGGCGCAACCGGTCCCGCATCCACCTGCCCATACCCGGGAAGTGTGACAGACCGGCGCTGTCTGGTGACACTCCGCTCTCACCGCTTCAGGACCGGACCGGTCAGAGGGTACCGGGGGTCCATCGCGGGTGCTGCGGAGCGCACCGAACATGCCTGCTGCGGTACTCGCTCCATCGTCGGCATCCCTGGCGCTGCCCCCCCAGCGGGTGCCAGCGCGACCAGTCCCACTGGGATACCGGACGGGTAGAGGATGATCACCTTTTGAGTGCGTTCAACGACATTATCTGGTGCCAGAGGCACCCAAACGGTGATCAGGGCGTCTTCTGGCATCAGGTCGAGGAGATCGGCTCTGACCGGCATACTGGAGTGACCAGAGCAGCGCTTCCCCCGCGCTCGGCCGGTAGCGAGTCGACCCGGGGAGCCAGACGTGACGCTGGGCTGGATCGGCGCCCATGGCGGCGAAGGCATCACCGCAGGTCAGCACGCGCGGGCCCGGGCCGTCTGGGTGGACCTTGATGTGGCGTTCCCCGTGCCAGCGAATCATCGCCGCCGCGTCGTCGCCGATGGTCTCGAGTTCACCGGGCGGGTGCCCGGGATGCTCAAGCGCTGGGTCCGGGGCTCCCGGGGGGAATGGTACGGCCTGGTCTACCTGCCGGTCTGCGACGGTGCCGGGGAGGTGCGGCTGGTGCTGGACGACCAACTGGTGCCCGCCGCCGCGCTCAGCCGCCGATGACGAGGAGCTGCGTCGCGGGCTCCGCGAGCAACTGCGCGAGCCGGCCGAGGTGACCACGAACGAGGGCGCCTTCGTCCAGCTCGTCGAGTTCCCCAACTACGACCAGGCGATGGCCAACTCCAGGGACCCGGTCACCACCGAGTTCACCGGGGAGTTGCGCAAGCTGAGCGAGGGAGAACCGGTGTTCCGCAACCTCGACCTGCGCCGGGTCTTTAGCTGAAGGTCTGAACCGCCCGCCCTACCCGTTACGGTCAGCAGGTGGCGAGTGACCCGGCGAACACGGTGAGCGTCCAGGTGGACGGGCAGCGGATGCGGCTGTCCAACCTGGACAAGGTGCTCTACCCGGCCACCGGGTTCACCAAGGGTGCAGTGATCGACTACTACACCCGGGTCGCGCCGGTGCTGCTGCCGCACCTGGCCGGTCGGCCGCTGACGCTGCGCCGGTACCCGGACGGGGTGGGCGCGCAGTCCTTCTTCGACAAGGACGCCGCGCGGCACGCCCCAGGCTGGCTGCGTGTCGTGCGGCTACCCACCCCGGGCAGCAGCATGGGCCACGACGAGATCGGTTACGCGGTCATCGACGGGCTGCCCGGCCTGGTCTGGGCGGCCAACCTGGCCGGGCTGGAGCTGCATGTGCCGCAGTGGACGGTCGGGCCGGGGGGTGCCCCGCAGCCGCCGGACCTGCTGGTGTTCGACCTGGATCCGGGCCCGCCGGCCACCGTGGTGCACGGTGCGCGGGTAGCCGAGGCGATCCGGGAGCTGCTGGCCCAGGACGGGCTGGAGGGTTACCCCAAGACCAGTGGTGCCAAGGGCCTGCAGGTCTACGCGCCGGTGCAGGCGTCCGACCCCGAGGAGACCTCCAGTTATGCCCGACGGGTGGCGGAGCGGCTGGCCGCGCGGCGGCCGGCCGAGGTGGTTTCGCGGATGGCGCGCGCGATCCGTCCTGGCAGGGTGCTGGTGGACTGGAGCCAGAACAACCCGGCGAAGACCACCGTCGCCCCGTATTCCCTGCGTGGCCGGGAGCGCCCCACCGTCTCCACTCCGGTCACCTGGGACGAGATCGCGGCCTGTGCCGACCCCGCTGACCTGGTGTTCACCAGCGACGACGTCCTCGACCGGGTGCAGCGTCACGGCGACCTGCTCGCCCCGCTGCACACGCGTTCCGGTCCGAAGCCTCCAGTCCCGGGCACCTGAACCGGGCGGGGCACCCTGGAAGAAGCCGGGGACTGAACCGGGTCGGCCCGATGGCCGGCGCCGCGGTCCCCCCGGTCCGCGGCGCCGGCCGACCGGCCGTCCCCGCTTACGGCCACATGCCCCCCGGGTCGCGACACCGACCGCCACCGCCCCTCGTGGCGACGGGCAGCGCACTCAAAAACACCCGTTTCGTCACCGCTACTGAGACAGAGTCCCGAGCCCGCCGCGCAGATACGCCGGCGACGAAAAAAGTTGAGCGGTGGCGAAGAAAGATCGAGGAAAGAAGGGCCCCGGCGTCACGGGGGCAACGCGACGCCGGGGCCATGAACCCGATCCACCCGGGCGCGGTCGGCCGGATCGGGGGCTCTGGGGTGGGTTTGGCTCAACGAAGGGGACGCTGGAACGTTCGTCCCGTTGGGCGTCCTGGATCAGTCTGGTGACGTGGAGGGCTGCTGGCTGGGCCAGCGGGGCAGGCCGCCGGCACCGGAAGGCCCACGTCGCTGCACCACAGCCAGATCTGCCCGCTGGTAGCCGTCGATGAGCGTGCCTGCGGGCCCGCAGGGTGCGGTGGTGCCAGGTCCGGCCGGGCCGGAGGTGTCCAGGGAACGGAGCGGACTGGCCGGTGCCAGGGGGGCCGAGGGACCGTATCCTGCTGGCGACTCGGCGAACTGTCTCGCCGGGTGTTCCGCGGTGCTGCTGCGCGGGGCAGGCGCCACCGGTCCCGCCGCGACCAGGTGCGGCAGCGCTGCCGGGGCGCCACGGTCGGCTGCCGGGACTACCGGCTCGGCCGGGGCGAGCGCCGGGTGCTGATCCGCGGCCAGCAGCCGGACCGGGGCCGGCTCGTCGGCCGGTGCCGGAGTGAGCGGCTGCAGCACCGGTGCCACGATGGGGGCCACCGGGACGGCGTCCACGAGCGACTCGACAACCTGGGGCACCGTGGCCGGGGACAGCAGGCTGGATACCGGTGACGGCGCGGGGAGCAGCGGCTCGGCTGCCGCCAGCAGGGGATGGCTGGGCGCCGGGTGCAGCTCGATGGCGGCTCCCAGCGAGGGGGCGGTGGTCAACCCGGCGGAGGGGGCGCTGTGGCCCTCATCGGCCAGGCCGGTTCCCGATCCCAGCAGCCAGCTACAGACGATCAGGCCGGTGAGCATGGCAACCCTCAGCAGCACGCGGGTCAGCCCGCGGAGCGCGCAGCGCGCGCCATCTCTGCTGGAGATGCTGGCCACCGGTTCCCCCACCCTTCTGCGGTCCGGTGCTAAGCCATCTGGACAGGCGCTACCTGGCAACGTACACGGGTGACCACCCGCTGTGGTATCCCCTGACCGTTCCTTACCCGCTTGGCTGCCGACCAGCTCCGGACCCGGCGAGGCGGGTGATCGCGTCGTCGAGCACCTCGTCGCGCTTGCAGAACGCGAATCGCACCAGGTGCCGCCACGGCGCCGGGTGGTCGGCGAAGACCTGCACCGGCACCGCCACCACCCCGGCCCGGGCCGGCAGCTCCCGGCAGAACTCGATGCCGTCGCGGTACCCCAGCGGCCGGATGTCGGCGCACACGAAGTAGGTGCCCGCGCAGCCGTGCACCCCGAAGCCGGCCGCGCGCAGCCCGCGGGCCAGCCGGCCCTGCTTGTCCTGCAACGCCGCCCGGTGCTTCTCGACCCAGCCCAGCTCGGCGCGCAACGCATGGGCCACCGCGGGCTGCAGCGGGGCCCCGCCGACGAAGGTGAGGTACTGCTTGGCCGCCCGCACCGCGGCCACCAGCGGCGCCGGCCCGCACACCCAGCCGATCTTCCAGCCGGTGACGCTGAACGTCTTGCCCGCGCTGGAGACCGACAACGTGCGCTGCGCCATTCCGGGGAAGGTGGCGATCGGCACATGCTCGGCACCGTCGAACACCAGGTGCTCGTACACCTCGTCCGTGAGCACCAGCAGGTCGTGGTCGACGGCCAGCGCGGCCAGCCCGGCCAGTTCGTCGCGGGTGAACACGGTGCCGGTGGGGTTGTGCGGGCTGTTGAGCAGCAGCACCCGGGTGGCCGGGGTGATCGCGGCGGCCACCGCGTCGAGGTCAAGGGCGAACCGGCCGCCGTCGGCCACCAGCGGCACGCACCGCCGGGTCGCGCCGGCGAGGGCGACGGCGGCGGCGTAGGAGTCGTAGTAGGGCTCGATGAGCAGCACCTCGTCGCCCCGGTGCACCAGGGCGAGCAGGGCGGCGCTGATCGCCTCGGTGGCGCCGACCGTCACCAGTACCTCGGTGTTCGGATCATGCGCCAGTCGGTAGTGCGCCGCGCGGTGCTCGGCCACGGCCCGGCGCAACTCGGGGATGCCCGGTCCGGGTGGGTACTGGTTCATTCCGGCGGCGATCGCTGACCGGGCCACCTCCAGCATGCCCGCGGGCCCTTCGGTGTCCGGGAAGCCCTGGCCGAGGTTCACCGCGCCGGTCCGGACGGCCAGCGCGGTCATCTCCGCGAAGATCGTCGAGGTGAATGGCTGCAGCCGGGGGACGAGTCCGTGGGGTCGCACGGTGTTCATCCTGCCTGGGTCCGTCCTGCTGCACGTGCCGTGGGCGAGGACAATCTGGGGTGTGGAGATGACCATGAATGAGCAGGCCAAGCAGCGGGGGCTGCGCCGGATGAAGGCCGTTGCTCTTGGTTTCCTGCTGGGGGCCGCGGTGGTGTACGTCATCGCGCGGTCGAACGAGGACGCCGCGCCGTGGGTGGGTTACCTGCGGGCGATGGCCGAGGCGGGCATGGTCGGCGCGCTGGCCGACTGGTTCGCGGTGACCGCGCTGTTCCGCCACCCGTTGGGCCTGCCCATCCCGCACACCGCGATCATCCCGCGCAAGAAGGACGCCCTGGGGGCGAACCTCAGTGACTTCGTCGGCGCCAACTTCCTGTCCGCCTACGCGGTGCGCGACCGGCTGCGTCGGGCGCAGGTCAGCGCCCGGGTGGGGCGCTGGCTTGCCGAGCGGCGCAACGCCGAGCGGCTCACCGCCGAGCTGGCCACCGCGGTGCGCGGTGCGGTTCGCGTGCTGCGTGACGAGGACGTCCAGGATGTTCTGGAAAACGCCCTGGTCAAGCAGCTCATCGAGCGGCCATGGGGTCCCCCGCTGGGCCGGCTGCTCGAACAGGTGCTGATCGACGGAGCGCACCACAAGCTGGTCGATCTGATCACCGACCGGGTCTACGTGTGGGTGCGGGACAACCATCCGACCGTGCTGCGGGTGGTCAGCCAGCGCTCACCCCGGTGGGCGCCGCGGTTCGTGGACGGGCTGGTCGCGGACAAGGTCTACGCCGAGGTGCTGGGCTTCGCCTGGGCGGTGAAGATCGACCCGAACCACGCCATGCGTAAGGCGGTGGACGCCTTTCTGCTGCAGTTTGCCCATGACCTGCGCTGGGACCCCAAGACGATCGAGCGCGCCGAGCTGGTGAAGCGCCAGATCCTGGCGCACCCGGAGGTGCAGAGCGCGGTCGGGGCGGCCTGGCGGACGGCGAAGAAGATGCTGCTCGACGCCGCCGAGGACCCGTCCTCCGAGCTGCGGCGGCGGGTGGCCGACGGCCTGGTCTCGATGGGCCGGCGGCTCACCGAGGACGCTGAGCTGAGGTTCAAGGTGGACACCTGGCTGGAGGACGTCGCGGAATACCTGGTGGCCAACTACCGCGCCGAGATCACCACACTGATCACCGACACGGTGCAGCGCTGGGATGCCCAGGAGACCGCCCGCAAGGTGGAGCTGCAGGTCGGCCGGGATCTGCAGTTCATCCGGATCAACGGCACCGTGGTCGGCGCGCTGGCCGGGCTGGCCATTCACACCATCTCGCAACTGCTGCTCTGACCGCCGCGCTCGATCGAGTGGCCTACCTCACTCACCCGATCCGGCACTGTGCGCTTGCAGCAGCTAGCACAACTGCCTAGGGTCGAAAGTGCTCGAAGGGGGCGGGACCAGATGAAGCGGGTCGATGAGACGGTGCAGGAGCTTGGCCGCGACATCGGCAACTACATTCGGGAGCAGCGGAACAACGCACAGTTGTCGCTGCGTCAGCTCGCCAGGCTGGCCGGCGTGTCCAATCCCTACTTGAGCCAGGTGGAGCGGGGGCTGCGCATGCCAAGTGCGCGCATCCTGCAGCAAATCGCCAGGGGACTGCGCATTTCCGCCGAGGTGCTCTACGTCCAGGCGGGAATCCTCGACCCCCGGGTGGAGGAACCGGTCGTCGACGCTGTGGTCGCCGATCCACACCTTTCCGATTGGCAGAAACAGGCGCTGCTTGACATCTACCAGTCTTTCCGGCGCGTGCGGTCCATGCCGGTCCAGTCCACCGAGGCCGGGGCCATGGTGGAGGACACCGGCCCGGACGCGCCGGTCACCGTCATCAATTCCGATCTCTCCGCCCCCGATCGCTCAGGCCCCGATCCTTCAACCCCCGATCTCTCAGGTCCCATCCAGCAAGACCCCAAATCCTCAGGCCATAGCCGGGGAAGGAGTGAGAATCATGCCCGTACTGCCCACAACCGAGGACGTGCGCCAGGCCCGTGAACAGGCCGAGGCCGGCGTCAACGCCACGTTCGACGTGGTGAAGAACCCATTGTTCGCCGCGCTGGGTGCGGCGGACGTCGCGACAAAGGTCGTCACCGAAGTATTCGCCAGGGCGCGCAGCGAGGCAACCGAACGCGCCGAGGAGGCACAAATCCGACTGCAGAAGACGCTGAACGACCTGCAGACCCGGGTATTCGAACTGCCCAAGGAGGCCACCGAGCTGCGGCACCGCCTGGAGCCCGTCGAGTTGCGGAAGCTGGCCGAGCAGTACCGCGATGCTGCGCACCACGTCTACACCTCGCTGATCGAGCGCGGAGCAGAGGTTTTCGGTGAGCTACGCAGCCGGCCGGGGGTTCAGCAGGCCCTGGAGACGGTCGAATCCGGGGTCGACACCGCTCAGGAGCGGCTGGAGATTGCGGTCCGCGACCTCAACGCCGCCGTCGACGAACTGCGTGTCCGGTTCGCCCGTACCACCCGCTCGGTCGGTGAGCGGGCCGCCCTGCAGACCGAGCAGGTGGCCACCGCGGCGGCCCAGCAGGTGGAGGAGGCCGGAGTGCAGGTGGCCGAGACCGCGGCCGCCACCGGCCAGCAGGTGAAGGACGCCGGCCGGCAGGCGAAGGATGCCGCCGAGCAGGTGGCTGAGGCTGCGGTCGAGGCCGGTGACGAGGCGGCTGCCACCAGCCGCAGCGCCGCGCGCAGGGTGGCCGAGCGGGCGGCACCGCCGCCACGCAAGACACCGACCCGCCGGCCAGGGGACAACAGCAGCCGCAAGTCCTGACCCCCGCATGTCCGACCGGCCCGGAGTCCTGCGCTCCGGGCCGGTTGTTGTCGTCGTATCCTGGGCGGGTGTTGCTGCAGCTGCTGAACATCTGGGTCCTCTTGATCTTGTACTGGGTCGCGGTTCCGGTGGGCCTCTACGCGTGCATCCACGCGATGCTGCAGCGGGTAGACGCCTACCCGGCCGCCGACAAGCTCACCAAGCCGGCCTGGGTGGGCATCACCGGCGGCGCCGTTGTCCTGCTGCTGTTCAACGTGTATATCGCTACCAGGAGCTACCTCCTCGGGTTCACTGGATTCGATCCCGGAATGTTGCTGTTCTATCTGATCGCGCTGGTCGCGGTGCTGGTCTACCTGGTCGACGTGAAACCGGCGGTGACCGAGGTGCAGCGCGGCCCGCGCTGGTGACCGTCCGCGCCGGGTAGCCCGCGGGACTGTACTTGCCCCTGAACTTGTTTTATCCCTGACGCATGCGCAAGCATGCATGTACTGTGACCTGAGTGAATGATCACCGGCACGGGCATGGCCATGGGCACACCACGGCGACGTCGGACCGTCGCCGGCTGGGCTGTGCCCTTGCGATCATGCTCGTCATCCTGCTGGCCGAGGTTGTGGGGGCTGCCCTGACCGGCTCCCTGGCGCTGCTCGCCGACGCCGGCCACCTGGCCACCGACGCGCTGGGGCTGGGGGCCGCCTTGCTCGCAGCCGTGCTGGCCCAGCGCCCGCCAAGTCAGCAACGGACCTTCGGACTGGGCCGCGCTGAGATCCTCGCGGCGGCGCTCAATGCGTTGGTGCTGCTGGTGGTGGCGGTAGCGGTCGCGGTCGAGGCGATCGGCCGGCTGGCCGCGCCACCTCCGGTCGCGGGGGCACCGCTGCTGGTGCTGGGTGCGCTCGGGCTGGTCGGCAACCTCGCCGCCCTGGCCGTGCTGACCCGCGGCAGCGCTGCGCCCCCGGGCAGTGGTGGGCCCCCGGGCAGTGGTGGGCCCCCAGGCAGTGGTGGGCACCCAGGCAGTGGTGGGCGCAGCCTCAACCTGCGCGGCGCGGTACTGGAGGTGATGGGTGATGCGCTGGGCTCGGTCGCGGTGCTCGGCGCGGCGGTGGTGGTGCTCACCACCGGTTGGCTGCAGGCCGACCCGGTAGCGTCGCTGGTGATTGCCGGACTGATCGCGCCCCGCGCGCTGTCCCTGCTCTGGGAAGCGGCGCACGTGTTGCTGGAGGGCACTCCGCGGGGCGTGGACGCCGCAGCGGTGCAGCGGGTGCTGCGCGAGGTGCCGGGGGTGCTGGACGTGCACGACCTGCATCTGTGGACGATCACCTCAGGCCGGCATGCGGTGTCCGCCCATCTGGTGGTCACCGGGACCTGGGCGGTGCACTGCGGGGAGAGTTCGGTGCTTGACGCCGCCGCCGCCAAGCTGCGCGCGAACTTCGGCCTCACCCACAGCACCCTGCAAGTCGAGCACGACGCCCACGCCGACCACGAGCACATCTGCTAACCCTGTGTGTCGGGCTTTCGTGCACGGTGTGTCGGGTTGTTGTGCACACCGCCTCCGTATTCAGCGGAACACCACCGTGCGATTGCCGTGCATCAGTACCCGGTCTTCCAGGTGCCAACGCAGCCCGCGGGCCAGGACGACCTTCTCGATGTCGCGGCCCTTGCGCACCATGTCGGCCACGGTGTCGGAGTGGTCGACGCGGATCACGTCCTGCTCGATGATCGGACCGGCGTCCAGCTCGGCGGTGACGTAGTGGCAGGTCGCGCCGATCAGCTTCACGCCGCGATGGTGTGCCTGATGATAGGGCCGGGCGCCGACGAACGAGGGCAGGAAACTGTGGTGGATGTTCAGCACCCGGCCGGCCCACGCCGCGCAGAGGTCGGCGGGCAGGATCTGCATGAAACGGGCCAGCACCACAGCGTGCGGTTCCTCGGCCTCCACCAGTTTGCGGACCTGCGCAAACGCCGCAGCTTTGGCCTCGGGCTGGGCCGGGAACGGCACGTGATGGAACGGGATGCCGTGCGCGCGGGTCACGGTGGCATGGTCGGGGTGGTTGCCGACCACGGCGCGCAGGTCCACGTCCAGTTCACCGGCGGCCACCCGGCCGAGCAGGTCGTAGAGGCAATGCGCCTCCCGGGACACCAGCACCACCACCCGCGGCTTGCGTCCGGTGTCGGTGACCTGCCAGTCCGTGGCGCTGCCCAGCTCCGCGGCCACCGCAGCGAAGCGCTCCCGCAGTTCCGGCAGCCCGAAAGGCAGGGAATCGGCGCGCACTACCTGACGGGTGAAGAACCAGCCGGTGTCGGGATCGGCGTGATAGGCGGCCTCGGTGATCCAGCCGCCCGCCTCGGCCAGGAAACCCGAGATCCGGGCGACGATGCCGGTGCGGTCCGGGCAGCCGAGAGTGATCACATACTGGCGGTCGGGCACACCTGCGGAGTCTGCCAAACAAGCTGTGCGCGCTGGCTGCGGTTCACCCGCCGCGGGTGACCTCGACCAGGTGGGTGTCGCCGCTGATCACCGCCCGGGACGGCCGGCCCCACGCAGCGCGGTAGACGGCGTCGGCGAGCCCAACGACGGAGGCGTCCGGCTCGACCATGCTTTCCCGCGCGGTCTGCGGGAGCTGGCCGGGCACCAGGCGGACTGTCCAGGCCCGGCCGGCGTCGGCGGCGTGGTACAGCACAATGCCGGAGAGCTCGGCGACCGCCCAGGCATCAAGGCGCGCCTGGATCAGCCGGGTGAGCACCTCGTCCACCCCGTCGGCGGCGAAGTCGGCGTCCACCGGCGAATCAGTGCCGGCCGCAGCCTGCGCGTCGATCCGGTGCATCGTGGTCTCGTGCGCCATCCGCCGGGACCAGAACGCCGCGGTCCGCGGGGCGGTCGGGGAGAAGTGCCAGACCGGGGCCGCGGGGTCAATGGCCGCAAGCTGCTCGAGCAGCGCATCCAGCCGGTTGTCGAAACCCTGCAGCAGTGCAGTGAAGTCACCCGTCGGCCGCTCAATGCGCGGTGGCGGCAACTGCGGATCGGCCATCCGCAGCACCGCGACCACCATGCCGAAGGTGCGGCTGAGGTGCTGGATCAGCCGTTGCACGGTCCATCCCGGACAGGTGGGGACCGGCGCCTCCGCCCCCGCATCCAGCGCGGCAGCGCGCAGCAGACCCGCCTCGGCCCGGATCCACGACTGGTACTCCGCAGGCTTCACGGTGCCCCAGCCTAGGGCCTGGCACAACCTGGGCATGGCACCACCGTGCCCGCTGGCACTGGTCCGGTACCCGCAGGTCGGGAGCATAGCGTGGCCCGTTTATCGGACCGCGATGTCGATCCGGATAGAGCCGTCGTCCTGGATGACGAAGACCCGGTCTCGCCCTCGCTGCCAGCCTGCCGGCAGCAGCAGGTACTTGTCTGTGGTGTGGGTGAGCAGCCGGAGACCACTGTACTGGTAACGGTATCTGCTGCCCGGTTGAGCGATCTCGGCGACCTCCACATCGGTGCCGCTTATCCCGAGCCGTTCCGTGCTGTAGAGCACAACAGAGGACCGCTCGGATAGATCAGCGACAAGGTTGGTGGCGATCTGCGTGCCGACTTGGCTGGCATACGTGCTCACCGCCCACAGCGTGCCCAGCAGACCAAGTGTCAACAGGACGAGAGCCTGCGCCAGGGGATGTGAGGGTGGTGTAGTGGAGAGTTCCTCGGCATATGTTGCGCGCAAGTACATGACATAGCCGAGCAGCGCAACGCTCGCGATGAGCAGAAGCGGCAGGGTGAGACCCAATGGCCGTCCGACCTGGTTCGGCAACAGAATACTGGTGACTACGGCTGCGGTCAGAGCAACTGCGGCTATCTGCGTCAAGCTGACAATGAGTCTGCCTAAACGCCGAGCCCGGCTCCCGGCAGGCACTTTCAACGACCGCTGTACCACAAGCCAATGGAGGGCTAGCAGGATAAGGGTGATGAGCCCCAAACGAATCAAGGGCGAGAATGTGACGTTGACGCTGCGCAAGAGATAGTCGGAGGTGCTGTACCCAGCCAGGCTGGTGTCCAGCCCGAAGTAGGCAAGAGTGGCTTGGGCGCGTGCCCATCCAGAATAATAGAGAAAGCCTGTGATCAGTACCGTTTGCGAGGTGATTGCTCCGGCGATTGCCAGGAAGCTGGAAGCATCCACCACCCGACGTTGCCTCCCCATGCGTGAGGCTCTGCCATGATCCGGTGGGGGGTCGTAATCCGACGGGGGGTTATCAATGGACATCTCAGATGCGGGACCTGTCATGCTCGTTACCGGGGGTTTGGCTCAGAAAAGGTTGGTTTACGCGGGGGAGTCGTAGTCGAAGTTGGTGCAGGAGGGATCGAGGAGGTCGTCGGTGGCTCAGGCAAGACGGTCGGAGTTGGCTCGGGCAGCTCAGGCGAGGCTGGCTCAGGTGCAGGGGGGAGCGGCTCGTTCCCGCCGCTGGTGCCCTCTGCGGAAGAAGTGACTGCAGCCCCGTGGGTCGTTGGGAGAAGGTCACCTCCGGGGGCCGGTTCGGCTGGCCTGGTGGTCGGCGCCGTTGGTCCGGTGGTCAACACGGTTGTTCCGGTGGTCGGTTCTACTGGCCCGGTGGTCGCTGAGGAAGCTGAAGGCGGCTCAGCAGAGCCCTGGCAGCCGCTGACCGTCAGCACCAGGCATAGCGCTCCACCCACCAAGGTTGAGCTGCGAACCACCGTCTTCACCCTGTTCATGGACACCCCCGCCTGCCGCGTCACGAAGGGAACCCACATAAGGAGTGATGTGCTGGACCAAGAGATACCCGTCGGCCGGTTAAATCTTCGCGACGAACCGGCGCTCTCGGGTTCCCCCGTTCACTGGATGCCCTGAGATCTGAAGATCGTCGGGTAGGGACTAGGTGCTGGTAACTCAGGTGGTTGCGGCGCGGTGCAGCCACTGCAGGGTGAAGCTGTACTCGACGTCCAGCAGTTTGCTGATGCCCTCGGTGATGGACTTCTCCACCTTGCCGCCGATCAGCGGCAGCGGGACGGTGGCCTCGAGGCGGAACGAATGCACTGATCCGGAGTTGTCCGGCTCCAGCCCCATCTCGCCGGTGATGGTCCCGGGGGCGCCGTCGACCACCGAGTGCACGGTGCCACTGGAGTTGGTCCAGGTCTCGGTGCGGCGGATGGTCAGGTCACCGGGCAGCACCGAGCGGATGAAGGAGGGCAGCAGGTCGGCGGGCACTGTCTGGCGCAGCACGACGGTGACCTGGTGCGCGGTCTCCTCCCGGGAGACCAGTTCAGCCCCTGGTCCCCCGACCGCGCGCAGCTTGTCCTGCAGGAAGGTGGCGTCGGTGAGCACCTGCCGCATCCGCTGCGGCGGCTCGGGGTAGCGGTGCCGGAGTTCCAGTCGGCTGGTCATGCCGGGGACGCTACCGTGAACGCCTGTGATGACCCCCGGGGTGGTCGGCGCGGCACGCTATGACGTCGAGCTGGCCCCTTTCACCACCCTGCGCCTCGGCGGGCCGGCCCGCCGCTTCGTGGTCGCCCCCACCGCCCAGGCCTGCGTGGACGCCGTGCGGGCCGCTGACGCGGCCGGTGCGCCGCTGCTGGTGCTCTCCGGTGGTTCCAACCTGGTGATCGGTGACGCCGGGTTCGACGGCACTGTGGTGTGGCTGGTCAGCCGGGGGGTGCGGATCGACGCCGAGTCGGTGCTGCAGGCCGCCGCCGGAGAGGACTGGGACGGGGTGGTCGCGCGCACCGTGGGGGCGGGTTACGGGGGGCTGGAATGCCTGTCCGGGATTCCCGGCTCGGTGGGCGCCACCCCGGTGCAGAACGTCGGCGCCTACGGCGTCGAGCTGTCCGACCTGCTGTGTGACGTCGAGCTCTACGACCGCGGTCGCGGCGCGGTGCGCACGGTGCCTGCGGGGGACCTGGGGCTGGGTTACCGGACCAGCGTGCTCAAGGGCACCGACGCGGCTGTGGTGCTGCAGGTTCGGCTCGCGCTGTACCCCGACGGCCGGTCCGCCCCAATCCGCTACCCCGAGCTGGCCCGCGCGCTGGACGTCGAGCCCGGCACTCGGGTACCGGCCGTGCTGGCCCGGGAGGCGGTGCTGGAGTTGCGCCGCAGCAAGGGCATGGTGCTCGACCCGGCCGACCACGACACCTGGTCCGCCGGGTCCTTTTTCACCAACCCGTTGCTGGACGCCGAGCAGGCCGCCCAGGTGCTGCCCCGGATCCGGCAGCGGGTGGGCCCGCAGGTGCCGCAGTACCCGGGCGGGGCGGGACGGATCAAGCTCTCCGCCGCCTGGCTGATCGAGCAGGCGGGCTTCGTCCGCGGGCATCCCGGCCCGGGCGGACGTACCGCGCTGTCCGGCAAGCACACCCTGGCCCTGACCAACCGGGGCCAGGCGTCCACGGAGGACCTGCTCACCCTCGCCCGGGAGGTCCGCGATGGCGTGGCCGCCGCCTTCGGCATCACCCTGGTGCCCGAGCCGACCCTGGTCGGGTGCACCCTGTGAAGGCCACTCACGAACGGTGCAGGCGCAGCGCAGAGTGCTGGTCGCGGGGTTTGAGCACGATCAGGTCGGTCTGCACCAGGCCGGGGGCGACCTCGACGAACCGCACCGGCTGGCCGAGGTGCTCGGCGCGCAGCGTGCGGTGCACTGCCGTCGGTCGCTGTTCGGTCACGAGGCCGACCCTAGAGCCTGCCGAGCGGGATGGCGGCAAGATGGGATGGGTGATCGACCGAATAGGGATGACGCTACGTCGCATCGCAGTGCTCTCCGTGCACACCTCCCCGCTGGAGCAGCCCGGCACCGGCGATGCCGGCGGGATGAACGTCTATATCGTGCAGACCGCGACCCGGATGGCCCGCCGGGGAATCGAGGTGGAGGTCTTCACCAGGGCCACCTCCTCCGGGTTGCCCCCGGTGGTGGAGCTGGCGCCGGGCGTGATCGTGCGACACATCACCGCCGGGCCCTACGAGGGCTTGGCCAAGAACGACCTGCCGGCCCAGTTGTGTGCGTTCACCGCCGGAGTGCTGCGCGCCGAGGCGCACCGCGAGCCGGGTTACTACGACGTGGTGCACTCGCATTACTGGCTTTCCGGGCAGGTCGGGTGGCTGGCCCGGGACCGCTGGGGGGTGCCGCTGGTGCACACCGCGCACACCCTGGCCAAGGTGAAGAACGACGCGCTGGCCGACGGGGACGCCCCGGAGCCGCACACCCGGGTGATCGGCGAGGAGCAGGTGGTGGCCGAGGCGGACCGGTTGGTGGCGAACACCCCGGCCGAGGCGGCGCAGCTCGTCGAGCTCTACGCCGCGGACCCGGCCCGCACCGCCACCATCACCCCGGGGGTCGATCTGGAGCGCTTCACCCCGGGTTGCCAAGCGGCGGCCCGGGCCGAGTTGGGCCTGCCCGCCGAGGCGGTCGTGCTCGCCTTCGTCGGCCGGATCCAGCCGCTCAAGGCGCCGGACGTGCTGCTGCGCGCTGCCGCTGAGATGCTGCGCCGCGATCCGGCGCTTCGCGACCAACTGCGGGTGCTGGTGGTGGGTGGGCCTTCGGGCACCGGGCTGGCCGCGCCCACCGCCTTGCACCAGCTCGCCACCGCGCTGGGCATCGCCGAGCAGGTGGTGTTCGCTCCCCCGCAGGGCGGCGCCGCGCTGGCCGGGGTTTATCGCGCCGCCGACGTGGTGGCCGTGCCCAGCTACAACGAGTCCTTCGGACTGGTCGCGCTGGAAGCGCAGGCGTGTGGGACACCGGTGGTCGCGGCCGAGGTGGGTGGCCTGCCGGTGGCGGTGGCCGACGGGGTCTCCGGGCGGTTGGTGAGCAGCCATCAGCCGGGCGACTGGGCCGATGCGCTGTCCGCCGTCGCGCTGGACCGCAGGCGCCGCGCGGAGCTGGCTGCCGGTGCCGCCGGGCATGCCCGGCGGTTCTCCTGGGAACGCACCACCGAGGCGCTGCTGCGGGTCTATGCCGACGCTGCGAGCGCCTACCGGATGGACGTGCTGGCCCAGGAGGTGGCGGTGTGAGCCGGGATGCGCTGGACCAGGTCATCGCCGGTGCGCTGGACGAGGCTGGGCTGAGCTACGAGCATCGTGAGCCGGGCAGCTTCCTCATCACGTTGCCGGGCAGCGCCAAGTTGCAGACCACCTGCTGGGTGCTGGTCGGGGCGCACGGGGTGCTGGTGGAGGCGTTCGTGTGCCGCCGCCCCGACGAGGCGCACGAGGACGTCTACCGCTGGTTGCTGCAGCGCAACGCCCGCCTCTACGGCGTGCACTACACGCTGGACAAGGCCGGCGACATCTACCTGATCGGGCGGTTCTCCCACCACGGCGTGACGGCCGAGGAGCTGGATCGGGTGCTGGGCCAGGTGGTCGAGGCGGCCGATGGGGATTTCAACACCCTGCTGGAGCTGGGCTTCGCGGCCTCGATCCGCCGGGAATGGGCCTGGCGGGTGTCCCGCGGCGAGTCGCTGGCCAACCTCGCCGCGTTCGCGCACCTGGTGCGCTGACCAGGTGCGCCGGGTGAGTGCCGTGGTGGGCGGGGCGGCCCGGGGGAGAGAGGGGGAGTCGCACACTCGGGCCGCCCCGCCACTGGTCCCGCTGCATGGATTCCTTGGGCGGGGGGCACCCAACGAACCCTCGCGGGCCGCGGCTCGGCGGGGGGGAGGCCGAACCGCGTCTGGTAGCTCCCCTCCCGGGAGTGCGTGGGAGGCCGGTAAGGAGAGCGATGACACGTTCTCAGTAGATCGGATGAACCACAAGACCTAACTACTAATCCGTTCGAGTGATACCTGGAACGGGTGTACCTTCTGGCGCTCCTTTCCGGCGATGGTGTATACGAGCTCTGGTGTCCTTCCGCAGCCCATACCCGGACGTCGAGATCCCGGATGTCCCGCTCACCGAACTGATCTTCGCCGAGGTCGGGGCCCGCGCCGATCGACCCGCTCTGGTCGACGGCATCTCAGGTCAGTCGATCACCTATGGGGAGTTGCAGGTGCTGGTGAGCCGGGTGGCCGGGGCACTCGCCGGGCGGGGCGTCGGCCAGGGTGACGTGGTGGCGATGTTCGCCCCCAACAGCCCGTCCTACGCAGTGGTGTTCCACGCCGTCCTGCGCGTGGGCGCGGTCGTCACCACCGTCAACTCGCTCTACACCCCGGACGACCTCGCCGGCCAGCTTCGCGACTCCGGCGCGAAGCTGTTGGTCACCGTCGCGCCGTTCCTGGACCGGGCCGCTGCAGCGGTAGCACAACAGGGCGTCTCAGTCGACGAGACGGTGGTGCTGGACGGTGCGCCCGGCTACCCGTCGCTGGCGGACCTGCTGGCGCAGGACGCGGTGCTGCCGCAGGTCCGCATCGACCCCGGTGCCGACCTGGCGGTGCTGCCGTACTCCTCAGGGACCACCGGCACTGCCAAGGGGGTGCTGCTCACCCACCGCAACCTGGTCGCGAACCTCCTGCAGGCCCATGCGCTGCTGGAGGTCGGCCCGGCCACCCGGATCCTCGCGGTGCTGCCGTTCTTTCATATCTACGGCCTGATGGTGCTGCTGAACCACGGGCTCTACGCCGGGGCTACCGTGGTGACCCTGCCCCGGTTCGACCTGGAGACGTTCCTGCGGACGATCCAGGACTACCGCACCGACCGGGTCTACATCGCGCCGCCGGTGGCGGTGGCCCTGGCCAAGCACCCACTGGTCGACCGGTTCGACCTGTCCGCGATCGAGGTCCTGTTCTCCGGCGCCGCGCCGCTGGACGCCGAGCTGGCCGAGGCGGTGCGGGCCCGGCTCGGCTGCAAGGTCCGGCAGGGCTATGGCATGACCGAGATGAGCCCGGTCTCGCACGGCATTCCCGTGCACCGGGACGACATCCCGGTGGGCACCGTGGGAGTGACCGTCCCGAACATGGAATGCAAGATCGTCGACCCGCTGACCGGTCAGGAAGTCGGCCCGGGACGGCTCGGTGAGCTGTGCTGCAAGGGCCCCAACGTGATGGCCGGCTACCTGCACGACGCCGAGGCCACTGCGGCGACCCTGGACCCCGCCGGTTACCTGCACACCGGTGACCTGGCGACGGTGGACGCCC
>DASTLT010000075.1:0-11877 GCA_035714625.1 Pseudonocardiaceae bacterium | reverse complement strand
GACGAGACCGACCCGTCATACCCATCTGACTTGAGTACAGCGAGAAGCTCGGCGCGATCCTGTTCAGAGAGTTTCATGGAACACATTATCCACATCCGGCATAGGGATGTAAAGATCTACGTTTTATGAGACACTAGTCGGCCGCGTGCTGAGCGCTAAGCGCAAGATGGCCTCATTCCCACATGTGCTGGTACTGCATTGATACCGTCACCCGGCTGCAGATCGTGCTGGAGGCCGACCTGCCAGCCGAGGCTTACCAGGCGCTGGTCGCGCTCGACCTGTCGGGGTTCCAGCAGGGCCGGTGCACTACGACCGCCGGTACGGCAGGTGGCGCTCAGAGCTGGATGAGTGGCAGCAGCGTCAGGAAGGATTCCAACCCGGCGTAGGCGCTGGGCACCGGCGTACTCACCTCCCGCTGTATGCCCGTCTGCTCCGCTCGCTGGGCCAGTTGGACGACTCTGTCGCTGTTGTCGGTAGTGCTGGCCGGGGCGCGCGGCACCGGCATCGTGTCGTCTGGTGACGGGGGCAGCTATCGGAACGACCGCTACCCGGCCCTGGGTGATGTTCAGACCCGAACAGTGTCCGGGGAGCCCATGGAACGGAGCTGAGGCCAATGCGTCGCGGCTCTTCCGTTCGAGCTGGCACGGGCTACGGCAGGGGTTGAATTAGTCATACCGTTAGCTAGGCTTGACAGATGTTGACCGTCGGTGTGCACGAGGTCAAGACGACGCTGTCCGAACTGCTCCGCAGGATCGCAGCCGGCGAAGAGGTGACCATCACACGTGGCGGTGAGCCCGTTGCGATGATCACCCCGGTACCGCGGCGGGAACCGAGGGTTCTTGGTCGCAATCGCGGGCTGTTCGAGGTACCGGAGGACTTCGACGCACCACTGCCCGACGATGTGCTGGCGGCATTCGAGCGGTGAGGCTGCTGCTCGACACCCAGTGCTGGTTGTGGATGCAGGCCAGCCCGAAGAAGCTGAACGACAAGGCTCGGGAGCTGCTCGTCGACCCGGCGAACGCCGACCGCGCGCTTGGCGCCTACGACGTCCAGATCGTGTGGGCGAGCGGAGCCCGGGAGCGTGAACCCGCGATCCTGCTCCGCAGCGAACTCGAGCAACCGAGCACCGCCGTAGTGTGCGCGAAGCATGATCACATCGAGGAAGTTGCCCGGCTCAGCCGACCCCACCACGCGAGGGTCTTGTCCGCTGCCAGATCGTCCGGAGTTTCACCGCCTCGTCGGCGTCCCGGTCGATTAACAGATCGACGTCACGGGGTCACACGGTCCACCAGTCCGTGGGCAATCACGACACATCCACCTGCAAGTGCCAAGGTGCGGGCGTGGGCCAATGCGAGCGCGGTGCGGATGATCCGTTCCTGCAGCGGATCGAGCGGCATCAGGCTGCTGCCCGGGCACTGTCGATCATCGGCTGCCAGGCGTGCCGGACATGCGGTGGTAGGTATAGCTCGTCCCACACCCGCACGAGAGTCACGCCATCGACGAGTCCGCGGACGCCGTCCAGGGTGCCTTCCCGGAGCACGATCTCATAGAGCCACCGGCAGTCAGCCTGCTCGGTAAGCGACCACTCGACCGCCCGGGGATCAGGCCCGCTCCAGTACAGCCGCAGCGGCAACCGGACCACACCGGTGGTGGGACCACGCAGTTCATCCAGCGAGCGCGGCAACTCAACGTCCCGGATCCATCCTGGACGCACACCGGAGTCTGCTGTACCCACAACACCCAGGATAGGCCAGCCGTGCTTACCTTCCGCCATACGCCATCTGCTCCGCTCGATACGCCAGGTCAACAACGCCGGTGCCGAACTGCTGGAGGAAGGGGTCGTCGGTGGTGCCGGCCAGGGCGCGTTTGTAGTTGCCTTCCATGAACACGACCGCCTTCCACAGCGCGAGGGTCTGGTACCAGCGGATGTCGGTCATCGACCGTCCGGAACGCTGCTCGTAGCGGGCGACGAGCTCGGCGCGGGAGGGGAAGCCGTCGGCTCGCGTCACGCTGCTCAGCTCGAACATCCCCCCTGGCGGGTCGTCGCGGTCGGCCCACAGCGCGCACAGGTACCCCAGGTCGGCCAGGGGGTCGCCGATCGCGGTCATCTCCCAGTCGAAGATCGCGACGATCCGGGCCGGGGCGTGCGGCGCCAGCATCGTGTTGCCCAGGCGGTAGTCACCGTGCACGATCGTCGCCGAGCCAGCCGGTGGCAGGTTCGCCGCCAGCCAACGACCAACCCGCTCGACGGCGGCGATCTCGCGGGTCTTGTTGTGCTCCCACAGCCCGAGGAACCGCGCCACCTGGCGCTGCAGGTAGCCGGTGGGCTTGCCGAAACCCACCAGCCCGGCCGCCTGCCAGTCGACCGCGTGGACCTCCACGAGAGCGTCCACCAGCTCCTCGCCGATCCGCCGGCGCTGCGCCACGGTGTCCAGCTCGGCCGGAAGCTGCGACGTCACGATGTGGCCCTCGACCTGCTCCATCAGGTAGAAGGGGGCACCGATCACGCCGGGGTCGGCGCAGACTGCCAGTACGGCCGGCACCCGCGCCGGAGTGGGA
The DNA here is from genome assembly GCA_035714625.1 of Pseudonocardiaceae bacterium. GTDB lineage: Bacteria > Actinomycetota > Actinomycetes > Mycobacteriales > Pseudonocardiaceae. The sequence continues at coordinate 9,318 of DASTLT010000075.1, read as the reverse complement.
CCGAGCGCCTGCAGCACCCGCGCCTCGCGCAGCACGTCATGCGCGCTGGGTGGCAGCGGCCCGCGGGGCGGGCGGCGCAGCACGACCTGCACCCCGTCGCGGCGCAGCAGGAACGTGACGTTCGAATGGCCCTCCCCGATCGGCTCGGCCGCGATCTGGCCACCCGAGCCGAGCCCGCGCGCGTCGAGGAACGCCGCGAGCGGCTCCAGCACCAGCAGCGGCTCCCGGGAGTGTCCTGCCGCCTGCTGGAACGTGCCGACCACGTCGTCGGGGGCCAGCCGGCGCACGCTCACCGCCCGAGGTCCCCGCAGGCGGCGGCCAGCGACTCGCCCTGGCTGGCCAGCTTCAAGCACTCCCGGGCAATCGTCATCCGGTGCACCTCGCTGGCTCCGTCATAGATCCGCGCCGCCCGGGCGTCGGTGTACCACCGGGCGATCGGCAGGTCGGTGGCGATGCCGTGCGAGCCGAACACCTGCACGGCGCGGTCGACGATCCGTCCGAACGCCTCACTGACGAACGTCTTCACCATCGCGATCTCCTGGCGGTGCGGCAAGCCGCGCTCCACCTTCCATGCCGCATGCAACACCATCAGCCGGGAGGCATACAGGTCGATCGCGCTGTCCGCCAGGAAGAACTGCAGCGCCTGATGTCGGGCCAGCTCGGTGCCGAACGCGCTGAGTTCCAGCAGCCGTGCCGCAGTCAGGTCCAGCGCCCGCTGCGAGACGCCGATCCAGCGCATCGCATGCGCCAGCCGCCCACCGGCCAGCCGCCGCTGCGCGATCACGAACCCCTCGCCCTCGCCGCCGAGCAGGTTGCCCACCGGCACCCGCACGTCGGTCAGCCGGATCTCCGGATGCCCGCCCGGAGCGTGCGCACCGATGATCCCCGGGTCGCGCACCACCTCCCAGCCGGGCGTGTCGCACGGCACGATGATCAGCGAGTAGTTGTGGTGCCCGACGTCGCCGCTGCCGGTCTTCGCCACGACGATGGCGAACGCGGCACCCAGCGCGCCGGAGATGAACCACTTGCGCCCGTTGAGCACCCACTGCTCGCCGTCGCGCACCGCAGTGGTCTGCAGGTTGGTCGGATCCGAGGACGCGACGTCGGGCTCGGTCATCGCGAAGCACGACCGCACCCGGCCCTCGGCCAGCGGCCGCAGGTACGTCTCGAGTTGCTCGCCGGTGCCGGCGAGCAGCAGGGTGTGCATGTTGCCCTCGTCCGGCGCCATGGCGTTCAAGCCCAGCGAGGCCAGTGCGCTCATGCCGCATTCCTGCGAGATCAGCGCCATGCCGAGCACGCCGATCCCCAGCCCGCCCCACTGCGGCGGCAGTTGCGGAGTGTAGATGCCGCGCTCGCGAGCCCGGGCGCGCAGGTGCTCCACGACATCCCAGCTCGCCAGCAGGTCGGCTGGGTCGGTGAGCTGTGTCTCGGCGGGCAGGGCGTCCTGCTGGACGAACGCGCGCACCCGGGCGAGCACCTCAGCCAGCTCGGGCGGGACGGTGAAGTCGATGGCTCCGATCGCCGGGGGCGCGGCGGTGGTGGCGTGGGCGGTCACAGCATTCCTTCCCTCAGCGACTGGAAGCTGGCAAAAGTTGGTTGATCAGTTCAGCCAGGCAACCGGGCGGCCATCACCGGCCGAGTGGGTGAGCCAGCGGTGAAGCGCATCGAGCAACGGGCTCGGGTTGCGGCGGGTTCGGGGGAACCGGCGGCTACTGGTGAAAAGCATGCGGGCTACCGGCTCGCCGCGTTCACTCGCCAGCCGGACCAGCGGCTGAAAGTCCTTGACATTCTCGGTGACCAGTCGACGGCCCTGCGCGGCCGCCCACCACATCACCTCCTCGTCCGAGGCTGCGGCCAAGGTCGCGTGCCCGGCCACCGCCGCCACATCGAATCCTTCCCCGCACAGGCAGTCGGCCAGCATCGGCGCGAACATCTCGTCGAGCAGGAGAGGTTCTGCGTCGCTCACCCCAGGAGTTCCTGCTGCTGATGCCACGCCTGTTCGGCGCGTTCGGAGCTGGCATCGGCGTCGGCGATCCACGCATCGATCTCATCCGGGTAGCTCGTGTAATAGGCCAGGCCGGCATGCACCGCAGCTTCGGAAATGACGAATACCTCGCTCGCGGCCTTGGCCGCCAGCTCGCCGCGTTCGTCGATCTCGCGGAGGAACTTGACCAGTTCCCAGATGTCCGGCCCAACCTTCAACGCCGGGCGCCGCCCACCAGGGCCGTCCTTGAACACGACTCCCGGATGCTCAGCCATCCGTAGCCCCTCATCGACCAACCGCTGGACCAGTCCGGACGGGGTCGCACCAGGAATGCGGGCGGCACGGTGACGCAGCCGGTCCAGCACGTCGCGATCGAATCGGATGGACAGCGGAGTAGTCATGTAGCCATCGTAGCGCATCACCTACGGTAGCCCTGTCCGATGAGCCGGAGCGCTGTCTGGCGCTCGCCACCGTGCTCTTGACCTGGGCGATCTGGCGGCGCGGTGGTCGGGTGGTCGGACCCCGCTAGCAGTGCCAGGCTGGCGGGTATGGAGTACACGCAGCTCGGCCGCAGCGGCCTGTCGGTGTCCCGGCTGTGCCTGGGAACGATGAACTTCGGTCCGGAGACCTCCGAGCCGGACAGTTACGAGATCATGGACCGGGCCCACGAGCACGGCATCAACCTCTTCGATACCGCCAACGTCTACGGCTGGAAGAAGGGGGAGGGGGTCACCGAGCAGATCATCGGCCGGTGGTTCGCCTCCGGCGGGGGGCGCCGCGAGCGCACCGTGATTGCCACCAAGCTGTACGGCTCGATGGGGGACTGGCCCAACGAGACCAAGCTCTCCGCGTTGAATATCCGGCGGGCCTGTGACGGCTCCTTGCGTCGGCTGCGGACCGACCACATCGACCTGTACCAGATGCACCACGTGGACCGGGCCACCCCGTGGGAGGAGATCTGGGAGGCCATGTCGGTGCTCCGGCAGCAAGGAAAGATCATTTATGTCGGTTCGTCGAACTTCGCCGGCTGGCACTTGGCCGCTGCGCAGGAGGCGGCCCGACGGCAGCGCTGCTTCGGGCTGGTCAGCGAGCAGTCCATTTACAACCTGCTCACCCGGTGGGTGGAGCTGGAGGTGCTGCCGGCCGCCCGCGACTACGGGATGGGGTTGATCCCGTGGTCACCCCTGCAGGGCGGGCTGCTCGGCGGTGTGTTGCGCAAGCGGCGCGAGGGCAGCGGGTCGCGGAGCAACGCGGGCCGCTCGGCCGACCCCCTCAAGCCGCATCGGGAGCGCATCGAGGCATACGAGAAGCTGTGCGCCGACCTCGGCGAAGACCCCGCGAACGTCGCCCTGGCCTGGCTGCTGCATCAGGACGGGGTCACCGCACCGATCATCGGCCCGCGCACGGTCGAGCAGTTGGACGGCGCGCTGCGGGCGGTTCAGATCTCCCTCGAGGCCCACGTGCTGGCCCAGCTCGATGAGCTGTTCCCCCCGCCGGGTCCCAACGGCGCAAAACCGGCCCCCGAAGCCTACGCCTGGTAACCCCCCGCGTGTGTCGGGCTCTCGTGCCCAGCTCTCCGAGCGGAGACAGCGCCTGGAGTCAGGCAGCCCTGCTCGTCAGTCGTCGAGGTCGTCCGGCTCGTCAGCGTCCCGGGCGAGGAAGGTAGCTAACCGCTCGATCGCGTCCTCGAACTCGGGGTGCTCATCGACGAAGGCCCGCATCCGCGCGGCCAACCACTCGACACTGAATTGTTCATCACCGCGCCGGTCCTCAAGTTCCTCTATGCCGCGGTCGGTGAAATACACGTCGTTCCTCCCTGCCGTGCCCGACCCCGGGTTGCGCATCTCAGCCTGCCCGGACGTCTGTCCTGGTCCGGCCGGCATACGATATGCGGCCGTGCACCGGTGGCGGATACACCGGACATGGAAGCCCGACACACCGGACATGGAAGCCCGACACGCGGGGGGTTAGACGAGGGCGGTTGCGATCAGCTCGGCTTGCTCGATCTCGTGCACTTTGACCGAGCCTGCGGAGGGGGCTGCCATGGGGCGCCGGGAGACCCGCTTGAGCCGGCCCAGCCGCTCAGGCATCAGGTCGGGCAGGGCCAGCCCGTAGAACGGCCAAGCGCCCTGGTTCTCCGGTTCCTCCTGCACCCAGCGGACGTCGGTAGCGTTGGGATAGCGATCCAGCGCCTCGGCCAGCCAGCGCTTGGGCACCGGGTAGAGCTGCTCGATGCGGACGATCGCCACGTCGTCAATGCCCCGCTTCTGACGTCCCATGTTCAGCTCGTAGCTGATCTTCCCGCTGCACAGCAGCACCCGGCGCACCGCCGAGGGGTCGGGGACCAGTGGATCGTCGAGCACCGAGGCGAACCGCCCGGAGGTGAAGTCCGCCACCGGGCTGACCGCCGCCTTGAGCCGCAGCATCGACTTGGGCGTGAACACCACCAGCGGCCGGTGCACCCCGTCCAGGGCGTGGCGGCGCAGCAGGTGGAAGTAGTTTGCCGGAGTGGAGGGCTGCGCGACGGTCATCGATCCCTCCGCGCAGAGCTGCAGAAACCGCTCTATGCGCCCGGAGGTGTGGTCCGGGCCCTGCCCCTCGTGCCCGTGCGGCAACAGCAGCACCACGTCGGAGCGCTGCCCCCACTTGGCCTCACTGGACGAGATGAACTCGTCAATGATCGACTGGGCGCCGTTGACGAAGTCGCCGAACTGCGCCTCCCAGAGCACCAGGGCATCGGGGTTGCCCACCGAGTAGCCGTACTCGAAGCCCACTGCGGCGAACTCCGAGAGCGCCGAGTCGTAGGCCAGGAACTTGGCCTGGCCGGGGGAGAGGTTCTGCAGCGGGGTGTACTCCGCCCCGGTCTTGCGGTCGATGAGCACCGAGTGCCGCTGCACGAAGGTGCCGCGCCGCGAGTCCTGGCCGGACAGCCGCACCAGCCGGCCGTCCAGGCACAGCGAGCCGAACGCCAGCAGCTCGGCGAACGCCCAGTCGATACCGCCCTCGCGGGCCATCTTGGCCCGCTTCTCCAGCACCGGCTTGACCCGGGGGTGCACGGTGAAGCCCGGCGGCAGGTTGACATGCGCGTCGGCGATCCGCTCGATGACGCTGCGGTCCACTCCGGTGGACAGCCCGACCGGCACGATCTGCTCGGTCTCCACCGACTCGCTCGGCGCCGGGGGGTGCTTCTCCAGCTCCCGGACCTCGTTGAAGACGTGCTCAAGTTGCTGGGCGTAGTCCCGTAACGCGCGCTCGGCCTCCTCCACCGAGATGTCCCCCCGGCCGATCAGCGCCTCGGTGTAGCCCTTGCGGACGGAGCGCTTGGTGTCGATGACGTCATACATGGCCGGCTGGGTCATCGAGGGGTCGTCGCCCTCGTTGTGACCACGCCGCCGGTAGCAGATCATGTCGATCACGACGTCCTTGCCGAACGCCTGCCGGTACTCTACGGCAAGCTTGGCCACCCAGACGCAGGCTTCCGGGTCGTCGCCGTTGACGTGGAACACCGGGGAGCCGATCATCTTCGCCACGTCGGTGCAGTACTCGCTGGAGCGGGCGTACTGCGGCGCGGTGGTGAACCCGACCTGGTTGTTCACGATCACGTGCACCGTGCCGCCGGTGCGGTATCCGCGCAACAGGGAGAGGTTGAGTGTCTCAGCCACCACGCCCTGCCCGGCGAAGGCGGCGTCCCCGTGCAGCAGCACCGGCAGCACGGTGAAGCCGTCCGGGCCCTTGTCCAGGATGTCCTGCTTGGCCCGCACGATGCCTTCCAGCACGGGATCGACGGCCTCCAGGTGGGAGGGGTTGGAGGTGAGCGAGACCGTGGTCTCGCCGTCGCCGAACATCCGGTAGTACTTGCCTTCGGCGCCGAGGTGGTACTTGACGTCGCCGGAGCCATGCGCCTGGCCGGGGTCGAGGTTGCCCTCGAACTCGCGGAAGATCTGCGAGTACGGTTTGCCGACGACGTTGGCCAGCACGTTGAGCCGGCCCCGGTGCGGCATCCCGAGCACCACCTCGTCCAGCTCGTACTCGGCGGCCTTGTCCAGCACGGCGTCCAGCAGCGGGATGACGCTCTCGGCGCCCTCCAGCGAGAAGCGCTTCTGCCCGACGTACTTGGTCTGCAGGAAGGTCTCGAAGGATTCCGCCGCGTTGAGCTTGGACAGGATGTACTTCTGCTCGGCGCGGACCGGCTTGTCGTGCGCCCGCTCCACGCGCTCCTGCAGCCACTGCCGCTCGTCAGGCGCCAGGATGTGCATGTACTCCACGCCGATGGTGCGGCAGTAGGAGTTGCGTAGCACGCCCAGCACGTCGCGCAGCTTCATGTGGGACTGACCGGCGAACCCGCCGACGGCGAACTCCCGGTCCAGGTCCCACAGCGTGAGGCCGTGCTGCAGCACGTCGAGGTCGGGGTGGCGGCGCTGCCGGTAGTTCAGCGGGTCGGTATCGGCCATCAGGTGCCCGCGGGTGCGGTAGGCGTCGATGAGCTCCAGCACCCGGGCGGTCTTGGCGACCTCGCCCTCCGGGATGTCCGGCACCCAGCGCACCGGCTCGTAGGGGATGCGCAGCGAGGTGAAGAGGTCGTCGTAGAAGCTGTCCGCGCCGAGCAGCAGTTGGTGCACCCGGCGCAGGAACTCGCCGGACTCCGCGCCCTGGATGATCCGGTGATCATAGGTGGACGTCAGCGTGATGATCTTGCTGATGGCCAGCTCGGCCAGTGTCTGGTCACTGGCACCCTGGAATGCGGCCGGATACTCGATCGCACCGACGCCGATGATCGTGCCCTGCCCGGACATCAGCCGGGGCATCGAGTGGTTGGTGCCCAGCGTGCCGGGGTTGGTCAGCGAGACCGTGGTGCCGGTGAAGTCGTCGGCGGTGAGGCTGCCCTCCCTGGCCCGGCGAATGATGTCCTCGTAGGCCTGCCAGAACTGGGCGAAGGTCATTCCCTCGGCGCCCTTGATCGAGGCGACGACGAGGTTGCGGCCCTTGTCGGTCTGCAGGTCGATGGCCAGGCCGAGGTTGATGTGCTCCGGGGTCACCACGGCGGGCTTGCCCCGCTCATCGGTGGTGTAGTGCCGGTTCATCTGCGGGAAGTCGGCCAGCGCCCGCACCACCGCGTACCCGATGAGGTGGGTGAAGCTGATCTTTCCACCCCGGGTTCGCTTCAGGTGATTGTTGATCACTATGCGGTTGTCCGCGAGCAGCTTTGCGGGTACCGCGCGCACGCTGGTCGCGGTGGGCAGCGCCAGCGAGGTCTCCATCTTCGCCACCACCCGGGCCGCCGCGCCACGCAGCGGCGTCGTGGTGTCCTCCACCTCGGCCGGGGCGGCCGCCTGCGCCGGGATCACCGGCGTGGGGGGCGCTGGCTGCCGCGGTCCGGACACCGGGGCGGCAGGCAGCGGCTGTCCGGAGGGCGGGCCCCCGCGCTGCCGGTCATTGGCCGGGGTGGGCCCCTGGCCGGAGACGGGTCTCCTGCCGTTGGTCTCGCTGCGCGGGGCAGCCCGGTAGTCGACGAAGAAGTCGTGCCAGGCGGGGTCTACAGCGGACGGGTCAGCGAGGAACTGCTCGTACATCTCCTCAACGAGCCACTCGTTGGGGCCGAACTGGATGGCGCGGTCGTCCGGTGCGGAACTGCTGCTGGACAAGCTGGACTCGCCTCTATCCGCTTCTGCTCGGGGTCGGGATGGCGCTTCCAGGTTAGTCCTCGCCCCCGACCGACCGGTGCGCAATGAGCCGAAACCCGGCCAGCGGCAACCAGGCGGCGACGGTTGGTAGCCGGGGGACCCGGCGATCAGGCCGCCACTGAGCCGTCCGGGGAGCCGGCGGACCACAGCCGGGCGTAGCTGCCGTCGGCGGCCCGCAGCTCGGCATGGCTGCCCTGCTCCACGATGTGCCCGCCGTCGAGCACGACGATCCGGTCGGCCGCGGCGGCGGTGGCCAGCCGGTGTGCGACGACGACGGTGGTGCGCCGGGCGGTGAGCCGGTCCGCCGCGGCCAGCACCAGCGACTCGGTGGCTGGGTCCAGTGCTGCGGTGGCCTCGTCGAGCAGCAGCAGGTCGGGCTGCACCAGCTCGGCCCGGGCCAGCGCGATGAGCTGGCGCTGCCCGGCGGACAGGCCCTGCCCGCGCTCACCGACCGGCTGGCGGAACCCGTGCGGCAGCGCGGCGATGGCCTCCAGTGCCCCGATCCGCCGCGCCGCCGCCTCCACCTCGGCCGGGCGCGCCGCGGGGCGGCCGTAGCTGATGTTGGCCGCGACATCGCCGCGGAACAGGTGCGGCTCCTGGGGCACCACCCCGAGCCGATGGTGGAACTGCGCTGGGTCGTAGCGCCGGATGTCCACCCCATCGACCAGCACCGTGCCCGCCACCGGGTCGTAGCACCGGGCGAGCAGCTTGACCAAGGTGGACTTGCCCGCCCCGGTGGCACCTACCAGCGCGACGGTCTCGCCGGGCGCGATACGCAGCGACACCCCGGCCAGCGCGGGCTCAGCCGTCCCGGGATAGCGGAAGGTGATGTCGCGTAGCTCCACCTCACCGCGCAGCCGCGCCGGCACCGGCACCGCGTCGGCACCCGGGGGCGGCACCGAGGTCGGCGTGTCCAGCAGGTCCCGGATCCGTCGCAGCCCGACCGCGGCCTGCTGGTAGCCGTCGAAGACCTGGGAGAGCTGCTGCACCGGCGCGAAGAACAACCCCAGGTAGAGCAGGAACGCGGTGAGCACGGCGGGGGTGACGCTGCCCGCGGCCACCCGCACCGCCCCGACGCCGAGCACCGCGGCGTGGGTCAGCTCGGAGAGCATGATGACGAAGGGAAAGTAGGTGGCGATGTAGCGTTGGGCGCGCAGCCGGCTGCGGCGGTAGGCGTCGCTGCGGGCGGCGAAGTTCTGCGCCGAGCGCCGCTCCCGGCTGAACGCCTGGGCCACCCGGACGCCGGTGACGTTCTCCTGCAGGTCGGCGTTGACCTCGCTGACCCGTTCCCGGGCCTCGGCATAGGCCGCCGACGACAGCTTGCGGAACACCACGGTCGCCGCGGTCAGCACCGGCAGGCCGAGCATCGCCACCAGCGCGAGACCGGTGTCGGTGAGCAGCAGCGCGGCGGCGACGCCGAGCACGGTGAGCACGCTGACCAGCGCGGTGGACACTCCGGTCTGCAGGAACGTCGACAGCGCATCCACGTCGGTGGTCATCCGGGTCATGATCCGCCCGGCCATCTCCCGCTCGTAGTAGTCCAGCCCGAGCCGCTGCAGGTGCGCGAAGCTGCGCACCCGCAGCAGGTAGAGCAGCGTCTCCCCGGCCCGGGCCGCGACCATCGTCTGCGCCGCCAGTACCAGCCAGTCGGCG
>DASTLT010000074.1:0-2933 GCA_035714625.1 Pseudonocardiaceae bacterium | reverse complement strand
TCAACAAGCTCAAGGGCCACCGCGCGGTCGCCACTCGCTACGACAAACGCGACTACATGTTCCGCGGAACCATCGATGTCGCCTCGATCAGGATCTGGCTACGGGACCCAGTCCCATGATCCAAGGGACACGCTCTAGCCGATCTCGCCGTCACGAGGGCGGTGGCGAAGGCGGTCCAGGCGGGTGGGTGGGCGATCAGCGCGCTGCCGGTGAGGTGCTTTGGAGTCGCGCACCGCGACCGCCTGGGGGTGAGGGCAACCTCGACACAGTTCGCTTGGTCGCTGCTGCGAGTGCTCATCCGCCAGCGGGCGGTGCCGAGAACGGCGACCTCCCATGATCCACCCATCTCCCTGCTCCCCTCACGGCAACCGAGGCTCGATCATCTCCGCGATCCGCAGCGCCTCCGCACACGAATCAAGTGGACGAGGTTCCAAACTGAAGGCCGGCGCCACGCTCACCTCGACTGACACCGATCCGCCGTCGATCAATTGTGTGCAGTCTGTGCGGTCGCTTTGTACCGAGAGTTGAACTCCGGACCGTCCGTTCACGGTGTTCTCCCGGAAACTGGTGAAGGCCGGGTCCTCCCGGCGGGCGATGTACTCGGCGACTGTCGCGCCGTCGCGTCCCAGCCTGAGCCTAAAGGGATCACCCCGCCACCGGCAGCCGATCACGTCCAGCAGGTTCATCGGCTTGCGGGTGTCCGGTTCGATGCCCAGAGCACTGAGCTCGGCTTCGGTGAGGATGGTGCACATATCGACCCCGCTGGCGTCGGCGACCCGCAGCGGGTCTGGGGTGTCCGATGCCGCTGAACCACAGCCGCTGAGGAGAAGCCCGGCCGTGACGACGACCGAGGCTAGTGCTGGGTGACTGGGGGTCATTCGCCCGTACCCCGGATCATCTGTTGACCGGCCTCATCGGCCTGCGCGGCTGTGCGTCCGGCCGCCCGGAATGTCTCCGCCATGTTCGCGATCACCCGTTGAGCGTTCTTTAGTGTGTCGAGGTACTCCCGGCCGGCCTGGGCGAATGCCTCCGCGGCCGCCTCACCGTCCTCGTTGGTGCCGAACTTGCGCTTCCGCGTGAGGACCTCCGCGCCAGCCAACCAGTCGTCGAGTTCTTTGACGGCTTGGTCGCAGCGAGTCGCAGCGCGTTCGGCGACGTCGGCGTCCATCCACAGCTCACCGGCGTCGACCGCGGCCCGTAGCTCGGCGTGCTGCTGGGCGATACCGGCCAGTTGTGCCTGGGACTGGGCGAAGCTGCTCGACATGACGGGCTCCCCTCCGTTAACCAGGCGTGACCGTACTATGCCGTGCTGGACCCCGTCCGCGGTTCCGCAAGCCGGCGTGCTGCTAGCCGAGTTTGCCGCCGCGGAGGGCGGTGGTGAGGGCGGTCCAGGCGGGTGGGGGGACGAGCAGGGTGGTACCGGTGGGCTGCTTGGAGTCGCGCACCGCGACGGCGGCGCCGAGGACGGCGACTTCGACGCAGTTGGCCTTGTCGGTGCTGCGGCTGCTCGTCCGCTAGCGGGCGGTGCTCAGGTCCGGCGCAGCCATGCCGCGCTCCCTTCCAATGACCTGTCCGACCCTCGGTTCAGACCGCTGGCGACCTTACCGGCTCCGTCATAGGCGTCGCTGGTGAACTCGCCCACGCTATCCCATGGACCAGCCATCTCCCTGCTCCCCTCACGGTAACCGAGGTTCGATCATCTCGGCGATCCGCAACGCCTCAGTGCACGAATCGAGCGGACGAGGTTCCAAGCTGAAGGCCGGTGATACCGCCACCCGCAGTGACATCGATCCGCCATCCACCATCTGTACACAGTCGGTGCGGTCACTCAATACCGACAGTTGGACACCGGCGCGGCCATTGACCGTGTTCTCCCGGAAGCTGGTGAACGTCGGGTCTTCCCGGCGGGCGACGTACTCGGCCACGGTCTCTTCGTCCCGTCCCAGGCTGAGCGTGAAGGGCTTGCCCAGCCATCCACAGCCGATGATGCCCAGCAGGTCCATCGGCTTGCGGCTGTCTGGTTCGACGCCCATCACACGGAGTTCGGCGTCGGTGAGGATGGTGCACATGTTGACGCCGCTGGCGTCCGGCACCGCAGGCGCCACCGGGTTGCCTGATGCCTCGGACCCGCATCCTCCCAGGAGCAAAACGCCCGCGACGACGGCCGCCGCCGATGCTGTGTGGTGGCGCTCATTCGCCTGCACCCTGGAACATCTGCTGACCTGTCTCATCGGCTTGGGCGACGGTCCGTCCGGCCGCCCGGAAAGTTTCCGCCATATTCGCCGATCACCCTCTGCGCGTTCTTAATCGTGTCGAGATATTCTCGGCCCGCCGGCGCGACCCTCAGCTCAGACTCGCAGAGGACGTCACCGGCACCGTCATAGGCGTCGCTGGTGAACTCGCCCACGCTATCCCATGGCCCAGTCATCTCCCTGCTCCCCTCACGGTAACCGAGGTTCGATCATCTCGGCGATCCGCAGCGCCTCCGCACACGAATCAAGCGGACGAAGTTCCAAACTGAAGGCCGGTGCCACGCTTACCGCGAGCGACACTGATCCGCCATCCACCATCTGTACACAGTCTGTGCGGTCACTCAATACCGAGTTGCGCTCCGGCGCGGCCGTTGACGGTGTTCTCCCGGAAACTGGTGAACACCGGGTCGTCCCGGCGGGCGACGTACTCGGCGACGGTCTCCTCGTCTCGTCCCAAGCTCAGGGTGTAAGGCTGGCCCAGCCACCCGCAACCGACCACGCCCAGCAGGTCCGTCGGCTCACGGGTATCCGGTTCGATACCTAGTGTCTCTTAAAATGTTGTTCTTTACGCAGCCTGACGGGTGACATCGCCGATCTCGCTAGCGCGATTGAGCTGTTCCACGTGCGCGGTGATCGACCGGACTTTATCGATGATCTCGTCGGCGGTTGCGGTCCACTTTA
>DASTLT010000073.1:0-5431 GCA_035714625.1 Pseudonocardiaceae bacterium | reverse complement strand
CGCCTCGGCCTCACGATCACCAATGCCGGTGTCCTGACTCACGGATAGTTCCTTTCCCAGCCGAGTGGAGATCACGACGGCTGATCTTGGCATATCCGTGGCTTACACAGTTGGCATGACACGCCCAGGCGAACTTCTACGGCACCAAGTTCGGTATAGCTAATGTAGCCATCCACGAGGTAGCCGTATCCGTGGAACTGGCTGACGGTACCACTGCCGTGGCCCGAGCAGCCGGTGTGCAGCTTCCAGCCCACACCGCCCCATCCCGGATCGGTCACTACTGGATAGATCTAGCCCGGGGCTGGCTATTGCACGGAGATCGCCGCCGGGCACTGGAGTCGTTGCAGGCCGCCCGGCGAATCACCCCCCAGCTCACCCGCTACCACCCACAAGTCCACGAAACCGTGCATATCCTGGCCGCCCAGGGTGCTCGCTGCACCAGCAGCCTCCCACGCTTCGCGGCGTGGTGTGGGATCCGACTCTAACAAGATGCCTATCATGAATGACCACGGACAGCCAGTCCTCTACACCCTCGTCACCGGATCCCCTGCCGCCCGCGACATCGGCAAACTTGTGGATCTCGCCCAGGCTGACGCCTGGGACGTCTGCGTGATCGCCAGTCCGGACGGTTACCGGTTCATCAATCCCACCTCTCTTGCCGCCAAGACCGGCCACACCGTACGCCACCAATACAAAGACCCCGACGCTCCGGACGTGCTCCCGCCGGCCGACGCCATGGTGGTCGCGCCGATCACCTGCAACTCATTGGCCAAATGGGCCGCGGGCATCTCGGACACGCTGCCTCTTGGTCTCCTCGTCGAAGCGGTCGGGAAACGTCAACCGGTCGTCGCCATGCCGTTCAGTAACCGAGCACAGATCAGCTTCCCCGCCATCCAGGATGCCATCACCCGGCTCACCACCTGGGGAGTGACCGTCCTCGTCGGAGACGAGGTCTACAAGCAGCACGAGCCCGGCACCGGCGACAACTACGTGCACCTGTTCCCCTGGCATCTCGCCTGGCAGGCAGTCCTCCAGCACCCCTGGCTTCGTCCCAATTACTAATCGCTTACGCCAACAGCTCGAACATGGGAAATCGCTGTATGCCGGCAGAACGCACTTATCATCCGTAAACAGGCCACCTCAGCCTGGTGACCTCCGCAGCAACGCCGCGCGCTCGGTTCGCTCACCGGGCTACCCGTCCTGAGGGGGTAGCTGTGCTGTCTTGCGTGCAGGAGTCGCCCAGGCCGCCGCCGGCAAGTCGGTGGGTGGTCACGCCGAGCAGGCCGAGGGCGAGGACGGCGAGGACAACGTGTGCGAAGAGGGTGCCAAGGCTGTCCCACAGCGTGTGCAAGACGACGGCAAGGAGGTAGGTGCCGACCAGTGCACCGACAGCCCGACCAGACCACTGTCGTGCGGCCGTGTGCCACAGCGCGGCGGCGCTCAGTCCGGTCCAGGCCATGTGTGCCGCTGGGCTGAGCAGCCCGCGCAGCAGCAGGGTGCCGTCGACGGCGGCGAGCTGGCCACGGCTTTCGACCAGGGCCACCAGGGCATAACCCATGGTCTCCAGCACGGCGAACCCGGCGCCGCAGGCCACCCCGATGATGAGCCCATTGGCCGGCGTTCGCCGGTAGGCCGACAACAGCAACGCGGCCGGGACGACGAGCTTGGCGGCCTCCTCGATGACCGCGACCACGAGCATCGGGAGGGCGCCGAGGCGTTGCAGGGTGTCGTATTCAAGGGTACCGGCCACCACCGTGCCGATCACCCCACCCAGCAGCGCGGTCACCGCCAGTGATATGCCGGGCACGTTGGCGGGCAACCGGCGACCGGCGACGAAGGTCAGGAACGTCGCGGGCATGACCGCGGCACCGAGCAGGATCAGGGACGGAACGAAGTTCGGGTTCTGGGTTTCGATTAGCGCGCGTCGAACCAGCTCGAAAAGCACCACCCCGGCCACCAGGACGGCGAGCCAGTCGAACCGACGCAGCATGCCCCCGCGTCGACGTACCCGAGCGCCGCCCGCCAGTGCCTTCATGTGGTCACACACCTCCTCCGACCGACCGTAACGCTCAACGGCCCCGTCTCGGCCCCTGTCCCCGGTCTAAAACGGCGGCAGCGTTGACGCAGGTGAGGAGTGCCGGATCAGGGGCGCACCGTCAGGCCGACCTTCTGGAACTCCTTGAGCTCGGAGTAGCCGGTCTTGGCCATCGCGCGGCGCAGCGCGCCGAAGAGGTTGACCTGGCCGCTGGGGTCGGCGGAGGGGCCGAACAGCAGGGTGTCGATGCCGACCGAACCCTGCGGCACGTCGATCACGTGGCTGCGTGGCAGCGAGGGGTGCGCGGCGGCGGCGGTCCAGTACAGGCCGTTGCCGGGGGCCTCGGCGGCGGCGGCCAGCGGCTCGCCGAGCATCACCGCGTCCGCTCCGCAGCCGATTGCCTTGGCCACATCACCGCTGGTATGCATCCCGCCGTCGGCGATCACGTGCACGTAGCGGCCACCGGTCTCGTCCAGGTAGTCGCGCCGGGCGGCGGCGGCGTCGGCGACCGCGGTGGCCATTGGCACCGCGATGCCCAGCACGTCGGCGGTGGAGGTGCTGGCCCCCGCCCCGTAGCCGACGATCACCCCGGCGGCGCCGGTGCGCATCAGGTGCATGGCGGTGCGGTAGTCGCCCACCCCGCCCGCGATCACCGGGACGTCCAGGGACGCGATGAGCTCCTCCAGGTTCAGCGGCTCGGCGCCCCGGCCCCGGGACACGTGCTCGGCGGAGATGATCGTGCCCTGCACCAGCAGGATCTCCACCCCGGCGGCGAGCAGGTCGGGCACCAGGGCGCGGGCGTGCTGCGGGCTGACCCGGGCGGCCACCGTCACCCCGGACTCGGCCACCTGGCCGATCACCTCGGTGAGCAGGTCGACCCGGATCGGGGCGGCATGCCACTGCTGCAACAGCTTCACCGCCGCCGCCTCATCGGCCTCGTCCCTCGCGGAGGTGAGCTGGAACAGCAACTTCTCCACATTCGGGTGGCGCGCCCACAGCCCCTCGGCGTTGAGCACCCCGAGCCCGCCGAGCTGGCCGATCCGGATCGCCATGGCCGGCGAGACGACGGCGTCGGTGGGGTGGGTGACCAGCGGGATGTCGAAGCGGTAAGCGTCGATCTGCCAGGCGGTGGAGACGTCCCGGGAGGAGCGGGTCCGCCGCGAGGGCACGATCTCCACGTCGTCGAAGGCGTAGGACCGCCGCGCGCTGCGGCCCATCCCGATCTCCACCAGGTCGCGCACGGCTCAGCGCACCGTGTAGTTCGGGGCTTCCACCGTCATGGTGATGTCGTGCGGGTGGCTCTCCTTCAGCCCCGCCGCGGTGATCCGCACCAGTTGCGCGTCCTGCAGCGCCGGGATGGTGGCGGCACCGGCGTAACCCATCGCGGCCCGCAGCCCCCCGACCAACTGGTGGGCCACCAGGGACAGCGGCCCCCGGTAGGGCACCCGCCCCTCGATGCCCTCGGGGACCAGCTTGTCGTCGGAGAGCACGTCGTCGTGGAAGTAGCGGTCCTTGGAGTACGACCTGGCCCCGCTGCGGGAGGCCATCGCACCCAGCGACCCCATGCCGCGGTAGGTCTTGTACTGCTTGCCATCGACCAGAATCAGGTCCCCGGGGGCCTCGGCGGTGCCGCCGAGCAGGCTGCCCAGCATCACCGTGCTGGCGCCGGCGACGATGGCCTTGGCGATGTCCCCAGAGAACTGGATGCCGCCGTCGCCGATCACCGGGACGCCGGCCGGGCGGGCGGCCAGGCTCGCCTCGTAGATGGCGCTGATCTGCGGCACCCCCACCCCGGCCACCACCCTGGTGGTGCAGATCGAGCCGGGCCCCACCCCGACCTTCACCGCGTCGACCCCGGCCTCGATGAGCGCCTGCGCCCCGGCGCGGGTGGCCACATTGCCCCCTACCAGGTCGACGGTGCCGCCCACCTCGGCCCTGAGCCAACTGATCATCTCCAGCACCTTGCGGGAATGCCCGTGCGCGGTGTCCACCACGAGCACGTCGACTCCGGCGTCGACCAGCGACGCGGCGCGCTGCTTAGCGTCCTCCCCGACCCCGATCGCGGCCCCGACGAGCAGCCGCCCGTCCGGGTCCTTGGTGGCCAGCGGGTACTGCTCGGTCTTGACGAAGTCCTTGACGGTGACCAGCCCGCGCAGCCTGCCGTGCCCGTCGATGATCGGCAGCTTCTCCACCTTGTGCCGGCGCAGCAGGCCCAGCGCGGCCTCGGCGGTCACCCCCACCTGGGCGGTGATCAGGGGTGGCTTGGTCATCACGTCGGCGACCGGCTTGCCGTGGTCCACCTCGAAGCGCATGTCCCGGTTGGTGATGATGCCGACCAGCACCCCACCGGGGTCGGTGACCGGCACCCCGGAGATCCGGTACCGGGCGCACAGCGCGTCCACGTCGGCCAGGGTGTCGGCCGGCGAGCAGGTCACCGGGTCGGTCACCATGCCCGCCTCGGACCGCTTCACCACCTCGACCTGAGCGGCCTGCTCCTCGGCGGGCAGGTTGCGGTGCAGCACCCCCATCCCCCCGTGGCGGGCCATCGCGATGGCCATCCGCGCCTCGGTGACGGTGTCCATCGCCGAGGACACCAGCGGCACCCGCAGGGTGATGTTGCGCGAGAGCCTGGTGGTGGTGTCGACCTCGCCGGGCACCACATCGGACTCGGCGGGCAACAGCAGCACGTCATCGAAGGTCAGGCCGAGCAACGCGAACTTCGCGGGGAAGTCGGGCGCGGTGAGCTCGCTGGTCATACGGGTTCCGGGACCTTCCTGACGGACCGAATGGGCTCGATCCATGGTATCGGTCACTGCGCAACCCATCGGACGGGTACCGTGCCCGACGTGGCACCTGATGCACTACCCCCCGACCCCTTCGCCGGTGACCCGGAAGACCCGACCCAGGCGCTGGAGGCACTGGACGACACCGAGTACCCCCAGGAGCCGCTGGACGACGAGGAATGGGCCGGGCTGCTCGCCGACCTCACCGATCTGGCCGTCTACCAGGCCCTGCTGGAGCCCCGCGGGATCCGCGGGATCGTGGTGGACTGCCCCGACTGCGCCGAACAGCACTACCACGACTGGACACTGCTGCGCGCCAGCCTGCAGCAGTTACTCGAGGCGGGCCGGATGCGCCCGCACGAGCCCGCCTACAACCCGGACCCTGCCGCCTACGTGAGCTGGGAATACTGCCGCGGATACGCCGACGCCGTGCTCGCCGAGAAGGGCGACTGAGCGCCGCGGCTGGGCCAACTGCGCCGCCCCCGCCCGGGCTCAGCTACTCCATGGCGCTACTCGATGACGTCTGCGAGGACGTCTGCGAGGGTGTCTGGGACGGTGAGCTGGTCCCTTGGCTGCTCCTGGACTCGTCCACCAGGGTCGTGGCGGTCGCGGT
>DASTLT010000072.1:0-23287 GCA_035714625.1 Pseudonocardiaceae bacterium | reverse complement strand
TGACGACCTTGACGTCGTGGGGCTGCGGGGTGAAGGCGTCGGCGAAGCGCTCCAACGGGATCCGGCGGGTGATCAGCCGGCTGAGCCAACCGGTGTCGGCTTTGGCGAGGGCGTCTGCGGCGGCCGCGTAATGAGTCAGGTTGGCGTTGACGGAGCCGATGATCACGTCGTTCTCCAGGACGATGTCGCGGTTGAGGCCGCCGGCGTCGACGCTGAGGGTGTGCCCGGCGGAGGAGACGCCGGTGAGGCAGACGATGCCATACGGTGCGGTGTTGGCTGCCGCGCCGAACACGACAGGGCCCGCGCCGGTGGCCTCGATGACGACGTCCGGTCGCACGGCGCTGGCTACATCGTTGATGTCGCCGCTGTGGTAGGTGGCGCCGAGGCCGCGGACCAGGTCGGGTTTGGGTCCGTCGGTGACCCGGTCCAGGACGTGTACATCGAGGCCGCGTTGCGCGGCCAGCAGGGCGGCCAGCAGGCCGATCGGTCCGGCGCCGGTGACCAGCGCCGTCTTCGGTTGGAACCAGGCGCGGGCGCCGACCTTGTCGACTTCGTCCCAGGCCTTCGCGACCACGCTGGTGGGTTCCATCAGCATGCCGACGTTGGCGAGTGCGGGGTCGAGCGTGACGGCGTAGTCGGGTTCGACCCGCCAGACCTGGCTGGCGTATCCGTCGAGTTGTTTGATGCCGCGCTCGGTATAGCGGCCGTTGCGGCACATATCGAACTGGCCGTGGGCACAGGCGCCGCACGGCACCGGGTCCGGGCGCCGCACCACGCCCACGATGAGGTCCCCGGTGGTGAAGCCGCTGCCGGCAGGGGCGTGGCGGACCCGGCCGAGGGATTCGTGGCCGATGACGAGCCGCTGGTGGCCGGGTGGGGCCCAGCCGTAGTCGCCGGCGACGATCTCCTTGTCGGTGCCGCATACTCCCACGGCCAGCCCGTCGACGAGCAGGTCACCCTCACCCGGCTCGGGGTCGGGTACGTCGGTGACGGCCAGGGAGTTCTTCTGCTGAGGTATCACGGTCAGGGCGCGCATCAGTGCTCATCTCCATGAGTCGTCGTGCCGTCGTTGGCGCTGCGGGCTGGCTGGGTGTCGGACAAGTGGCGGGCGGCGTTGACCAGCCCGACGTGGCTGAACGCCTGTGGGGTGTTGCCGAGCTGCCGGCCGGTGGCCGGGTCGTATTCCTCGCTGAGCAAGCCCAGGTCGTTGCGCAGGCTCAGCAGGTGCTCGAACAGATGGTGGGCCTGTTGGCGCCGGCCGATGCCGTACAGGGCGTCGGCGAGCCAGAACGTGCAGGTGATGAAGGCACCCTCGGTGCCGGGTAGACCGTCCACGCCGCCGTCGGCCTGCGGTTGGTAGCGCAGCAGGAACCCGTCGGCGCACAGCTCCCGCTGCACAGCGTCGACGGTGCCGGCGACCCGGGTGTCGTGCCAGGGCAGGAATCCCACCCGGGGGATCAGCAGCAGCGCGGCGTCCAGGCCAGTGGAGCCGTAGAACTGGGTGAACGTGTTGCGACCGGGGTCATACCCGCGGTCGCACACCTCGGCGTGGATCTTCTCCCGCACCGCGCGCCACCGGTCGACGGGCCCGTCGAGGCCGAATCGTTCAACGGCCTGCACCGCCCGGTCGACGCCGGCCCACGCCATGACCTTGGAGTGCACGAAGTGCCGCCGGTCCCCGCGTACCTCCCACAGGCCGTTGTCCGGGTCGTCCCAGTGGCCTTCGAGATAGTCCAGCAGCGCCCGTTGCAGGTCCCAGGCGTTCTCGTCGGCTTCGATGCCCGCCAGCCGGGACAGGTGCAACCCGTCGAGGACCTCGCCCCACACGTCGAGCTGGAACTGCCCGGAGGCGGCGTTGCCCACCCGCACCGGCGCGGAATGCTGGTAGCCGGGCAGCCAGTCGAGGGTGTATTCCGGCAGCCGGCGAGTGCCGTCGATGCCGTACATGATCTGCAGGTCAGCCGGGTCGCCGGCGACGGCCCGCAGCAGCCACTCCCGCCACGCCTGCGCCTCGGCGACAAACCCGGTGCCCAGCAGGGCCTGCAGGGTGAAGGTGGCGTCGCGTAGCCAACAGAACCGGTAGTCCCAGTTGCGGGGACCGCCGAGCTGCTCGGGCAGCGACGTCGTCGCTGCGGCGACGATCCCACCGGTCGGCGCGTACGTCAGCGCCTTGAGCACGACCAGCGACCGGCGCACCGCCTCCTCCCATCGTCCCTTGTAGCGCAAGCGGCGCATCCACTGCGCCCAGAACACCTCGGTGTCCGCCAGCGCCTTGTCCGCATCCACCGGATGCGGCGTGGGTTCATGCGAGGGCCGGTAGGTCAGCACGAACGGCACCCGCTGCCCGGCCGCCACCGTGAAGTCGGCGTAGGTGGTCAGGTCCTCGCCGTGTATCGGCACCGGGGTGTGCAGCCAGGCAGCGTCCGGACCGGCGACCGCGGCGAGCTGGCCGTCGTGGTGGCGTACCCACGGGACGATGCGCCCGTAGTCGAACCGCAACCGCAGCGCCATCCGCATCGGCACGCGGCCGGACACGCCCTCCACGATCCGGACCACGTCGGCGGCCTCACCGCGCGGTGGCATGGTGTCGATCACCCGCACGCGACCGTCTGGGGTGTCCCACTCCGTTTCCAGGATCAGCGAGTCGCCGCGGTAGCGGCGGCGCGTGCACAAGCCACCGGAGGCGGGCGCCAGCCGCCAGAAACCGGCGTGCTCGTCACCGAGCAGGGCGGCGAAGCAGGCCGGCGAGTCAAAGCGCGGCAGGCACAACCAGTCGATCGACCCGTCGCAGCCCACCAACGCCGCAGTGTGCAGATCACCGAGCAGCCCGTAGTCCTCGATTCGTAGCGCCACAGTGCTTATCCATCCGGGTCGAGGCGGTAACCCGCGCCGCGCACCGTGCGGATGGTGTCGCGCCCGAATGGGCGGTCCACCTTGTCCCGCAGGTAGCGCATGTACACGTCGACCACGTTGGAGGTGCCGTCGTAGGCGAAGTCCCACACATGGTCGATGAGGTAGGTCCGGCTGAGCACCTCACCCGGTCGCCGCATGAGCTCTTGCAGCAGCGCAAACTCCTTTGGTGTGAGCGCCAGGTCCACCTCGCCGCGCCGGACGATTCGCGACACTGGGTCCAGGATCAGGTCGCCGACCTGGAGGACCACGGGACGTTCGAGGGGATCGCGGCGGGTCAGCGCGCGTACCCGAGCGAACAGCTCGGCCAGGGCAAAGGGCTTGGTGAGGTAGTCG
The DNA here is from genome assembly GCA_035714625.1 of Pseudonocardiaceae bacterium. GTDB lineage: Bacteria > Actinomycetota > Actinomycetes > Mycobacteriales > Pseudonocardiaceae. Next base: position 20,041 of record DASTLT010000072.1, on the reverse strand, counting down.
TCGGCGCCGGCGTCCAAGCCGCGGACCCGGTCTGGGACCGTGTCGCGCGCGGTCAGCATCAATACCGGCGCCCACCGACCCTTGGCCCGCATCCGGCGGCACACCTCGAATCCGTCCGGTGGCGGGATCATCGCGTCGAGCACCACCGCGTCGTAGTCGTTTTCCAGCGCGCTCCACAGCGCGTCCTCACCGTTGTCGACGGCATCAACGGCGTAGCCCTCCCGCTGCAGGCTTCGGACCAGCAGCGCCGCCATGCCGGGGTTGTCCTCCACCACGAGCAGCCGCACAGCAGCCAGCCTAGGAACCTCACCAGCACCTCGCCCCGCGGCCGGCGCGGGCGCGAACGGCTCATACGCCGGCCGAAAGCTGACCGGATGCATCGTCTCGACGCTGCGGGAAGACTTCCCCAACTCCCGCACTTCGGCAGCGTTGATTTTCATCGGTCCTCCGTTACGACCTGCTTACTGGATGTCTGGAGCGGGCGACGAGTCGGGCGAATATCCACGACCCCAGGCTGTCGCGGGCTCGGTCTGCTGCCCGCTCACCCAGGCTCAGCCTGCTGGCCGACCGCACACCCGGGTGCAGTTCCCACCCACGTCGCCAACGCAGCCCAGCCAGCCCCGGTCGGTGCCGCGCAAGACGAGGCGGAGAGCGCGAGAAGGTGTTCTCGTAGGTCACGGTCGCATGTTGCGACCGTGACCATGAGAGGACGATGAGCAGCGCCGATGTCACGGTGTCAGGCCGTGGCGATGTAGGTGAGAGGAAAAGGCGGGGTGAGGCACGGTGCGGTTGATGCCGCGCTCCCTGAGCGCGCGGGTGACCCTGGTGTTCGCGGTCGGGGCAGCCGCGGCGCTCGCACTCTGCCTGGTCCTGCTCTACCTCACCCTGGACCAGCAGTTGGCCGCGGCTCTCGACGCGGACCTTGACACTCGCAGCGACGACCTCGTCGTCGCCGTGGGCATCGGTGACCTCGGCGTGGTCGCCCGGGATCCGCTGGCACAACTGTACACCACCAATGGTGCGGTGCTCTCCGGCTCACCGTCTCTCGCCGACCGCCGGCTGCTCACAGCCCAGGAGGTGCAGCGCCTGGAAGCCCAAACCATCCAAACCCGGTCGCTGCCATCAGGCCGCGGCGCGGAATCTGCGGCGGTTCGGGTGCTTTCCCGGCGGCTGGACCACACGCGGGTGCTCAGCGTCGCGGTGTCCACAGAACCCCTACAGGCCACCCGGCAACGGCTGCTCGAGGCGCTCCTCCTCGCCGCCCCCGTCCTCGTCGGTGTCCTCGCCGCAGCCGGCTGGCTGGTGGTTCGGGCAGCGCTGCGGCCGGTTGACGTGCTGACCCGGGAAGCGGCGGCGATCTCCTCGCTCGAGGCCGACCGACCGCTTCCGCCGGTGCCCCGCGACGACGAGATCGCGCGGCTGGCGCGCACCCTCGACGCCATGCTCGCTCGGTTACGGGTCGCGTTCGAGCGGGAACGTGCCTTCGTCGACGACGCCAGCCACGAGCTGCGCAACCCGATAGCCGTGCTGCGCGGGGAGATCGAACTCGCCCTGTCCGCGACCGACGATCCCACCGAGGTCGAACGGTCACTGCGGGCCGCCCTTGGCGAGGCTGAGCGACTTTCCCGGCTCGCCGAGGACCTGCTGCTGCTCGCGCGCGAGCGAGCCGGTTCCCTGGTCCTCCGACAAGAGCCGATCGACCTGGTCAACCTGGCCACCACCGAGGCCGGCCGTCTGGAACCGGTGCTCGGGCTACGCATCCGGGTATCCGGCCACCCAGCGGTCGTACACGGGGACACTGACCGGCTGGGGCAACTGCTGGCCAACCTCGCGCACAACAGCGCCGCCGCCGGGGCGACGACCGTGCGGGTGCACGTCACGGCCGACGAGACATCGGCCATGCTGGAGATCACTGACGACGGACCCGGCTTCCCGCCCCACGTCCAGGACTCGGCGTTCGAACGGTTCGTCCGCGGCGACCATGCCCGAAGCCCGGACGGCGCATCCGGAGCAGGGCTCGGCCTCTCAATCGTGCGGGCCGTGGCCGCCGCCCACGGCGGCACTGTGCAGGCGCGTAACAACGAGCCGCACGGCGGCGCGGTCGTGACAGTACGGCTGCCGTTGAGCTGACGACCCGGTCGCGGCCGCCCCAGCCCGCTCGGCTGCCGATCTAGGGGGGCTGCTGCTGGCGTCGGCGCCTCTCATCACACTCTCATGACTCCGTTGACATGGTCGGCTCATGATGCTGGAGACCAAGCGGATGCTCGTCGGTCGCCCATTGCGGACCACAAGCCTGGGCGAGCAGCTGCTGTCTAAAAGGTTGGCGCTGCCCGTGTTCTGTAGTGACCCGATCTCCTCGGTCGCCTATGCAACGCAGGAGATCCTGCTGGTGCTGACGCTGGGTGGTGCGGCGCTACTTCGGTTGGCGCCACAGGTAGCACTGGCCATCGTGATCTTGCTGGTGATTGTGGTCGCGTCGTACCGGCAGATCTGCTTTGCCTACCCCAACGGTGGCGGCGCGTATGTCGTCAGCCGCGACACCCTCGGTGAGGGGGCCAGTCTGATCGCGGCCAGTGCACTGTTGGTCGACTACGTGCTGACCGTGGCGGTGTCTGTCGTCGCCGGCGTGGACGCGATCACTTCGTACGCTTCGAGCTTGGAGCGTCACGCGGTTGCGCTGGCGCTGGCCTTCATCACGCTGCTGGCGGTGACGAACCTCCGCGGGATCAAGGAATCCGGCCGCGGCTTTGCCGTGCCGACCTACGGGTTCATCGCCGGGATCTACCTGATGTTCGCCGTCGCGGCCTGGCGGCTGTCGACCGGGCAGCCACTGCGCGCCGTGAGCGCCGGGTTCGACATACGGCCGGCGCATCCCATGGCCGGGATGCTCATCATCGTGCTGGTACTGCGGGCGTTCGCGTCCGGCTGCACCGCGTTGACGGGGGTCGAGGCGGTCAGCAACGGGATTCCCGCCTTCCGGCCACCGAAATCGCACAACGCCGCGACCACACTGACCGTGATGGGTGTCCTGGCGGCCACGATGTTCGCGGGCATCACCCTGCTGGCCGTGGCCACCCAGGTGCACATGGTCGATGACCCCAGCCGCCTGATCGGTGCACCCGCCGGATATGTCGAGCCGACCGCGCTCGCGCAGATCGCGCAGGCCGTCTTCGGTAGCGGACCGCTGTTCGCCTACACCCAGGCCGTCACGGCGGGGATCCTGATCCTGGCGGCCAACACCGCTTTCAACGGGTTTCCCGTGCTGGCCTCCATCCTTGCCCGCGACGGCTACCTGCCGCGCCAACTGCATACCCGCGGAGATCGGCTGGTGTTCAGCAATGGCATCGTCGTGCTGGCCCTGACCGCCAGCATGCTCGTCGTGGTCTTCAACGCCGATGTGTCCCGGCTCATCCAGCTCTACATCATCGGCGTGTTCGTCTCATTCACCCTCAGCCAGGCCGGCATGGTGCGGCGCTGGCGGCGGGAGCTGGGTCCGGCATCCGGCGCGCAGCGGCAGAAGATTCGCCGGTCGCAGGCAATCAATGCTGTCGGTGCGGTCGCCACCGGCCTGGTGCTGGCCGTGGTGGTGGTCACTAAGTTCACCCACGGCGCGTGGATCGTGTGCGTCGCCATGCCCGCGCTGTACTTGCTCATGCACGGCATCCGCCGCTACTACCAGCAGGTTCGCAACGAGACCGCACCCCATAAGCCGGTGACTGTCCCGGCCTCCGATCACGCGATCGTCCTCGTGTCCCGCTTGCACCAGCCCACCCTGCAGGCGCTGGCCTACGCCAAAGGCACCCGCCCGGCCACCCTCAAGGCGCTCACCGTGCGAATCGACCCAGAGGAGACGGCTGCCCTGGCACACGACTGGGAGGAACGCGAGATCAACGTCCCGCTGGTGGTGCTCGACTCGCCCTATCGTGAGATCACCCGTCCGGTGGTGGACTACGTACGGCGGTACAAACGCGACAGCTCCCGGGACGTGATCACTGTACTGATCCCCGAGTACGTCGCCGGGCGATGGTGGGAACAGGTTCTCCACAACCACAGCGCTTTACGGATCAAGAGCAGGTTGAGGTTTGAGCCGGGTGTGATCGTCTGCTCCGTGCCCTACCAGCTCCGCTCGGGCACCGCCCGGGCCCGCCAGCCGGACACCAGCGACCGTGACTCGCTGCTGCTCCACGCCGTCCGCCACGCCCAATTCGCACGGCGACTGGTTACTGGACATGGGCTCAGGCGCGCCCAGAGGTCTTACCACCACGTCGCGCCTACGCGGCTGCCCTGGGGGAGTCGTGGCAGGGCTCGTACTGGCTCTCATCGTGCTCTCATCGTTGGCAACGCACAGTGAGGTTCGTGAGTACTGATGTTGTACCCGCCGGTGTAGCCACAACTGAGGGACACGCCGCGGGTTGGTGCTTGGCTAATCTTGATGGCGGCTTTGGGATGTCGACCGGCCGCGCCGGTGCTCCCCGCCCACGAGTGCACTCGCGCTCTGTATCGGTCACCTGTCCCGCTGTGGTGCTCCTGTGTGTCGCAGCTCTGCTGTGGGTGAACCGCCGGGAGCTGCCAGCGGTCGTGCGGGTGCTCGGCGGGGCGCAGCGCGGTTGGCTAGTTGGCGGGGTGTTGCTATTGGGGTGCTGGTGGGTTGCCTGGGTGCTGCTGCACGCGGCGTCCCGGCGAGCCCTCGGGGTCGGTGGTTACGCGGAGACGGGCCGGCTGATCCCGGTGACCTTGGCCGCTGTGGCGTTGAACCTGGCGGTCAAGTCCGGTGGTTTGGCGGGATTGGCGGCCTTCGCCGCGGACGCTCGCCGTCGGCGCCTGCCGCGCGGGCCGGTCAGCGGGGCGTACCTGCTGGCGGCCGCGTTCGCCGACGTTGGTTTCATCGTTACCCTGGCCGCTGCGGTCGTCTTGATCTGGATTGATGGTCAGCTGACCCGCCCGGAAGTCGCCGCCGTGGTGTTGTTTGTGGTGCTTTTGATAATGCGTGTGGCGGTTCTGGTTGCTGCGGTGCGCAGCCAGGATGCACTGCGGTGGATGTGGACAATGCCGGCGCGTCTATGGGACTGGCTGCGGCGAGGCCCCGCGCGACAGCCGGACACGGTGACGGCCGACGAGCTGTACGAGGCCGTCACCCTGGTGCGCGCCCACCCCACGCTGGCGATGCCCGCACTCGGGTTCGCCATCGGTGTCGACGTGGTCGGCGCGGCGATGCTGTGGGCCGCCTTGGCGGCGGTGGGGGGTGGCAACCGGCCCGCCGTTGCGTTGGTCGCCTACGCCATCTCGGGACTGTTTGGAGTCGTCGGTGTCCTGCCGGGTGGGTTGGGCTTCGTGGAGCTCAGCGCGGCGGCCGTACTGGTCTGTTTTGGCACTCCGACGGCCGTCGCCGCGGCCACGGTGGTGCTGTTTCGAGTGTGGGAGTTCTGGCTTCCCCTTGCGCTCGGCGTCGCAGTCGCAGGGTGGTTACGAGGACAACCGCACACTGCCACGGCCCGTGAATCGGCGGTGTGACCGTGACTGCCGTTGGGAGGGGCGGCCGCTGGGCCCGCCGGGTGACCGCACTGGTCATCCTCGCCCTGGGCACGGTCGATCTGCTGGCCGCCGCCCGGGTCGGGCCAGTGCCGCGGGTGGGTGTGCTCGGGGTTGACTACATGGTGGCGGCGTTGGTCGGTGCCCGGTACGTGGTGTTGGCCGCCGGGTTGACCGCTGTGATGACCGTGCGCGGGTTGCTGCAGGGCAAACGTGCCGCGTGGTGGGTTGCGTTGGCCGCGGCCGTCGCGTCGCTGCCCGGCCACCCCGCCACCGACGCCGACGTGGCAGGCCAAGCCGTGGCGCTGACCGCACTGGTGATCCTGGTGGGGTGCCGGCGGGTGTTCATCGCCCGCGCCGACCCCGCCCTAGCCCGCCGGGGCGTGGGCATGCTGGTTGCTGGCGAGTTGGCCGTCTTCGGCTACGCCGCCGCAGGGCTCTACCATCTGGACACCGAATTGCGCCATCCGAACACTCTCGCGTCAGCGCTGGAAGACGCGGCCCGACTGCTGTTCTTGCTGCCGGTCCATCTTGAGCCGATGACCCGACACGGTCGAGCTTTCGTCGACTCGGTCCGGGTCGCCGCGCTCATCGTCGCCTGTGTAGGGCTGAGCCGGCTGATCGCCGCGGTCGTCGGGCGACCCGGACACGCCGCCGACCGTGCTCAGGTAGCGTGCCTGCTGCGCCGCCACGGCCGTACCGGGTTGGCCCACTTCCACCTCCTCGACGACAAGAACTGGGTGATCAGCAGCGATCACAACGCCCTCGTCGGATACACCGTGGTCGGCACCACGGCCGTCGCGCTGGGTGAACCGGTCGGCGATCCCCGCTCCTGCCGGGTGGCCGCCCTGGAATTCCTGCAGATGTGTGCCCGCAACGGCTGGACACCAACGTTCCACCAAGTCGCCGAGCCCGGCCGCGCGTTGCTGGAATCACTCGGGATGAAGACGTTACACATCGGCGAAGAAGCCATCGCGGACGTGCGGACGTGGTCAGCGCAGGGCCGGGAGTACAAGAGCCTGCGTTCGGCGCTGCGTCGCTGCCAACGGGCCGGTTACCGCGTCGTCGACCTACCACATCCAATCGATGACCCTACGCTGGCCCAGCTCAAGGAGGTCTCCGACGCGTGGCTGGCCGCTGGTGGACACCGCGAACGGACCTTTACACTGGGTCGCTTCGACGCCGACTACCTGCGCGGCACACCGATTGTCGCGGTCATCGACGCTGAAGGTACCGTCCAGGCGTTCGCCAACCTGCTACCGTCCTACCAAAGTGTCGACGGTTCATTCGATCTGATGCGCCGCCGCCCGGACGCGGTCAACGGCGTCATGGATTTCCTGTTCGTGGGCCTCATCGAACGCTTTCGCGCCGCCGGTTACGCCGGGATGAACCTCGGCCTGGCACCGCTGTCCGGCGCCGGCACGGGTGGCAGTCTCGCCGATCGCGTGATCAAAACCCTCTACCGGCACGGAGGGACGGCGTTCAACTTTGCTGGCCTACGCGCGTTCAAACAGAAGTGGCAGCCCAGGTGGGAGCCGCGTTACCTCGCTTACCTCGCCGAGACCGACCTGCCTAAGGCGGCCCTCGCCGTAGCCCGGGCTGGCGAGTTGCCCGATCCGCGCCGGCCGATAGCCCGCGCCCTCGGCCTCCTTCGCCGCTTTCCGATCACCGTCGGGTTCGCAACACTGCAGTTATGGCTCATGACGGCCACCACCCTCGACCGGCACCTGCACCACCTTCTGCTGCGTCACTTCGGCCTGGCCTGGCCGGACCTGGCCCACGGCCAGTTGTGGCGGCTACTCACCGCACCGTTGATCCAATCCAAACCCGGGTTCGTCTGGTCAATGATTGCCCTCCTCGCCGTTGTCCTACCCGTCGCCGAGTGGCGACTCGGTAGCCGCCAGACTAGCTGGGTGTTCCTGCTGGGCGATTGGGTCAGCACGATTGCGGTACTCCTCGCGCTCAAGGCCGCCGCAGTGGCCGGCGTCGTCGCCGCAGCAACCGCCATCAACCAGCGTGATGCTGGATCCTCCTCCGGCGCATACGCCCTTGTCACCGCTGCACTGTGGACACTGCCCGCCGGCCGTATCCGCCGCCTGGCAATCAGCGGGCTCCTCGGCTGCCTGGTAATCACTCTGATCGTCTTCCACCGGCTGTTCGATCTCCAACACCTGCTTTCAGCCGCCAGCACCCTCGCGGTGCTACGGCTCACGACAGATGCCCCCAGCAGGAGCCCTAGCAGGCACCATGACGAGCCCAACCGCTCCAAGCCGGTTGGCCGGGCAGTCTGCCAAGGCCACGAAACACACCCAACGGTCGCCAGACGCCTCGCGTCGGCGTCACAGAACCGGAGTGCGGCCCCGGCACTGACACCGACGACCAACTGCTAGACCACTGCACAAGCTGCGCCACAAACTCGACCGCCTGCACCTGGCCACCCGCACCACCGCCAACAGCCCGAACGCCCAGCGCTCCGTCATTACCCCGGGGCAGACACCACCCTGGCTGGCCCGATCAGGAACATCCTGCGTCGCCCCAGTATGTCGCCGAGCCGGCCAGCCGGTACCAGCACCAGTCCGAAGGTCAGCGCATAGCCGGCCACGACCCATTGCACGGTCCCCACGGATGCGCCCAACCCGCGCTGGATGGATGGCAGCGCGACGTTGACGATGCTGACGTCAAGCAGGCTCATGAACGCGGCGACCAGGCTCACTGCCAAGGCCCGCCAACGCTTCCGATCGGCTGCCTCACCGGGTGGAAACAACAGCTCCTGCTCGCCCGCGCAAGCGGTCGTCCGCCGCCCATTCACGGCAGGCTTCTCGAACTGCACTGTGCCTGCGTAGCGGCTCATTGCGCCTTCTCTTCCGGTCAATCCGACGACTCCAGCGTCGGTCACCGGGCATGAGAGGTGGGTGAGAGCCGCGGGGACGGTCAGGCGTCGACGATCGATCCGATCTGGGGATACCAGCGTGGATCATCAGTACGCTCGTCATCGCGAAGCCAGCTGACCTGGCAGCGTCGTCACCTCATTCCGGAGCTCGATTCGCCGATGCGCGGTTCGCCGAGGTCCGCCTCGCCGGGACACTGCAATGTCAACCGTGCAAGTGCTACCTCATCGCCGCCAGCGCAATCCAAGCCAACAGCCGATGAGCCTATGAGCAATTCGCGGTTCAGGAGGCCGTGAAGCTGATCGACCACTTCGTTGCCCGCCTTAGACTCACACGGCAGATGCTGGGCATGTTCGTCCGCCCGGGGTCGCACGAGGCGATTCAACGAACCCCAACTCGACAGCACCTTCCGCTGATCAGTCAGCGGACCTCCTCACAGAGCGCGCGCAGCGACACGGTGATTCCAAACGTCCGCTTCTGCCGATGTGAGAGCGTTAACGTATCCAAGGTCACGCCGATAGCGGACCTCCTCATTTCAGTCAGCGACGGCATGTGTAGATCGCACGAACGATCCGATTCGCACTCCGCTTGATTGTTCAGGTATTCGATCGGCGATGTTCCACACTGCACATCAGCCCTCGGTGGGCTACGTCGTAGTTGGCCAGCTTGTCAGTGGCCAGCAGCCGCGGCATGGACCGCACGCCCCTCAGCAGCTTGTGGCGGGGTGGACCCGGCCGGCGCCCTGGGCGCGGACCATCTGGATGACGTCCCCGTTGGTTTGGCAATAGCAGTCGGGGCGCGGGCGGCGGTCATGTGAGGGCTGGGCCCGACGAGGGTGTCGTACTCCACCTGTCGGATCGTGACGGACGCCCCCGGTCGGGTGCGGTCCCTGGCTTGGAAGTCCCAGGTCAGGCGCTGATCTGTGCTGGTCAGGGCTTGCGTGCACCTATCTGACTCCCTTTCGAACCCACCGCAGGCCGTGAGGCGGCTGGTCACAGCGCTGGAGGAGCTGGGTGGACTGGAGAACATGCAGGTCAACGGCGATGTCCACGAGGCCATCGTGATCCAGAGTGGTGCCGTGGTACCTAGCGCAGTCCGGCTACAGGTCAAGGAGAACCGGAAGCTGTCACCTGCGGAGGTGAGTGAGCTAGTGGCTGCCTACGAGGCAGGGGCGTCGCAGCGGGAGCTGACCCGGCGGTTTGGGCTCCATGAACAAACAGTGCGAGCCCATCTCAGACGGCAAGGTGCGAGCCTGCGGCCACAGCGGGTGCTGACGGAGGCGCAGGAGGTTGAGGTGGTGAGGTTGTACGTCAAGGAGATGTGGACACTTGCCGAACTGGCGGCCCACTTCAACGTCGGCCAGACGGCAGTGCGGGGTGTGTTGGTGAGGAGGGGTGTCGAGATGCGGGCGCAGGCGCGGCGGGTACGTCCGATCGTCGATGCCGAGTGTTGACAGCCTGATCTAAAGCCTCGCGATCAGCACCCTGATCAGCCGGGCTGCGAGCGTCGGCGTGGCGGTGGGGAGTTGTCGGTCTCTGCCGCCAGACTAATCTCATGAGCGACAAGCACCCCGCCCGGGGGCACGGCGAGACGACTGCGCTGACCGGCGCTGGTGAGTCGAAGGGCGCAGTAGTGATCACAAGCAATGGCATGCCCGAGGGTTACGTGCCGCCATCGGCTTCCCTGGCGCCACCCGCCCAGTCCACCCAGCCCGTTAGCACGGTCGACACGGGCGGGACGGGAGACAGCGCTTGGGTATCGACCGACGGAGGGGACTGAGTGCTCCCGGGCAACAGCCTGGCGATCCTGCTGATGCTGGCATTGGTGCCTGGGTGGGTGTACCTGCGGCTGCGGCAGCGTCACACTGCAATCAGTCAGGCATCGGGGCTTGCTCAACTGCTCGAGGTTCTTGCCGTCGGGTTGGGCACCACCGGGATAGCAGTGCTTGTGTTCGTCTTGCTTCCTCACAAGTGGTTGCCGTTTACCGTAGATGTCGACGCTTGGGCTGATCAAGGGACTGGCTATGTTCGGGCGAACCCACGGATGGTATTGACTACCGGTGCTGGTGTGCTCTTCATCGCCTGCGCTGGTTCATGGCTACTAGATAGGGCACTGCGTCGCCAACAGTCGGAACTGTACCTAGGGCCCGGCGTCTGGGTGTATGCTCTGCGGGAACGTCCCAAGAGTATGTTGCCCTATCTGGGAGTTATGCTTCAGGACGGTACACTCGCCGAGGGGCTGCTGCACAGTTGCAGTCTGGAGGCATCCGAGGTGCGCGACGTGGCACTTCGTGCACCGATCCGCATCACCGACCCCGGCCAGCACACTCCGAGGCCAGTCCAAGTGGAGCGGCTCGTACTCCCCGAACGAGACATCCGTTATATAACCGTGCTGCACGTACCCGAGAACGAGAAAGCACCGAACAACGGTCGCCGTGAATAGCAGAGACGTTCGTCGCTGACCGAGGCCGATCGGGACGCAGGCTACTGGTGGGACATCGCGATGCGCCAAGTCGAGGTCTCCCGCACCCTGGTCTTCAACGCGCCCCGCCAGGCCCGGTCCTTCTTCGAGGCACTGTGCGCTGACAACCTCGACATCGGCCGCCCCGAGGAGATGCAACTGATCTTCGGTCGCCGACCGGGCACCTACCACCAAGATCAGGTAACAAAGTGCGGCTGCCGTAGTAGTGAGGCGTCGCCTCGGACAGCGTGGTCATGGGCGCGCGTGCCACGACTACCTCGAACGACAAACATCGCTGCCCCAGGTTGGCTGGCAACTGGACCTGGTCGCAAGCTGGCCATCCGTCACCCCGGCGGCACAGGTACGGAACATCTAGTCCTTCCGAGACGCGGCCAGACGTGGACATCTGCGGTGGGAACGAGGCGATGATCCCGCTCGTCGCAGTCCCGCACGGACGCCTACCCCGTGGGCGCCGACCGATCGCACCAGCTATCTGAAGACACAGCTGAGGGAACTGGTCGTCCTGCGCCTGCGTCCTCCGGGCGGCTCGGCCTTGGGTGCGCTGTACCTGTCAGAATGAGCACACGCAGGGTGCGGTACGTGAAGAAGGGTGTCGGATGGCGGAGCCCAGCTTGTCATTGATCAAGAACCATGCAGCGTTCATCTGGTCGGTTGCCGACCTGCTGCGGGGTGATTACAAGCAGTCCGAGTACGGCAAGGTGATCTTGCCGCTGACGGTGATTCGCCGGCTGGACTGCGTATTGGAGCCGACCAAGCCCCAAGTGCTCGCCGTTTACCAGAAATACGGTGACCGCCCCGACATCCTCCAAGCGGCGGCTGGCGGACTACCCTTCTACAACACGTCGAAGCTACTGACTCTGGAGCGGGTGTTGGACGACGCGACCAACATCGCCGACCAGTTGCGGTCCTACCTCGCGAGGTTCTCCGAGGCAGCCCGCGATGTGCTGGACAAATTCGAGTTCGAGGCCCAGATCGCCCGGCTGGACCGGGCGAACCTGCTGTACCTGGTGGTGTCCAAGTTCTGTGCTCCCGACGTGGATCTGCATCCGGAGCGGGTGTCCAACCTGGAGATGGGCTACCTGTACGAAGAGCTGGTTCGCAAGTTCGCCGAACTTTCCAACGAGACCGCGGGTGAGCACTTCACCCCCCGAGAGGTCATCCGGCTAATGGTGGACCTGCTGCTCACCGACGAGGCCGAACTGCACAAGCCGGGAATCCTCAAGACGTTGCTCGACCCGGCGTGCGGCACCGGCGGCATGCTGTCGACCGCCGAGCAGCGGCTGCGGGAACTGAACCCGGATGCCAAGCTGAAGGTGTACGGTCAGGAGCTGAACGCCGAGACCTACGCGGTCTGCCGCTCCGACATGATGATCAAAGGTCAGGGAGGCGAGATCGTCTACGGCAACTCGTTCTCCGAGGACGGATTCGAGGGCCAGCGATTCGACTATCTGCTGGCCAATCCGCCGTTCGGCGTGGAGTGGAAAAAGGTCGCCGGCCCGATCAAGAGGGAGCACGAGCGAGACGGCTTCGCCGGCCGGTTTGGCGCGGGCCTACCGCGGATCAACGACGGCAGCTTTCTGTTCCTGCAACACATGATCTCGAAGATGAAGCGGCCTGGGCAGGGCGGCGCCCGGCTCGCGATCGTCTTCAACGGCTCGCCGTTGTTCAGCGGCGCGGCTGGTTCCGGCGAGTCGGAGATCCGCCGGTGGATCATCGAGAATGACTGGCTGGAAGCCGTGGTCGCGCTGCCGGACCAGCTCTTCTACAACACCGGTATCTCCACGTACTTCTGGATCGTCACGAACCGCAAGAGCCAGGAGCGGCGCGGCAAGGTCCAATTGATCGACGCGCGCGAGTATTTCACCAAGATGCGCAAGAGTCTCGGCGAGAAGCGCAAGGAGATCTCGCCTCAGCAGATCTCCGAGGTAGTTCGCCTGCACGGCGAGTTCACCCATGGCGACAAGGTCAAGATCTTCCCCAACGAGTCCTTCGGCTTCCTGCGCATCACGGTGGAACGACCGCTGCGCCTGCGCTGGGAGGTCAGCGACGAGACCCGCGCCGCGTTCAACGCAAACCCCAAGATCGTCAAGCTCTCGGATGAGGTGCGCGCTGCCCTGCGAGTCGGCCTCGACCACTGGGGCGATGAGGTGCTGACCGACGCCAAGCTGGCCCGCAAGCGCATCGTAGAGCTGCTGGTTGGAGCGGGCCAGCGCGGAAAGTCCTTGCAGGACGCGGTGATGAGTACCTTGGCGGTACGCGACCCGAATGCCCCACCGGTCACTGACGACAAGGGCAACATCGAGCCCGACCCCGAACTGCGGGATTACGAGAACGTCCCACTGCCCCCCGTGCCGGTCACCTTCGAGGCCAACGTCACCGCGCGGCTGTCCACCGTGGAGTACAGGTCAGCGGTCGATGACTATATGGAGGCTGAAGTCCTTCCATACGTACCGGACGCCTGGGTCGACCACACCAAGACCAGGATCGGCTATGAGATCCCGCTCACCCGCCACTTCTACAAGTACATCCCACCCCGCCCACTGGCGGAGATCGACGCCGAGATCAAGCAACTCGAAGCGCAAATCCAGTCCCTCCTGAATGAGGTGACAGAATGACTTGGGCTCCAGTCCGCCTTCGGCGGCTGATTAGTTCCGCAGTCGGTGGCATTTGGGGGGAAGACGCGGGCGTTGGAGAAATCGATGTTCCATGCGTGCGCGCGGCCGATTTCAATTATTCACAATTAGTAATCGATTCACGCAATATTCCAATGCGATCTGTGCTCGCCGCACAACTTCGGTCAAAGCGGCTAAGGAAGGGCGACCTCATCATCGAAAAGTCGGGAGGAGGCGAACGGCAGCCTGTTGGTAGAGTTGTTCGTTGGGATCTCGACGGACAGGCAGTTTGCTCAAACTTTGCAGCACGCATAAGGCCAGCTGTGGGAGTTTTGGACCGCTTCCTGGTTTACCTCTTAGACTCATTGTACTCGGCTGGCATTACCACGAAATCGATCAAACAAACGACCGGTATTCAGAACTTGGATCTAACAAGTTATTTTGATGAAATCGTTTTGGTGCCATCGTTTTCTGGACAGCACGCCATTGCGGATTTCCTCGATGTTGAGACCGCCCGCATCGACGCCCTCATAGCTAAGAAACGCTGCCTGATCGAGAAGCTTCAAGAGCGTTTTCTTGGCCTTGTTAGGCAGTCCGTTTGTAGCGTGCCAAACCCCAATGACCCACTGGACATCAGGCCTTTGGACGTTGCGGGGCAGCCCGTAACACCTTCCCGTCTTGTATGGCGCTTCCGCCTCGGTAGCGGCACGACTCCTCGTTCTGACAATGGTCGATACTATGCGAGTACAGGAATTCCATGGGTTGTCACAGGAGACTTGCGCGACGGATATATCGACCGCGTGGACCGGTCAGTGACCAAGGAAGCGCTCGCCGATCATTCAGCGCTCGTTTTGCACAATGCGGGATCCGTTGTCGTCGCAATGTACGGTGCAACGATCGGTCGACTAGCTCGCATGAGGATTTCCGCGACTGTTAATCAGGCTTGCTGTGTTATTTCGAAAGCCGGGGAAAATCTTCCGGATTTCGTGTTCTACTGGCTTCTCGGGTTCAGGCGCGAGCTGATTGACCGTGGGCGGGGTGCGGGCCAACCGAATATTAGCCAAGAAATGCTGAAAGCGATTCGAGTGGCGCTGCCGCCGCCGCACACTCAGCGCAGCATCGTTGACATGCTGGATAGTGAGCGCGCCAAAGTTGAGGGGCTCGTGGTCCTGCTGAACCGACAGGTCGCCCTGCTCCAAGAGCGTCGGCAGGTGTTGATTGCGGCGGCTGTCACGGAGAAGATGGAGATACCTGGGGTGTCGAAGTGACGGTCGATGAATGGGCGTTCGAAACCGAGATCGTTGCCTGGCTGGTCACTCACGGTGGCTGCCGGGAGATCCAGTATCACGAGTTCGATCGTGAGGCGGGACTCGACTTTGGGATGACCCTGGCCTTCATCGGGGCTACGCAGCAGGAGCAGTGGGAGCGGTTGATCAAGCTGCACGGTGGCGCGACCCAAGCCCAGCAGGCGTTTCGGCAGCGGCTCGCCAAGGAACTCGATGCGCGGGGCAGCGTCGATGTGCTTCGGCAGGGCGTGGTCGACCACGGTGTCATGATCAAGCTCGCCCATTTCCGCCCGGCGCACGGCCTCACGCCGACGCTCGTCGAGCGGTACGACAAGAACATCCTGACCGTCGTCCGGCAGCTGCGGTACGAGCTGGACAGCGACAAAGCGGTTGACCTTGCGCTGCTGGTCAACGGAATCCCGGTCGCCACGGCGGAATTAAAGAACGCGCTGACAGGGCAGGGCATCGACGATGCCAAGGAGCAGTACCGCACCGACCGTGATCCGGCCAATGTCACGCTCGGTCGGCGTGCGGTCGTGCATTTCGCCGTCGACACCGAGCGGGTCGCGATGACCACCCGGCTGGCCGGTAAGCAGACCCGGTTCCTGCCGTTCGATAAGGGCCACAATAACGGCGCTGGCAATCCGCCCAACCCGAAGGGACACCGTAGCGCCTACCTCTGGCAGGAGGTGTGGCAGCGGGACAACTGGCTCGATTTGCTCCAGCGGTTCGTGCACGTCGAGAAGCTGCCCAGGGGTATCCAGCGTCCACGTAATATGATCTTTCCGCGGTTCCACCAGTGGGATGCGGTGCGCAAGCTGGAGGACGCCGCCAAGGCCGAGGGGCCGGGGCACGACTACCTGGTGCAGCACTCAGCTGGGTCTGGCAAGTCCAACACCATCGCTTGGCTGGCCCATCGGCTGTCCTCATTGCACGGCGCAGACGAACGGCCGGTGTTCGACAAGATCGTGGTGATCACTGACCGGCGGGTGTTGGACAAGCAGCTCCAGGACACTATCTACCAGTTCGAGCACAAGCACGGCCTGGTTGAGAAGATCGACAAGGACTCCGCGCAGCTTGCCGGAGCGTTGGCCGGCTCGCAGGCCCGGATCATCATTACGACGCTGCAGAAGTTCCCGGTCGTGATGGGCCAGGGCGTGAAGCTGCCCGATCGCCGCTACGCGGTGATCGTGGACGAGGCGCATTCGTCCCAAACCGGCGAGAGTGTCAAGGACCTCAAGGCGGTGCTTGGCGCCACCGAGCAGGAACGCTTGGAGTCTGCCGAGAAAGCCGATAAGACGGCCGAGCTCGACGATCCGCTCGGTGACGCGCTAGAGGCTGCGGCGCGGGCGCGCGGCAGGCAATTGAATATCAGCTTCTTCGCGTTCACCGCCACCCCCAAGGGCCGCACGCTGGAGAAGTTCGGGCGTCTCAACCCAGCAACCGGCAAGCACGAACCGTTCCACCTCTACTCGATGCGCCAGGCGATCGAGGAGCAGTTCATCCTCGACGTGCTCGCCAACTACGTCACCTACAAGACGTACTGGAACATCGAGAAGAAGGTCATCGAGGACCCGGCCTACGACCCGAAGAAGGCGGGTGCTGCGATTGCTCGGTTCGTCAGCCTGCACGACAGCAACCTGTCGCAGAAGGCCGAGGTGATCATCGAGCACTTTCGCCGGCACATCCGGTACAAGATCGGTGGCAAGGCTAAGGCCATGGTGGTCACCGCCTCCCGGCTGCATGCCATCCGCTACGCGCAGGCCTTACGCGCCTACTGCCGTGACAAGGGCTACGGTTTCGGCGTGCTCGTCGCCTTCTCCGGCACAGTCTCCGTCGAGGGCGATGATCACACCGAGACCTCGCTCAACGAGTTCCCCGAGTCACAGACCGCCGGACGGTTCGACACCGACGAATGGCACGCCCTGGTCGTGGCCGAGAAATACCAGACCGGCTTCGACCAGCCGCTGCTCTACGCGATGTACGTGGACAAGTCGCTGACCGGGCTGGCGGCCGTCCAGACGCTGTCCCGGCTCAACCGCACCTGTGAGGGCAAGGACGGCACGTTCGTGCTGGACTTCCGGAACGAGGCCGACGATATCCGGGAGTCGTTCGCGCCCTGGTACACCGCGACGGTCGCACCGCCGACGGACCCCAACCTGCTCTACGACACTCGGCATCAACTTGACCCGTTCGGCGTCCTCTGGCCAGAAGAAGTCGAGCGAACCGTCGTGCACTTGGTGAGCAACGGACGCAACCACGGCCGGGTGCATGCCTCGCTGACCCCGGCGATCGACCGGTTCGCTGCCCTGGACAAGAAAGATCAGGACGCCTTCCGTGACGCGATGGCGCGGTTTATCCGTACCTATTCGTTTCTTTCCCAGATCGTGTCGTTCACCGACTCCAAGCTGGAAGCCGACTACCTGTTCTGCAAGGCGCTGGCGATGTTCATCCGACCCGCCGGTGAGGTCGGTCTCGACCTTGGCCGTGAAGTCGAGCTAACTTACCTGCGCACCGAGCAGACTTTTGCCGGATCGCTTGCGCTGCAGGCCGAACACGGTGAGGTGAGCACCATCTTCTCCGGCACCGACAAACAGGTTACGGTCGAGGAGGAACCACTTTCCCAGATCATCGCGAAGTTGAATGAGAGGTTCAGTACAGACTGGACGCCCGCGGATCGGGTGCATCTGGACAACATCTTCAACAACATCACCGACCGGCCCGAGGTTCAACGCGCTGCGGCGGTCAACACCCCGGAGAACTTCAAGCTCTACATCTCGAAGCTGTTCACCGAGGAAATTGTTCGGCAGATGAACCTCGCCGAGGACATGAGTCTCAAGCTCCTCGACAATCCGGACGCACGCGACCTCGTGCTCGACACCTACCTGAAACTCGTTCAGGGCAAAGCCAAGGTCGCCTGGCAGGAACACTGCCCGATCGGTGACCTACTCGGACCAGACCGGGAAAGCCAGCACCTGGAGTACAAGTCGTCCCTTCGCGTCACGAAGGAGGGCCTGCTGTACAAGCCGCTGGAAAGTGCGAGTCTGAAAACGGTCGCTGCTTTCGCCAACAGTCGTGATGGTGGCACGTTGCTCATCGGCGTCAACGATGACGGCACGCCCTGTGGGCTTGAGCCCGACTATGCAACGCTGCGCAAACCGGGCAAGGACGACACTGATCTCTTCAAGCTGCATTTCAACAGCCTCATGGTGACGTCAATGGGCGCAGCAGTCGCCGCCAACGTCACCATGCAGATCCACACCGTCGACGAGTCCGACGTCTGCCGCGTGCACGTCCGGGCGTCCGGCTTCCCGGTAGACGCGAAGGTCACTATCGACCAAGCCGGCCAGATGATCAAGAAAACCGTGTTCTATGTCCGCACCAGCAACTCCACGCTAACACTGAACGAAGAGGAGAAGGCCAAGTATGTTCTGACACGCTGGCCTACAAGTTGAGCAGCAAATGCAGCGGTACGGAATCCACAGATCAAGAAGGTTATGCAGAACCATTTAGTTTCGGAAGAACAGTCCGCATATAGTGTCGTAAAGTTGCCCCCGGCCGGTCCCGACGGAATTGCGCTTGTACCCTCGAACCTGCTCAGGCAAGCTCACCCCACACCTCGCTCGATCACCACCTCTTGTAGAAGGTACCCAGTGCTCACCATCGCCACTTGGAATCTCGAAAACCTCTTCTGTCCTGGTGATGACGCAGGCCCAGAGCCAGAGGCCGCCTACCAGGCTAAGCTCCAGGCCTTGGCCAACACCATCACCGGACTGGCCCCTGATGTGCTGGCCGTGCAGGAGGTGGGCCAGCCCGAAGCCCTGGCCGACCTCGTGGATCACCTTGCCGGCACCTGGCACACCGCCCTGGCTGATCCGGACGGCCGCGGCATCCGGGTGGGTGTGCTCTCGCGCTTGCCGCTTGGTGGTGTCGAGCAGGTGGTGGCCTTCCCCGAAGGCCTGCAACCCATCCAGGTCGATGACACTGGCACCACCATGAGCGCGATGGGCCGGCCTGGCTTGCGGGTCCGTGTCGAGCAAGACAGTGGTACCACCCTCGATGTGATCAGCTGTCACCTGAAGTCCAAGCTGCTGACCTTCCCTGGTGGCCGCTTCAGTCCGAAGGATGAGGATGAGCGAGCCCGCTTCGCCGTCTACGCCCTCAGCCGCCGAGCTGCGGAAGCAGCTGCCATCCGCGCTTACGCCACTGATCTCCTCGCTGGAGACGGTCAGCACCGCGCCGTCATCGTGGCGGGTGATCTTAATGACGAACCCGAAGCGGCTACCACCCAGCTCCTGTACGGTCCACCAGGCTCCGAGATCGGTACTCCTGGGTTCGACCACCCAGACAGTGGTGACGGGCAGCGGCTGTGGAACCTGGCTCCGCTCATCCCTGAACCCCAGCGCTTTTCCCGTGTCTACCGTGGCCGTGGTGAACTGATTGATCACCTGCTGGTCTCGCATGTGCTGGTCAAAGCGGTGCAGACGGTGACGACGGGAGAGATTGAGCTACCGTCCATCACGGACGAGCCCACAGAGCGGCAAGACCACGCGGGGTCGGATCATCGGCCGGTGGTGGCGCAGTTTGAGCTGCGTTAGCGGCCAGGAGCGCATCCAAGCGGAGAGGTTGGCTTCACTACGTCCGATTAGCATGCCGGATAACAAATCCGGACTGACAACTACTCACTCCATACTCTCACCTGACATGTCACATCCCCAAAGTTCTGGACCTGATACACCAGCGTGTAGTGATCATCTTTATCGAGCCGGATAAGTGAACCGTTTACAGTATCCGGCATATCAGGTTCAAGCTCTACTATCAGTGTGGGCTCGGGCATACCCTGCTCATACATGCCCAAGCTAATACTTTCCATCTGGCCGGGCCGCACCTCGACTTCACCGAGTAGGTCTTCGCTATTTCTGTTTGTTTCTTTGGTGTGTGGGGTTGACTGTGGCTTTGCCATAGCTCCTTGAGTCTCCGCTTACGTTACTCGTGTAGGGAAATCCCTCCCCGTAAGCGCTCGCCCTCGCTAAGCAGTGTCACATGTTGGTTGTTTGAAAACCTGACCACGGGCGGTCTGCAAGCCCCCTTTCCGGAATCTGCCGGGGGGTGTCTCTATGGGTTTGTCAAGCGGCTGCGGAGGTCGTGTCCGGCTGGACTGGGGTGGGATGTTGGTAGGGCGTGCGGTCGCGGATCATGGCGTAGAGGACGTCGACCCGGCGGCGGGCTAGGCAGATGAGGGCGG
>DASTLT010000071.1:0-1895 GCA_035714625.1 Pseudonocardiaceae bacterium | reverse complement strand
AACTGCGTTCGCAAAGGCCCGAGCGGTGACGATCACGCCATGGTGGTGCTCGTCCAGCTCGTCCTCGAACACGATCAAGTCATCGTTGCTGTGACTGGAGACGTGCACGATGTGTGGGCGAAACTTCGTGACGCCGTCAAGGAGATCGCTTGTTGTGGCCGCGGCCGAACGTCCAGTTCAATAAGGTCGCGATGCAGGGCGCTCTCTACCGCAGTCCGGATGCGCTTCTGCTCGCTCCCTACACGCAGTCACCTTCGGACACCGCGCCCAAGATCAGCACCGAGGATGTCCCGAACATCGTAGATTTTCGACGGCGGCCCGGTGATCATTAGGCGGCGATCACGGTGTCATTGTTGGCTGCCGGGCTGACATTTTCGGCGGCGACATGCCGTTCGAGAGCTGCCCGTAGCGTGGGCAAGTGGAGGTGGCCGTTGACGCGGCGGAACTGGGCGGTGGTTTCGACCATGCCGGCGGCGCACCAGCGCAGCGCCATCTGTCCGTTGCGCCAGCGTTTGACGTTACGGGAGTGATCCCGACAGATCCCGATGATGTTTTCCACGCAGTTGGTCGAGCGCAGGGATCGGGCCAGGGTGGGCGGTACACCCAGGCGCAGCACGGTCAGCGTCTCCTCCAGGCCCTCGCGCAGCGAGGCGGCCGCGCCGGGGTGCGTGCGGTCGAGTTCGCCGGCCAGGGTCTGCAGCTGGGCTTGGGCGGCCAGGGCGGTCTGGGCGCGGTAGGCCGCGCGCATGCGCTTGGTCACCACCGAGCGCAGCTTCTTCGGTAGCCGATCTTGCACATTTCTGATCTTGTGCAGTTGACAGCGGGCGATGACTGGGTGGTCGAACACGTCGAGCACCGCTCGGCGCAGCGCCTTGGCCCCGTCGATCACGACCAGGATCGGGCGGGTGACGTTTAGTCCGCGCTCACGCAGACCCACCAGCAGCTCGCGGACCAGGGTGGCGTTCTCGGTTGAGCCCTCGACCAGCGACAACGGGTGCTTGACCCCGTCGATGTCGATTCCGAGCGCGACCACGCAGCAGTGCTCGCCGAAGTGCACCCCGTCGATCATCAGCGCCACCAGGTCCAGCCCGAACAGATCCTTGGCTAGCAGCTCGGCCAGGGCGGTCTCGGTGGCGGCGACGAACCGGCGCCAGACCGCCGAGCGCGACGTGGCCGTGGCGGCCTGCTCGACCCGAGCACCGACCGGTTCCCGCCCGAGCGGGTAGCGCCGGGTCGAGAGCCCGGCCAGCATCCGCTGCATCGCCATCCGCCCGAGCACCTCAGTGCCCAAGAACAGCTCGTAGGTCGCTACCGGCAGCTCCCCGCTGCCATCGCTGGCGCGCATCCGCGGCCGGCTCACCGGCACCCGGCGCCCACCCAAGCGCACCGAGCCGACCTCGTGGCCGTGCCGGGTCGCCGTGCGCACCGGGTCGTGGCGGCCCTTGACCCCGCATGCCGCGGTGACATCGGCTTCCATCATCGCGCTCAGCACCTGCAGCCCGGTGCCCACAGCCACAGCCAACAGCCCCTCACCGACCTCACCGACCAGCTCACCCAGCGCCACGCTGACCTGCTCGGGCACGGCGGGCTGGCTCGTGTCTGCCTTGTTGTTCTGGTACTTCTTTCCCACGGCGGTCCCCTTCTTCGAGGTGTTCTTGGTCGACCACCCGAGTGCCTACCCCACGGCAGGCATCAGGCGGGGGACCGCCGCCTGAAAAATCTACGAGCGCCGGGACAACCTCGCACCCGCAACCGCCCCAGCTTTAGGACACGCAGTTCCCGCAACGTCCCGCTGACCAAGGTCTCTGTCGCGTCCAGCCGTTGGCGAACAGGAAACGCACCTCCTCGAACGCGGTCGCAACTACCGGTGCGCGTCCACATATCAAGCAGATGAG
>DASTLT010000070.1:0-4160 GCA_035714625.1 Pseudonocardiaceae bacterium | reverse complement strand
CCCCCCCCACCCCTCCTGCACGTCCAGGACATTGAGTCCAAGAGGCGCTGCTGGGTAAGGGCACATACGGGAAATCATGCTTGCTAGGAGGAGGACGATGTCTGACGCGTTGAGTTGCGTTGTCCTGAGCTGGACCGAGATCGACGGGCAGGATGCGGAGTTGCTGCCCGCTCGAGCCATGCTGTCGCTGCTGTCGCTGCTCGATGGCAGCCCTGGGGACGACGGCGGTGACGGGGGCTGGGGCTGGGGTGGTGCCGGCCGAGGCAGTGCCGGGGGTGCTGGCGGCGACGCCTACAGCATAGGTGGCTACAGCTTCGCGGTCGACGGTACCGACGGCGCCGACGGCGCCGGAGTCGAGGGAAACGGGGCCGATGGCGCTTATGGAGCCGATGGCTGAGTTTGCAGTAACGCCGCCGCGTGACCCGATGGGCGGGGCGCGCTAAGGCATGCGGGGGTGGCCGCGGGCGCGGCCACCCCCGCATGCCTTGCGCCTAGCGCCCCTTGAGTGCTAGTACGACCAGTGCCTGGCCGTCGTCCGGGAGTGACATGGCCATGAGTGCGGCACAGGAGCTACTGCGCGGGCAGAGTAACCACTACCAGTGCTCCTTTGTTGCTAGGTAGTTGATAGCGGAAATTACGTACTGCCACTGCTTGCTGTATGGCCGCACGCCTCGGCAGGGTAGGGAAGTGCCGGTTCGGCGATACCGCCGGTCAGGCACCGTCTGTGGGTCCCAGGGGGCCACGTTCCGAACAAGGAGGACTGCATGTCTGACGCACTGAGCGCTGTCGAGATGGATGGGCAGGAGGTGGAACTGCTGCCGGTCCGTACCGTCCTATCGTGTTACGTGGGTGGCTTCGGCCACTGGTTTGACTACGACGACGACAGCGAGGCAGTCGCCGTCAACTGGAACCACAACTCCAACTACATCAACAACAATGCCACCGGGGGCTCCGCCAATAGCGGTCCCACTCCGCCGGTGGCGCCTGGGCTGGTGGCGCCTGGGCCGGTGGCGCCGGGACCGGTGGCGCCGGGGCCAGTGGCTCTACCGCCTGGTCCCTGAGGCCCATTCGGTGCGGCTGGGCGATCGGGTGATCGGGCGCGGCACCGTAGTTACCGGAGGGGTGGCCGCAGCGCGCCCACCCCTCCGGCATGCCGGCCGGTGGTTGCCGCTCTGGCGGTGGGTAAAACTTTTGGAGGTACCTGGTGGGTGGCTGCTCAACTGAATACAAGAATCTTTCACAACTAAGTGAGCATCTTGTAGATTTAGGTACCGTTACTGATTGCCGCCTGGCCTCGCTCCTTGGCAGGGTAGGAAGTGCCAGAGCGGCAACCACACCGCTCAGGCGCTGTTGGGTGACCCATCGGGTCACGTTTCCGAGCTAGGAGGACTGGATGTCTGCTGCACTGAGCTTTTCCGAGATCGAGGGGCAGGAGGTGGAGCTGCTGCCGACCCGCACTGTCCTGTCGTGTTACGCGGGTGGTGGCTATAGCCAGGGTTATGGCTATGGCTACGGGTATGACTACGACGATGACGGTAGCCAGGCGTTCGCCGTCAACTCGAACTACAACTCCAACTACATCGACAATAGCGCCACCGGTGGCTCCGCCAGCAGCGTCTTTTCGTTGCTCGGTTCAGTCACTGCGCCGCCGCCGCCACCAACTGCTTGATTCTCCGGCGGTGCGGTTGGGCGATCGGATGATCGTGGTTGTAGGAGGGGTGGCCGCGCTCCGGTCACCCCTCCTTGCTTTGCGGCTATCCCTACACCCTGCGGCCCGACTGCGCCTAAGGAATGTTTTAGGAGCAGGCGAACGCGAGTTTCAGCTTTAGGTGCCGGGACCGGTTACGTATCCCTCATCCTCATCCCGGGACAGGGTATGCAGTGCTGAACGGCAGTGCACCTGAGGTGGGCTCAACTGGAAGCAAGAGATGTCAAGCTAGGAGGACTGGATGTCTGATGCACTGAGCTTTATTGAGATGCAGCAGCAAGTGGTGGAGCTGTTGCCGGCCCGCACCGTCCTGTCGTGCCCCAGTGGCGGTCACGGTGACTATGGTCACGGCAGCTATGGCCCCAGTGACTACGGGTCGGGCGATGGCTCCAGCGAGGCGACCGCGGCTAATTACAACTACAATTACAACTACATCGACAACGACGCCACCGGGGGTGCTGCCACCAGCGTGCTCTCATTGGTTAGTGGATTGATTCCATGAGGGGGTCGGTCTGCGCCTAATCGGGTAACCACCTGAGCCGCTGTTGGTGCGGGAAGGGGTGACCGCGTTGATGGTCACCCCTTCCCAAGGTCTGGGGTTACGGATAGCGTGTGCTGGAGCGGCAACCTCGCGGTCGAGGTTGATAAGAGCTAAAGCACCTGCCGAGGCACCGGGGTCGCCGGGTAGTGAGCTTTGAGCCAGGGGGAGGGCGTCATCGAAACCGAACGTGCAGTACTTGATCCTGCGCCTGGTGGCAGGGCCGCCGGGCGGGCTGCCCCTGAGCGGCGACCGCCGCAGCTTGCCGAGGGAACCGAGCTGATCGGGGAGTACCAGGGGTCGGGTTTTGCCGAGCCCAAGTACATCCTGCGCCGGGCGGACGGGCAGGTCATCCAGCTTCCGCGCCTGCTGTACCTGCTCGCCGGTGGCATCGACGGGAAGCGCGACCTGGCGCAGGTGGCGGCTCGGCTCAGCGACGAGTTCGGCCGCACCATCGATGCCGAGCAGGTGTCGTACCTGTTGGACAACCGGCTGCATCCGGCCGGGATCCTGGCCGCCGATCCGGCGGCCACCGGCAAAGAAGGACCGGCCCGGCTGCGGTCGGACCCGCTGCTCTCGCTGCGATTCCGGGTGGGGGTGGTTCCGGAGCGGGTCTCCTGGGTCATTGCCGGCATCTTCCAATCGTTCTTCTTGCCCCCGGTGGTGCTGGTGGCACTGGCCGGGTTCGTCGCTCTTGACCTGGTGCTCGTCCGGCACGGCGGTCTCGGGCAGATCGGGTCCAGCGCGCTCGCTCTGGTGCATCATCCCGAGCTGACGATGCTGGTGCTGGCCACCGTGCTCGCCTCGGCCATGTTCCACGAGTGCGGACACGTCGCCGCCTGCCGTTACGGGGGGGCTCGACCCGGGGTGATGGGCTTCGGCGTCTACCTGGTGTGGCCGGCCCTGTACAGCACAGTGACCGATGCCTATCGGCTGAGCCGGCGCGGCAGGTTGCGCACCGACCTCGGCGGCGTCTACTTCAACGTCATCTTCATCGCCGCGCTGAGCCTGGTCTATCTCGACACCAAGGCACCGTGGCTGCTGGTCGCCATCGCGCTGATGCACGTGGAGACCGTGCGCCAGTTCCTGCCCTTCATCCGCCTCGACGGTTACTACATCCTCAGTGACCTCATCGGGGTCCCCGATCTGTTCAGCCGGATGGGCCCGGTGCTGAAGAGCATGATCCCCGGGCGGCCGCCCCATCCCCGGGTACGGGAGCTCAAGCCGTGGGTGCGTCGCGTGGTCACCCTGTGGGTGATCATGGTGATTCCAGCCCTGATCTACTTCCTGCTCCCGTTCCTCCTGCTGGCACCGCATGTCCTGCCGGTGGTGTGGGATGCGCTGGTCCACCGCGGGCCTGCGGTGGTCCACGAAGTGCAGGCCGGCCGGCTGGCATCGGCTGCGGTGGGCGTGATCCAGATGTTCCTGCTGGTGCTGCCGTGGGCGGCGGTTACCTTGATCTTCGCCATGATGGGTCGCCGGTTGGTCCACGGCGTCCGTGGCTGGGCCCGGCGGCGGGCGGTGGCCCGGCAGCCACGGTGACGGTTACCGGTCGGCACGGTATCCCGCTTCGCGGCTGCGGTGGTCTGTGCAGCAGTGGCGGACCGGGTACTGGCGCGGACCGAGCCCTGACAGTTGAGCATACGTAACGGCGTGATTACTTCCCGTACCTGGAGAACCGAAGACCTCAACCCCGGCCACCATGGTACCCATGCCATGGTGCGAGGATTTCATACTGCGGGGGGCGGTGACTGCGCTGTCTTAGTGAACAAGCTAGTGTCTCATAAAACGTAGATCTTTACATCCCTATGCCGGATGTGGATAATGTGTTCCATGAAACTCTCTGAACAGGATCGCGCCGAGCTTCTCGCTGTACTCAAGTCAGATGGGTATGACGGGTCGGTCTCGTCGAGG
>DASTLT010000069.1:0-14033 GCA_035714625.1 Pseudonocardiaceae bacterium | reverse complement strand
GGTGGCGCCCTCCAGGGTGAAGTAGGCGTGCACGTCGGAGCCCAGCGACTCCAGCAGGTCGACCGTGCCGTCGAAGGTCATCCCCGGCTTGTCGCCGACCAGCGAGGCGTCCTCGAAGTGCTCCGGCCGGATGCCGACGATCACCTCGCGGGCCGCGTCGCCGGACTCCAGCGCGCTGCGCAGCCGCCCGGTCAGCGGGATGGGGCCGATCGCGGTCTGCAGCGCCCCATCAGCCACCGTGGCGGGCAGGAAGTTCATCGCCGGCGCGCCGATGAACCCCGCGACGAACAGGTTGGCCGGGTGGTCGTAGAGCTGCTGCGGGGCGCCCACCTGCTGCACCACGCCGCCGCGCATGACCACCACTCGGTCGCCTAGGGTCATCGCCTCGGTCTGGTCGTGCGTGACGTAGACGGTGGTGGTGCCCAGCCGCCGCTGCAGCCGGGACACCTCAGTGCGCATCTGCACCCGCAGCTTGGCGTCCAGATTGGACAGCGGCTCGTCCATGAGGAACGCCTTGGGGTCACGCACGATCGCCCGGCCCATCGCCACCCGCTGGCGCTGCCCGCCGGACAGGTTCGCCGGTTTGCGGTCCAGGTGCGCGGTGAGGTCGAGCACCCGGGCGGCCTCCTCGACCTTGCGCGCGATGGTCCGCTTGTCCAGCTTCGCCAGCTTGAGCGGGAAAGCCATGTTCTCCCGCACCGTCATATGCGGATACAGCGCGTAGGACTGGAACACCATGGCGATGTCCCGATCCTTGGGCGCCTTCTCGTTGACCCGCTCGCCGCCGATCCGCAATTCACCGGAGGTGATATCCTCCAGCCCGGCGATCATGTTGAGCGTGGTGGATTTCCCGCATCCCGAAGGGCCGACCAGAATGACGAACTCCCCGTCGCTGATATCCAGGTCGACGGAGGAGACAGCCAGCGCCCCGTCCGGGTACCGCTTGGTCACGCCGTCCAGCACGATCTCGGCCACGACTACTCACTCACCCCTTCACAGCGCCGGAGGTGAGTCCGGCGACGATACGACGTTGGAACATCAGCACGAACACAATGATCGGCACCGTGATCAGGACTGCGGCTGCGGCGATCGACCCGGTGGGCTCCTCGAACTGCGAGCTCCCGGTAAAGCTGGCCATCGCCGCCGGCACCGTACGCGCGGCGTCGGTGGAGGTCAGCGAGATGGCGAACAGAAAGTCGTTCCAGCAGAAGATGAACACCAGGATGGCGGTGGTCACCACCCCCGGCGCGGCAAGCGGCACGATCACCGAGCGGAATGCCTGCCCGGGGGTGGCGCCGTCCATCTTCGCGGCCTTCTCCAGCTCCCACGGGATCTCCCGGAAGAAGGCGGCCAGGGTGTAGATCGCCAGCGGCAGCGAGAACGTGATATAAGGCAGGATCAGGCCGGGCCAGGTGTCGAACAGCCCCACCGACCGCTCGATCTCGAACAGCGGGCTGACCAGCGAGATCGCCGGGAACATCGCGATCAGCAGCGAGACTCCGATCAGCAGCTTCTTGCCGGGGAAGCGTAACCGGGCGATCGCGTAGGCGGCCATGGTGCCGATCGCGACGGCCAGCGCGGTGGCGATGAGCGCGATGCCGATCGAGTTGAGCAGTGCGCGGGTGAACTCGTCGGTGGCGAAGATTCCCCGGTAGTTGTTCAGCGTCCATTCCTGCGGGATGAACCTGCCGTCGGTCACCGACGAGGTCGGTTTGAACGACAAGCTGATGATCCACAGCACCGGGATGAGCGCGTAGGCGATCACCAGCACGTCCAGCGTCGCCCAGCCGACCTTGCGTCCGGGAGTATCGGTAGCCGCCATCCTCATCGCCGCCCTTCGGTGTCCGAGCCGGGTGCGGCCGTGCCGAACAGTTTGATGAACAGGAACGCGATGACCGCGACGCAGAGAAAGATCAGGATGCTGATCGCCGACCCGATACCCAGGTTAAACGCCTTGAACAGGTTGTCGTAGCCAAGGATGGATACCGACCCGGTGCCATTGTTGCC
Source organism: Pseudonocardiaceae bacterium (assembly GCA_035714625.1). GTDB lineage: Bacteria > Actinomycetota > Actinomycetes > Mycobacteriales > Pseudonocardiaceae. Next base: position 12,026 of record DASTLT010000069.1, on the reverse strand, counting down.
CTTGGTGAGCACGTAGATGTTGTCGAAGATCCGGAACGCGTCGAGGGTGCGGAACAGCAGCGCGACCAGGATGGCAGGCTTCATCATCGGCAGGATGATCCTGGTCAGCCGCTGCCAGGGACCTGCCCCGTCCACCTGCGCTGCGCGCAGCAGGTCGTCGGGTACCAGGGCCAGCCCGGCCAGCAGCAGCAGCGCCATGAATGGGGTGGTCTTCCACACCTCGGCGAGCACCACGATCCCCAGCGCCGGGATCTGCTCGGTAAGCGGAGCCGACCCCTCGGGCAACAGGTTCGCCAGATACCCGGTGCCCGGGGTCCAGGCATAGACCCAACTGAACGCCGCCGCGACCGTCACGATGCCGTAGGGGATCAGCACCACCGTGCGCACCGTGCCCCGGCCGACCAAGGTCCGGTGCATGATCAGTGCCAGCGCCAGACCAAGCACCAGTTCGATCGCCACCGAGATGACGGTGATGGCGAGCGTGACGCCGAAAGCGCTCCACCAGTAGCCGTCGGAGAGCACCGCGACGTAGTTGCCCAGCCCGACGAACTCCTGCCGGTTCGGGAAGCGCAGGTCATAGCGCAGCAATGACAGCCAGACCGCGTAACCGATCGGGTATGCGGTGACCGTGAGCATCACGACGACGGCCGGCGCGCACAGCAGGGCCGCCAGCCGCCGCTCCGCTCTGGCCCCCTCGGTGCGCCGCGGCACCGCGAGTGGCGCCGCGGGCTGCCTGGTCGCCTCGGTCGTCGCGGTCATGGCACCAGCCCTTCGGAGTTGACCGCCCGCTGCACCTGGCGGACGAGCTCGGCCTCGGTACGCGGCGGGTCGATCTCGGCGGGTGGGTTGAGCAGCGCGGAGATTACGATCGAGATACTCTGGTAGGCCGGGCTCTTGGGCCGCACGCTCGCCGTGTCGAGCGACTGCTTGATCTCCCGCCAGGCCGGATACTCCCGCTGGAAGGCAGGATCGGTGTAGAGCGCCTCCAGGGTCGGGGGGACCCCGCCCTCGACGGCGTTGCGCAACTGGTTGGCCCGGTTGCGCAGGCACTGCACCGCCACCACGGCCTGGGCCGGGTAGCGGCTGGTGGTCGACACCGCCAGGTTCAGCCCCCCGATCGTGACATTGGCCGGCCGGCCCGGCTGCACTGCCGGGTAGGGCGCCCACTTGAACACACCCTGCACCTTCCGGCCGGTGTGCTGGGTGGTCGGGTTGCCGTTCTTGTCGAGGAAGGCACCGCCCTTGTTCTCTGCGATGCCGGGCAGCACGAACGGATAGTTGACCATGAAAGCCGCCTGCCCGGACTCCATCGCCAGCCGGTTGGTGCCCTCATCGCGCTGGGACAGCGACGGGTCGGCGCCCGGAGCGGTCGCCACCCGCCGCATGATCATCAGCGCCTGCTCGGCGGCGTCGCCCTGGCCCAGGGTCACCGCACCGTCCTCGGCGACGATCTGCCCGCCCGCGCTGCTCAGCAGGGTGTTGAACCACACCGTGAGACCCTCGTACTGCGAGCCCTGCACCTCGATCCAGGCTGGCCGGTGCTGCGCGGCCAGTCCGGTCGCTATGCCGAGCAGCTCGTCCCAGGTCTGTGGGGGCTGCCCGCCCGGCATCAGGTCCTTGCGGTACCAGAGCAACTGGGTGTTGGTGTTCAGCGGGGCGGCGTAGAGCTGGCCCTGCCAGGTCCCGGTCTCGTAGGCGGCCTCCAGCGTGCCCTCGCGGATCTCGGCCGCCGCCCGGGCCGGGAACGGGCGGATCCAGCCGGCCTCGGCGAACTCGGCGGTCCAGGTGACGTCCATGCCCAGGATGTCAATGGTCTGGTCGTGGCCGACGATCCGCCGAGCAAGCTGCAGCCGCTGGTCATCGGCTTGGCGCGGCAGCGTGACTTGCTCGATGCGGTAGCGCCCGCCCGCGGCTGTGGTGCAATCTGCGGCTGCCTCGGCGTACTGGGTCGCGCCGTCGGCCGGGGTGTAGAACCGCAGCACCACACCGCCGTCAGCCGATCCGCATCCGGCGATGGTGAGCGCGCCGACCAGCGCAGCGCCGACGAGTGCGGCGGCCCGGCGGCGGGGCCCGGCTGGGAACCTCATCCCGCGGATCCTCCCTCCTGGGTCGGCTGCCGCCGGTGGTGAGTGGACAATGGCAGCCGGACGTATGGCCCCGACGGATCTTCCCCATCGCACCCTAACGGCACTGACGGGCCGCCGTCGCGGTGATCGCGCCATTGCCGGCCACTCGTTCACCACTGGGTCGCGTCGGGTGCGGACGGATCCGTGGGCCGCGGTCGATACTCGATCAGCTCCCGGCGCAGCTTCCCGGCCCTGGACAGCACCCGCACCGCATACGTCATCTGCCGCCAACGGCTGCCCAAGTCATGCAGCTCTGCGCGGAACTCGGCGCGGTAGCGACCTCGAGCCGGTGCCGGCAGCACCCGTACCGCCAGCGCCACCAAGCCGTGTGCCACCCTGCCCACCACCGGGCTGCCGCCACGGGTGTGCGCTGCTGCCGGATCACCACCGCGGTCGACGCTGCCGGGGCTGCGTCCGCGATGGCGGCCCCGCGTGGCAACGCCACCTCGACCAAGGTCACGCTCGAGGGCGCGGGCCCGCACCCGGTAGCGGTCCAGGGTGCGGACGAGGTTACGGGCCCGGGGTCGGCTGCAGGCGAGGTTGCGGGCCCGGGCGAGGGCCCGTACCAGCTCCTCGGCCTGGGCCAGGCAATCCTCGCCGTCCTCCTGGGCGAGTGCCCTGGCCAGGGCGTAGGCGTGATCGAGAACGAGCGGGAGGTCGCGTTCGAGTTCCCAGCCCAGGTCGCGGGCGCGGGCCTGGGCGAGTTCCCGGTCCAGCGCCCGGGACAGGGCGCGCGCGCGTGCGGCGGAGGATCCCGGTATCACCGTGCACTCCCAGGTAGTGGCCTGGTGATGCCCCACCCGAGCCGGCTCGGGTGGGGTCGGTGCACCCGAGCCAGGGCGTTGCGGGCGTGCTCGGCGCCGTCGGGGCTGAGGCGGTAGTAGCGGCGCCGGGGTTGGCCTTGCTTGCCTGGCTCGACGTCCTCCCAGCGGCTTTCCAGCCATCCGCATGCTTCGAGGCGGGCGAGGACAGGGTGGATCGTGCCGCTGGGTAACTCGGCAGCCTGGCTGATCTGCAGCCCGTACATCTCGTGGCAGGGCTCGGTGAGCATTGCCCGCAGCACGAGCTGCGTTGGCAAGGTCATCCTCGGCCCAGAGCCTGTGACCATGCTCACACTCTATCTAGCCCCTAGGTAGAGTACAACCCTCAATTTTCTGGCTTCCGGTGCCGGCCAGCCGGTGGGCTGATGGCGGGGGAGCTCTTGCCGGCCAAGCTATGCCGGGGTACGCGGCCGGCACGCCCTTGCGCTCGCTTTCGAACCGGGCCCACGCGCACAAGGTGCGGGCCACCGCCCGCCCGGAGGGGTGGCCAGGTCCAGCGGGCCCGCCTTGACCGGCTCGGGCAGGTCCATCGTCGGGGGTAGTCGCAGCCGTCCCTGTGCGTAGGTGTTCATGGACCCTGTGGGTCATAGCGAATGGATCGTGTTCCCGATCGCAGCACCGCCGCAGCCGCAGGTCGTGGTCCGGGCCGACCGGTCGTTCGCCTTCGATCGTGCACCAGCCGACCGGGGCGCCGCTGTTCATCGGCCAGGTCGCCGATCCGCGCGCAGGCTGACCAGCAGCCCGTCGAGGATCTTCGCCGCGGCGGCCCGCCGGTCCGGATTGGGGTCGTACACGGCGGCGAGCGCCAGGAAGGTGATCAGCGGCCGCAGCGTGGCGAACAGGGTGAGCAGCGCCAGCACCAGGACGAGCAGCACCGGCGACTCGGTGACGGCCGCTGCGGCGCTGCCCGCCACCCCAAGTGCCGAGGCCGCCCAGCCCGCCACGCCACTCACCACTCCATCGCTTGGTGTACCGGTTCGCCGTCTGGCGTGCGTTTCACTCGGCACCTCCGGCGAGGCCGGGGCGCAGGCGGTTGGCCAGGGCGCGAGGGGTGTGCACGCGGGCGAGGGCGTTGCGGGCGAGTTCCGCACCGTCGGGGCTGAGGCGGTAGTAGCGGCGCCGGGGGCGGCCTTCCTGGGCCGGGTCGATGTCTTCCCAGTGGCTTTCCAGCCATCCGCAGCCTTCGAGGCGGGCGAGGATGGGGTGGATGGTGCCGCTGGGCAGCTCGGCGGCGTGGCAGATCTGCAGCCCGTACATCTCCTGGGTGGGTTCGGCGAGCATCGCGCGCAGCACGAGCTGGGTGGGCAACGTCATCCGCGGTCCTGGACTCCTAGCCATGCTCCGACTCTACCTAGCCCCTAAGTAGAGAACAACCTCGTTAAGATATTTCCTGCGGGGAAGGTCGGCCGCCGCCCACCATCGCGCCCGGACCTGGCCACCCGGGGCAGCGGGGTACGGATGGACCCGCGCTGGCAGCTCGTGAGGACGGAGAGGAACCAGGCCGATGAGTGAGGACCTAACACCCGGTGCTCGCCTCCGCATGTTCCGAGAGGCTGCGGGGAAGTCCGTGCCCAGATGCTGGGCTGATGGGCTGCTCGGCGGAATCAGTGAAGGCGATTGAGGTGGGGCGCCGTGAGCTCACCCTGACCATGGCGGTGCGGGCCGCCCGGGCGCTGGGTATCAGGGACCTCGCGGCCTTGTACGGCCCGATGTTGCCTACACTGTGGTCGAGCGCCCGACGCAGACGGCCTTACCCGAGGTGAGTCGGGCCCTGCTGATGCGCCGGTTCGACGGCGGTGAGCCGCAGACCCCGCCTACCTCAGGTCAGCGATCGATGCGGCGTGGCAGATCTGGCACACCTCTTCCCGGCAGCGCACGGAGGTCGGCAAGATCCTGCCACGGCTGATCCTCGACGCTCGCCGAGCTGCAAGCTTGCATGACGGTGAGGACCGGCGCGAGGTGCATCGGCTGCTCGCTGAGACTGACCACCTGGCTCAGGGGTGGTTGGCCTGGCACGGGGGTGGCGGATAGTGATCAGCTCGTCGTCGCGGTTCCCGGGCCGGGGCCCATGGTTAGCTTGGCCAGCATGTCGCGGGCCTGCTCGGCGTGCCGGGGCAGGCACAGCACGTCGTAGCGCCCGGCCACGAGTTGGCTGGCGGAAGCGAAGTCGCGCCGCCCCCGGGTGGAGGCATAACCGACCGCCGCGAACACCGCGCCGAACAGCACCCCGGTCACCACCCCGACCAGGATCGGGACCGCGCCGGTGCCGGCCTGGGTGGCGAACAGGCTGAGCAGGACCCCGACGAACAGGCCGAACCAGGCCCCGGACGCCGCCCCCTGGGCCAGCACCCGGCCCCAGGTCAGCCGGCGCAACACCCGCTCGACCAGCATCAGGTCCACCCCGACGATGGTCACCTCACCCACCGGGAACTCGTTGTCGGCCAGGTAGTCCACGGCGCGCTGCGCCTCGGCGTAGGTGGCGTAGGAGCCGATCGGCCAGCCGGTGGGCGGTGTGGGCAGCCCAGGCATCGGCCGCTGGCTGCCGAAGGGGGCGGTCACGGTGCATCACCTCCGGTGCGCGGTACCCATCCTGCAAACGATCACAGCAGCCGCGCATCGGCGGTGTCCCCGTTCCGGCTCAGCTTCGCGTAGCGTACTCCCGCAGCAGCCCCTTGCTGATGATCGTCTTCTGGATCTCGCTGGTGCCCTCCCCGATGAGCAGGAACGGCGCCTCGCGCATCAGCCGCTCGATCTCGTACTCCTTGGAATAGCCGTAGCCGCCGTGAATGCGGAACGCGTCCTCGGTGACCTCTTGGCAGTACTCGCTGGCCAGCAGCTTCGCCATCCCGGCCGCGACGTCGTTGCGCTCGCCGGAGTCCTTGAGCCGAGCGGCGTTGACCATCATCAGGTGCGCGGCCTCCACCTTGGTGGCCATCTCGGCCAGCTTGAACGCGATCGCCTGGTGCTGCGCGATCGGCTTGCCGAACGCCTTGCGCACCTGCGCATAGCCGATGGCGAGCTCGAAGGCGCGAATGGCGATGCCGCAGGCCCGGGCGGCGACATTGACCCGCCCGACCTCGACGCCGTCCATCATCTGCGCGAATCCCTGGCCGGGCCGGCCACCGAGCACCTGGCCGGCGCCGATGCGGTAGCCGTCGAACACCAGTTCGGTGGTGTCCACCCCCTTGTACCCCATCTTGTCGATCTTTCCGGGGACCCGCAGCCCGGGGGCCACCTCACCGTAGCCGGTGGGCTTGTCCACCAGCAGCGCGGTGAGGTTCTGGTGCGGTCTGTCCGCACCCTCTTCGGTCTTGACCAGGGTCGCCACCAGGTTCGACGTGGAGCCGTTGGTCAGCCACATCTTCGACCCGTCGACGACGTAGCCGTCCCCGTCGCGCCGCGCCCTGGTCTTGATCGCGGCCACGTCGGAGCCCAGTTCCGGTTCCGACATGGAGAATGCGCCGCGCACCTCACCGGTGGCCATCCTGGGCAGGTAATGCTGCTTCTGCTCCTCGGTGCCATGGTGGCGGATCATGTGCGCCACGATGAAATGCGTGTTGATGACGCCGGAGACGCTCATCCAGCCGCGGGCGATCTGCTCGACAACCAGCGCGTAGGTCAGCAGTGACTCGCCCAGGCCGCCGAAGGGCTCCGGGATGGTGAGCCCGAACAGGCCCATCTCCCGCATCCCTTCGACAATCTGCTGCGGGTAGGTGTCGGTGTGCTCCAGCTCCTGGGCGACCGGGATGATCTCCTTGTCCACGAAGGTCCTGACGGTGGCCAGGATCTCCTGCTGGATCTCGGTGAGACCGGCGGTCTGGGCGAGCCGCGCCATGAGACAGACCTTTCGTCGCGTGCCGAACCGGACAGCAGGCCCGGCGTTGGTTACTCGGCAGTATGGATCAGGACGCGGGCGGGCTCCAGCGCTCGCCGCGCTGCATGCCCAGGGCCCGGCCCTGATCGGCGACGACCAGCGCCATCTTGCGGGACGCCTCATCGATCATCTCGTCTCCGAGCATCGCCGCGCCGCGCTTGCCCCCGGCCTCGGAGGTGAACCACTGGTAGGCGTCGAGGATGTTCTCCGCGTGGTCATAGTCCCGCTGCGACGGGCTGTAGGTCTCGTTGGCCGCGTCGATCTGGCCGGGATGCAGGACCCACTTGCCGTCGAAGCCCAGCGCCGCCGAGCGCCGGGCGATCCGCCGGAACCCGTCGGTGTCCCTGATCTGCAGGTACGGCCCGTCGATGGCCTGCAGGCCGTGTGCCCGGGCCGCCATCAGAATCCGCATCAGGATGTGGTGGTAGGCGTCGCCGACCTCGTAGCCGGGGGGCTGCTCGCCCACCACCAGCGACCGCATGTTGATCGAGGCCATGAAGTCCGCGGGTCCGAAGATGATGGTCTCCATCCGGGGCGATGCCGCCGCGATGGCGTCGACCTCGATCAGCCCCGAGGCGTTCTCGATCTGCGCCTCGATACCGATCCGGCCCACGTCGTAGCCCATCGTCTGCTCGATCTGGTGCAACGTCATGTCCAACCACTGGACCTGCGCCGCGCTCTGCACCTTCGGCAGCATCACGCAGTCCAGGTTCGACCCGGCACCCTCAACCACCTCGATGACGTCGCGGTAGGTCCACTCGGTGGTCAGGTCGTTCACCCGTACCACTCGGGTCCTGTCGCCCCAGCCGCCCTCGTTGAGCGCATTCACGATGATCTTGCGGGCACCCGGCTTGGCCAGCGGGGCGCAGGCGTCCTCCAGGTCGAGGAACACCTGATCGACCGGCAGGCCCCGGGCCTTGTCGATCATCTTCGAGTTCGACCCCGGCACGGCCAGGCAGGACCGGCGCAGCCGGGGCGGACGGGTGGTGCCATTGGCCTTGCTCATCGGTGGCGACCTCCCTCGTCACAGCGATCCGACAGTCACAGCGATCCGATAGCCACAGCGATCGGTGGGCACCGCCCCGATACCGATGCTGGCACGCGCACCGCGGCGCGGGGAGGCTGATGAGAGGGGTCTCACGCATTCGTGATATGCGGTTATGGCCCGGCACACGTCGCACATCGGTGGCCTTACCAGGAGAACGCCATGAGCATACCCACCCCCACCTGACCTGACCTTCTACCGTAGGCCCGCCGCCGTGGCCCCGCCCGAGAGGCTGGCCTACCTCGTCGCGTTCGACCGCAGCGCGCTGGCTCACGAGGGCCACGACGTGGCCGGGCTGCAGCGGCGGTACCTGCTGCTGCCCGGGCTGCGCAGCTCGAACCTGCACGTCAACGACACCGGCCGGATCCGGCCAGCCCCACCCTGGTCAAGAGGATCGATGCCAAGGAGCTGACTGACAAGGCCGGCTACTCCCGGCCGCATACGCTGCACTGCGGCCCCAGGGGGGAGCAACGGCTAGCCTCGTGCCGTGGCCACGACGACCAGGGTTTATGCCTCCCGGGTCGCCGGCCTGCCGGTGTTCGGGCCCGACGGGGAGCAGATCGGCCGAGTGCGGGATCTGGTCACCTCACTGCGCAGCGGACCGCGGCCGCCCCGGGTGCTGGGGCTGGTGGTCGAGCTGGTGGCCCGGCAGCGGATCTTCGTACCGATGCTGCGGGTCACCTCGATCGAGCCCGGCGCGGCGGTGCTGTCGACCGGCATGGTGAGCCTGCGCAGGTTCTCGTTGCGGGCGAACGAGACGCTGGTGTGCGGCGAGATCCTGGACGCCCGGGTGCACGTGGCCGCCACCGGGACCGTCGCGGTGGTGGTGGACGCCGGGATGGAGCAGACCCGCACCCGGGACTGGGTGATCACGAAGCTGGCGGTGCGGGAGCGCACCGGCCGGCTCGGAAGGCGCGGCCCGGTCCAGATCCTGCCCTGGGACGAGGTGGTGGGGCTGACCAGGGCCGAGGTCTCCTCCCGCGGGCAGGGCACCGAGGAGCTGCTCGCCCTCTACGAGGGAATGCGGGCGGTAGAGGTTGCCGGCGCGCTGCGCGAGCTGCCCGCCAAGCGCCGTTACGAGGTGGTGGACGCGCTGGACGACGAGCGGCTGGCCGACGTCTTCCAGGAGCTGCCCGAGCCGGAGCAGGCCCAACTGCTCGCCCGGCTGAGCGATGACCGGGCGGCGGGGGTGCTGGAGGCGATGAACCCCGACGACGCCGCCGACCTGCTCGGCGAGCTCGACCAGCCGGAACGCGAGCGACTGCTGCGGCTGATGGCGCCTGAGGAGTCCGCCCCGGTGCGCAGGCTGCTGGCGTACTCCTCGGATACCGCGGGGGGCCTGATGACTCCTGAGCCGGTGGTGCTCACCCCGGACGCCACCGTGGCCGAGGCACTCGCCAGGGCCTGCAACCCCGAGCTGACTCCCGCGCTGGCCAGCATGGTCTTCGTCTGCCGCCCCCCTTCGGCCACCCCTACCGGCCGCTACCTGGGCTGCGCGCACCTGCAGCGGCTGCTGCGCGAGCCCCCCTCAAATCTGGTGGCGGGGGTGCTCGACGTCGAGCTGGGCTGGCTCAGCCCGGAGGCGACACTCGCTGAGGTCACCCGCTACCTGGCTGCCTACGACCTGGTTTGCGCACCGGTCGTGGACACCGAGGATCACCTGCTGGGCGCGGTGAGCGTGGACGACCTGCTGGATGCCGCGCTGCCCGACGACTGGCGGCAGCGGGAGGCACACGACAGCACCGATTGGCCTGGCGAGGTGAGAAGTGGCTGACGTTCGCCGGCCCTACCGCAGTACCCGGCTGGACCTGCCCGGTGGGCCACGCCGGCTGGCGCCCCGGGTCGACCCGGACGCCTTTGCCCAATTCGCCGAGCGGATCGCGCGGTTCCTGGGCACCGGACGGTTCCTCGCCGCGCAGACGGTTGTGGTGATCGTGTGGATCACACTGAACCTGACGGCGATGTCGCTGCGCTGGGATCCCTACCCGTTCATCCTGCTCAACCTGGCGTTCTCCACGCAGGCCGCCTACGCGGCACCCTTGATCCTGCTGGCGCAGAACCGCCAGGACGACCGGGACCGGATCACCTTGGCCGAGGACCGGGCCCGCGCCGAGCGCACCAAGGCTGATACCGACTACCTGGCCCGGGAGCTCGCTGCGCTGCGGCTGGCGGTGGGCGAGGTGGTCACCCGGGACTTCCTGCGCTCCGAGCTCGCCAGGTTGACCGAGTTCCGGGAGGTGGGGCCGCCGGAGCTGGCCGGGCCTGATCGCCATGTGCCTGATCGTCATGGGCCCGACCGCCCCGGTGGGTCTCGGCGCGGCGGGAGGGACGGACCGGGCCATCGTGACGCCTAGCATGGAGGCAACGACAGCCAACCGAAGGGCCGGTGCCACCCGTGACCTCTCCCGAGACCGCACCGTCGGTCGACGCGGTCCGAGCCGCGCTGGACAGGGTGCATGACCCCGAGATCAATCGTCCCATCACCGAGCTCGGAATGGTCAAGGACGTCACCGTGGCCGGGGACGGCACGGTGGGCGTGGCGGTGTGGCTCACCGTGGCCGGCTGCCCGATGCGTGACACCATCACCTCCCGCGTCACCAAGGCGGTGACCGGGGTGCCGGGGGTGCGCGAGGTGCGGGTGGAGCTCGACGTGATGAGCGATGACCAGCGCACCGCACTGCGCCGCCAGTTGCGCGGCAATGCCGAGGAGCCGCGGATCCCATTCGCCGAGCCGGGGTCGCTGACCCGAGTTTACTGTGTCGCCTCCGGCAAGGGCGGGGTCGGCAAGTCCTCGGTGACGGTGAACCTCGCGGCCGCGATGGCGCAGCGGGGCCTGGCGGTCGGGGTGGTCGACGCCGACATCTACGGGCACTCGATGCCCGGCATGCTCGGCACCACCGACCGACCCACCCAGGTCGAAAAGATGATCATGCCGCCGGCGGCGCACGGCGTGAAGGTGATCTCCATCGGCATGTTCGTCAAGGACAATACCCCGGTCGTGTGGCGGGGCCCGATGCTGCACCGCGCCCTGCAGCAGTTCCTCGCTGACGTCTTCTGGGGCGTTCTGGACGTCCTGCTGCTCGACCTGCCGCCTGGCACCGGGGATATCGCCATCTCGGTGGCCCAGTTGATCCCGGGCGCCGAGATTCTGGTGGTCACCACGCCGCAGCAGGCCGCCGCCGAGGTCGCGCAGCGGGCCGGGTCGATTGCGCTGCAGACCCGCCAGCGGCTGGTCGGCGTGGTGGAGAACATGTCCTGGCTGCAGATGCCCGACGGCTCGCGCAACTACCTGTTCGGCTCCGGTGGGGGCCAGGTGGTCGCCGACGCGCTGACCCGGGCGGTGGGCAGCGAGGTGCCGCTGCTGGGCCAGGTACCGCTGGATGCCCGGCTGCGCGAGTCCGGGGACGCTGGCACCCCGCTGGTGCTTACTGAGCCGACCGCACCCGCCGCAATGGTGCTGCGCGCTGTCGCCGAACGGCTCTCGACCCGCCCGCGCGGCCTAGCCGGCCGCCTCCTCTCCGTGACCCCCAGCTAACCCCTCGTCCCCGCATGTCGGGCTCTCGTGCACGGTGTGTCGGGCTCTCGTGCCCGTCGGAGGCAGCGGGAGGCTGAACGAGCGGGGACCGGTCAGGTCGCATCGGGGTCGAACGGTGGCCGCTCACCTGGTTGCAGCGGCCGGGGAAGCGGAATGTCCAGCCCGAGGGGTGGAGTGAAGCCGTTGGGCTTGAGCCAATTGTCGAACGGGTCGCCGCCGAGATCGTCGAAGAGGTGGCGGGTGAGCGCGCTGCGCGGACTGAGCCCCCGTATCCCCCGCAGTTCCTCCAGCGGCTTGCGCAGCTCATCGAATTCCGGGCCAAGCTGGGAGCGCAACTGCTCCCGTGCTCCCGTGGCGTACTCCCGCACCTGACGCACGGTGCGGCCCAACCAGGCCGCTGCGGACGGCAGCCGCTCCGGGCCGAGAATGAACAGGCCGGCGACGGTGAGCACCAGGAACTCTGCCCAGCCGATGTTGAACATCTGTGCACCTCCGCCGCCGGTACCGCTCCCAGGGTAACCCGTCCTGTCCGGTTGCTCGACGATCAGTCCGACCTCAGCGTGACCTTCACCACCAAGGGCCGGCCGTCCCGGATCAGTGAGATGGCCACCTGCTCACCGATCTT
>DASTLT010000068.1:0-9942 GCA_035714625.1 Pseudonocardiaceae bacterium | reverse complement strand
CGGCCGCCGCCACCGCCTCTACCATGACGCCCTCCAGGGCGCCCTGACGAAGTTCCCCGGTGAGCAGCGCACCCAGGAAACGCTGCTCGTCGCGGGTGGCCTGGCCCAGCAGCACGCCGAGCAGGTCGCGCCGGCGGGCCGCGGACCCGGCACCGGTGGTTGCCGCGATGTCCGCCAGCGCCTCGTCCACGGCCCGCACGGTGAGCGCTGGCGCATCCGACTCTGGCGCGTCCAGCGCGGCGAGGGTGGACCAGCCGATCCCGAACCGGCCCTGCCGGGGCTCCCCGGTCAGGAACCCGACAACGACGCCGAGCTCGTCGAGATCCGCAGTGGCACCGAGCAGCGCCGCCAGCATCTGCGTCTTGGCCTTGCGGGACCGGGTACCCGCCAGCGCCGCCGACACCGCAACCACCTCGCCGAGCTGCACGGTCAGTGCCCGCGGGTCATGGCGAGGACGTCGAGAGCCTGGTCGAGCTGCTCGATGCTGAGCCTGCCGTCGACGACGTGGCCGCGCTCGAGTACCACCTCACGGATGGTGCGCCGCTGCAGCAGCGCCTGCTTGGCGATCGAGGCGGCTTCCTCGTAGCCCAGGTAGCGGTTCAGTGCGGTGACGATCGCGGGGGAGGACTCGGCGTACTCCCGGCACCGCTCGACGTCGGCCACCGCTCCAGCCACCACCTTGTCGGCGAGCAGCCGGGCGACCGCGGCGAGCAGCCGGGCAGACTCCAGCACGTTGCGTGCCATCACCGGCATCATCACGTTGAGCTCCAGGTTGCCCTGGGCGCCGGCGAACCCCACGGCGGCGTCGTTGCCGATCACCTGAGCCGCGACCATCATCGTCGCCTCGCAGAGCACCGGGTTGACTTTGCCCGGCATGATCGACGAGCCCGGCTGCAGGTCGGGCAGCCGCAGCTCGGCGAGGCCGGCCCGGGGACCGGAAGCCAGCCAGCGGAGATCGTTGGCGATCTTGAAAAGGGAGACCGCGACGGTGCGCAGCACGCCCGAGCACTCCACCAGCCCGTCCCGGGCGCCTTGCGCCTCGAAGTGGTCCCGGGCCTCGGTGAGTAGGTCCAGTCCGGTGCTGCGGCGCAGCTCTGCGACGACCGCGGCGCCGAAGCCGGGAGGGGCGTTGAGGCCGGTACCCACCGCGGTGCCGCCGATGGGCAGCTCGGCCAGCCGGGGCAGGCAGCTCTGCAGCCGCTCGGCGCCGTAGCGGACCTGCGCCGCCCACCCGCCCGCCTGCTGGCCGAGGGTGACCGGCACCGCGTCCATCAGGTGGGTGCGTCCCGCCGTGACCACCTCACGCCACTGCTCGGACTTGCCGGCCAGCGCGGCGGCCAGGTGATCCAGCGCGGGCAGCACATCGCGGATGAGCGCCTCGGTGGCGGCGAGGTGGATCGTGGTGGGGAACACGTCGTTGGATGACTGGGCGGCGTTGACATGATCGTTGGGGTGCGCGTCGGCGCCGCTCATCCGGGCGGCGAGGGTGGCGATCACCTCGTTGGCGTTCATGTTCGAGCTGGTGCCCGAGCCGGTCTGGAACACGTCGACCGGGAAGTGCGCGTCGTGCTGACCGGCGGCGACCTCGTCGGCGGCCGTGGCGATGGCGGCGGCCAGCTCGGTATCGAGCACCCCGAGCCGGCCGTTCACCCGCGCGCAGGCAGCCTTGACCAGGCCGAGGGCCCGGATCTGGGCGCGATCCAGACCGCGGCCGGAGATCGGGAAGTTGTCCACGGCACGCTGGGTCTGGGCGCGGTACAGGGCACCTACCGGCACCTGTACCTCGCCCATGGTGTCGCGTTCGGTCCGGTACCGCTGTGCCATTGCGGGCATCACCTCCGTGGACCGCCAGCCGAGCTGCTGTCGTAGCGGATGCCCACGTTATGGCATGGCCTGGGCTACTCCAGGACGGGTGCCCGCTGGTCGAAGTCCACCATGGAGTACGCCCGCAGCTTGGTCAGCCGGTGGAAGCTGTCGATCATCCGCACGGTGCCGGACTTGGAGCGCATCACGATGGACTGCGTGCTGCAGCCACCGGCCCGGTAGGTCACCCCGCGCAGCAGCTCCCCGTCGGTGATCCCGGTCGCACAGAAGAACACGTTGTCGCTGCGCACCAGATCCTCGGTGGTCAGGATGCGGTCGAGGTCGTGCCCGGCGTCCTGGGCCGCGCGGCGCTCGGCGTCGTCGCGGGGCCACAGCCGGCCCTGGATCGCGCCGCCCATGCAGCGCAGCGCGGCCGCGGTGATGATGCCCTCCGGGGTCCCGCCGATGCCCATCAGCAGGTCCACGCCGGTGTCCGGGCGGGCGGCGGCGATCGCGCCAGCGACATCCCCGTCGGTGATGAACGTGATCCGGGCGCCCGCCGCCCGGACCTGACGCGCCAGATCGTCGTGGCGCGGCCGGTCCAGGATGCACACCGTGATGTCGGACATGTCGGAGTCCTTGGCCTTGGCGACCCGGCGGATGTTCTCCGCCACCGGCACCGACAGGTCGATCACGTCGGCTGCCTCCGGCCCGGTGGCGATCTTCTCCATGTAGAACAGCGCAGACGGGTCGAACATGGTGCCCCGCTCGGCCACCGCGAGCACCGCCAGCGCATTGGGCATGCCCTTGGCCATCAGCGTGGTGCCGTCGATCGGATCGACCGCGACGTCGCACTCCGGCCCTTCTCCGTTGCCGACCAGCTCGCCGTTGTAGAGCATCGGCGCCTCGTCCTTCTCCCCTTCGCCGATCACCACCACGCCGCGCATGGACACCGAGCCGACCAGCTTGCGCATGGCATCCACGGCCGCCTGGTCACCGCCGTTCTTGTCGCCGCGCCCGACCCAGCGGCCCGCGGCCATCGCGGCCGCCTCGGTGACCCGCACCAGCTCCAGCGCAAGGTTGCGGTCTGGCTGTTCGCGCTGCACGTTTGGCTGCGGCGTGGTCACGGTGCTCATGGGGTCCTCCTGAGATGGACTGCAATACCTCATCCTCCCAGAGTGCCAACCAGACGGGGGCTGCTGCGGTCGCGGGTAACCCGCAGCCGCCTGCACAGCCGCAGTTGCACCGGCTGGTATCCCGGCCGGTCCGCTCCGGTGAACATGCGCAACCATCCGATCGCCCGTGAGCTGATCGCGGAGCTGACCCAACGGGCCCCTCGGCGACTGCGCGAGGTGGTCGCCTGCTGAACCGCTTCGGCCTTGGTGGGCAGGGTTCACCACGAGTAAACCATCAGGTGATCAATGGACGTGGAAGCGCTGGCCAGCCGCGGAGGTCTTGTTGCCCTGCTCACCGCCGCCAGCGGGCTCGCCGACGACCTCAACCGCTGATCCACTACCTGGCAGGGCCTCTCTGCCGGAGGAGAGTGATCATTGCTCCCCCTGGGGCGGTTCGGCATCGCGCTGTTCGCGGACGGTGAGGGCGGCCTCGATCCGTTTCCGGGCGCCGGCCAGATGCCGTTCGCAGACCGCCGCGAGCCGCTCGCCGCGTTCCCACAGCGCCAGCGAGTCCTCCAGGGGCAGACCGCCGGTCTCCAACGCCCGCACCACCTCGGCCAGCTCGTCGCGCGCGGCCTCGTAACCCAACGTTGTCGGATCGTCCATGCCGCTCACCAGGTCGTCTCCTCATCCCTTGCCGCCGGCCGAGCCGGCAAGTCGGACATCGCCGGCCGAGCCGGCGCGTCGACACGGTGGGTCACTGCCGCGTGCAGGGCTCCATCGGCTAGCCGGATCCGCAGGGCGGTGCCCTCTTCGGCATCGGCCACCGACCGGAGCACCGGAGCACCCGCTGGGCTGCAAGCTGGCCCGGCCACCTTCTGGACCACCGCATATCCGCGGGAAAGAGTGGCCGCAGGCCCCAGGGTCGTCAAGCGGGCTGTGACGTGCGCGAGCCGGTCTTGCTCGGCCCGCAGTACGTTGAGTAACGCCCGGTCCGCGCGGGCCCGCAGCTCGGCCACCCTCTGGCACTGCTCGTCCAGTGGACGGATCGGGTCGGCCAGCGCCGGGCGGCTGCGCAGCGCGTCGAGTAGCCGCCGTTCCCGGTCCACCCAGGCGTGCAGGGCGCGCCGGGAGCGGTCGCGCAACTGGCGCAGCTTGACGGTCTCCTCGGCGACGTCGGGTACCACGCACTTGCCCGCGTCGGTCGGGGTGGAACAGCGCTTGTCCGCCACGTGGTCCAGCAGCGGAGTGTCCGGCTCGTGACCGATCGCCGAGACCACCGGCGTGCAGGCGCCCGCCACCGCGCGGCACAGCGCCTCGTCGGAGAACGGCAGCAGGTCCTCCACGCTGCCCCCGCCGCGGGCCAGCACGATGACCTCCACCGCGGGGTCGCGGTCCAGCACGGCGAGCGCGTCGATGATCTGGCCCACCGCCAGTGCACCCTGCACCGCCACGTTCTGCACCCGGAAGCGCACCGCGGGCCAGCGGGCCGTGGCATTGCTGATCACGTCGCGCTCGGCGGCGCTGGCCCGGCCGGTAATCAGGCCGACGCAACGGGGCAGGAAGGGCAGCGGACGCTTGCGGCTGGGATCGAACAGGCCCTCCGCGGCAAGCAGCCTGCGCAACTGCTCGAGGCGGGCCAGCAGCTCGCCGATGCCGACCGCGCGGATCTCGTCCACCCGCAGGCTCAGCGTGCCCCGGCCGGGGTGCAGCGACGGCTTGCCGTGCACCACCACCCGGCAGCCGTCGGCCAACGCTGGCTGCCGGTCGCGGACCAGCCCAATCGGGCAGGTCAGAGTGAGTGAGACATCGGCAACCGGGTCGCGCAGGGTGAGGAACGCCGTCCCGGTTCCCGCTCGGGCGTTGATCTGGGTGAGCTGTCCTTCCACCCATACCGCACCCAGCTTGTCGATCCAGCCCGCGATCTTGCGGGTTACGGTGCGGACCGGCCAGGGTGCCTCTGCGCTGGTGGCCGGCTCGGTCACTCGGTCACCGGGAGCGGACCGTGGTGATCCGGTTGGTGAGCATGGTCACGAACGGGGCGCGATCCTGATGGGCCTGCTCGTGGGCGAGCAGCGCCTCCAGCTCCAGCAGCGACAGTCCACGCAACTTGCCGCGAAGCTGAGCCAACGACAACTCGTCATAACCGGGCAGCCCCGGGGGTCCGGGGGGCTTCGCCTCGGCGCTCGTAGCCGGATGCTGAGGGGTCAACGCGCGGGCGACGTCGGCTTCGTCGATCTCACCGCAGCGGTCTGCCCCCGGGCCGGGGAGCACTGCGGCCAGCGAGTCGCGGGAGGCGGGCCGGCCGCTGGCTGCGGGGCTGGTGCCGTTGGTGTTCGGCCGGTAGCCGGCGGAGGCGTCACGGGCTTCGTCGTCCTCGTCGAACCGGGCCCAGGGCGGGGTGTCCTCGACCTGGCGGAACAGCGAGAACACCTCGTCGCCCTTGATGGCGAGCTCGGTGACCCGCTGCTGGACCCGCATGCCCGCCTGCACGGCACGGCTGGCTGCGGTGATGGGCAGCTCGGCGAGCTGGCCGGGGAGTTTGCGGGCCTGCTCCAGAGCGGTGACCACCAGGCCCGCGGCGACACGGACGGGCAAGGGAATCGGGCGCATAGTCACCAGCCTGCCCCAGTCACGGGTGCGGTGCCCACCCGGGCCACGCCACCCCCACCCGATGCAGCCTCGCCCGTAGGGTGTGGGTATGTCCAAGCGTGTGCTGCTTGCCAGCCCCCGCGGCTACTGCGCGGGGGTGGACCGGGCTGTGATCACCGTCGAGCAGGCCCTGCAGACCTACGGTGCGCCGGTCTACGTGCGCAAGCAGATCGTGCACAACCGGCACGTGGTGGCAACCTTGCAACAGCGTGGGGTGATCTTCGTTGAGGAGGCCGACGAGGTACCCGAAGGCGCCCTCGTGGTGTTCTCCGCCCACGGCGTGTCCCCGGCGGTGCATCAGCAGGCGGCCTCCCGCGGTCTGCGCACCATCGACGCCGCCTGCCCGCTGGTCACCAAGGTGCATCAGGAGGCCAGGCGGTTTGCCCGGGACGGCTACGACATCCTGCTGATCGGGCACCAGGGTCACGAGGAGGTCGAGGGGACCGTCGGTGAGGCACCTGAGCATGTGCAGTTGGTCGAGGGCCCGGATGCGGTTGACTCGGTGCAGGTGCGCGACCCGTCCCGGGTGGTGTGGCTGTCCCAGACCACCCTGTCGGTGGACGAGACCATGCAGACCGTCGCGCGGTTGCGGGAGCGGTTCCCGGAGCTGGGCGACCCGCCTAGCGACGACATCTGTTACGCCACTCAGAACCGCCAGGGCGCGGTGAAAGCGATGGCGCCGGACTGTGACCTGGTGCTGGTGGTGGGTTCGCGCAACTCGTCGAACTCGGTGCGGCTGGTCGAGGTCGCACTGGACTCCGGTGCGCCGGCGGCGTATCTGGTCGACTACCCGCAGGAGATCGACCCGGTCTGGCTGGACGGGGTGTCCACGGTGGGTGTCACCAGCGGGGCCTCCGTGCCCGAGATACTGGTCCGGAGCGTGCTGGATTTCCTGGCTGAGCGTGGGTACGACGAGGTGCAGGAGATCAGCACGGCAGAGGAGAGGCTGGTGTTCTCGCTCCCACGAGAACTCAAGCGCCCGGCAGCCCCGGGCTCCGGTGATCACGGTTGTCGATCTTGAGGTTATGGTTCCTTTGAATCGATTCAGCTCACCACAGCGTCAAGATCGATCTGCCCTGTAGGCGAGGCGTCCGGGTTCAGCTTCCAGGGCGCCGCGAGTTGCTTCGAAGGGCGGCTCCGGACGTCCTCAAGCTGCGGTTCGGCTCCGAATGGCGCTCCGGGAGCGCGCAGAAGCGCTATTCGGAGCCGGATGGCGGTGGGGGTCGTCGGTGGGGGGGAACCCTGGGGATGGGTTGGGTGACGGGCTCGGCTGCGGGGGCCGGAGCGGCGCGCCGGACGAACCGCGGGGAGCCCGGGGTGGTCGGCGGTCGCTGGGTGAGCAGCCGGAAGGCGCCGAGGGCGAGGGTGGCTGCGGTGGTGACCGCCATGGCGGGGAAGCTGTTGATCAGAGGAGTGCCCATGGCGAGGGCGGTGGCGGTGGTGCTCCCGCCGGTGGGAACAGAGCCGGTCAGCAACACCACGCTGGGTACCGTGATCGCAAGGACCAGCGGGGGCTGCACCATCGGTCCGAACAGCCCCCTGCGTTGCACCACACCGACCGCCAGCAGGCAGCCGAGGAAGTAGCAGGCGGGGAAGACGACGCCGAGCCGGCCGATTCGCTCGATGTCGGCGACCGCGCCCACTGCGGTCAGGGCCAGCGCCAAGCTGACCGCCAGCCACCACGGCACCCCGGCGTGCCGGGGCAGCAGGGCGCGCTCATCCCAGCTAAGTCCGCGCCGGGCGGGAAGCTCCCGGGCTATGGTCACCCGTTCACAGTAGACGGTCTCGGCTCCTCGTCAGGCCCCCGGTTCAGTTGGTCGGCTACCCAGCTCCAGTCCTGCTCAGGTGAGATCCATTCGGGGCGGGGCGAGCCGGGACTGCGGGCCACCGGTTCCAGCGCGACCAGCGACTCCGCTGCGGAGGCAACCAGCTCTGCCGCCTGCACGGTGCGCGGGCTGCGTTCCACCTGCTCGGGGGCGTCCAGTTCGTCGGTGACCACCTCGAGCTCGGTGAACCGGCGGGCGCTCACCAGCACCCGTGACTCCAACGAGCGCACCGTGCTGTTGTAGGCGTCCACCGCCCCACCGAGCTGCTTGCCCAGCTTGGCGACATGGCTACCCATGGTGGCCAGCCGGGCGTGCAGCTCCCGGCCCAGGTCATGCACCTGGGCGGCGTTGCGGGCCAGCGCCTCCTGCCGCCAGGTGTAGGCCACCGTGCGCAGCAGCGCGATCAGCGTGGTCGGGGTGACGACCACCACGTTGCGCTCGAAGGCGTGCTCCAGCAGGGCCGGGTCGGTCTGCAGGGCTGCCTCGAGGAACGGGTCGCCAGGGACGAAGAGCACCACGAATTCGGGAGTGGGCTCGAAGCGCCGCCAGTACGACTTGTGCGCCAGCGAGTCAACATGCGCCCGCAGGTGCCGGGCGTGCGCGGCGAGCCGGTCGCGGCGGCGGTCCGGGTCGGTCGCGTCGACGGCCTCCAGGTAGGCCCCGAAGGGCACCTTGGCGTCCAGCACGATCTGCTTGCCGCCGGCCAGGTGCACGATCAGGTCGGGGCGGACCAGGGCGTCGTCGTCGCCGCTGGCATCGGTGGCGGTGACCTGCCGGGAGAAGTCGCAGTGCTCGACCATGCCGGCCAGTTGCACGATCCGCTCCAGTTGCAGCTCGCCCCACCGGCCCCGGACCTGCGGGGCGCGGAGCGCGTTGACCAGTTGACGGGTCTCGCTCTGCAACTGCTCCGAGGTGCGGTGCATCGCCCCCACCTGCTCGCGCAGCCCGGCGTAGGCCGCCTCGCGCTCCTTCTCCACGGTGCGCAACTGGCCGTCGAGCCGGTGCAGGGTCTGGGCGACCGGGCCGAGTATCGCCGCAATGGCTTGCTGACGCGCGGTGGCGTCGCCGTCGGCCTTGGCCGACAACGCGGCGGTGGCTTCCTTGATCCGCGCCTCGGCGAGCTGGACGAACGCCTCATTGTTGCGGGACAGCGCCTCGGCGGACAGCGCCTGGAAGCTGTCCTTGAGCTCGGCCTCGCGGCGGCCCAGCAGGCGTTCCCGGTCGGCGGTGGCCGAGCGCTGCGCGTCCAGTTCGGCGCGGGCGCCGGCTAGCTCCGCCTGCGTTGCCGCGAGCCGCTCGGCGGTCTGATCGGCTCGGCTGCGGGCCTGCTCGGCGCGGGCCGCTTCGGCGTCGCGCTCAGCCCTGACTCGCTCACCGTCCCGGCGGGCGGCACTGAGGTCGGCTTCGGCAGCGGCCCGGGCGACCTCCGCACTGCGGCCCGCCTCGGCGACTGCGGTCCGGCGGCTGGCGGCGGCCAGCAGCCAACTGATCAGCGCGCCGATCGCGAGACCGGCCAGCAGGGCCAGGAGCACTGGAAGATCCACGGCGCACAGGGTGCCGCAACTCGCTGGCAAATCCAGCTAGGCGCGCCGACTGTTGCTCATATCGAGCAGGCTGAGAATGACGCGATGACGACGGGAGGCCCGGGAGCCGCTGATCGTGCCAGCGTCAACCGCGGGCTGCCCCTTGCGGCCAGATCACCCGCACCGGCAGACCGCGCTGCCGAGCGGCGGAGACGACGTCAGCGGTTCCGCCCAGCCCACCTGAGGGACCGCCGTCCCAGACGGCGACCAGCTCATCGACGTGCGAGAGCAGGTACTCGCTGGCCGCCAGGTAGGACTCGCGCCGTGAGGTCTCGAAGGGCATCACGTGTACCGACTCTGCCGCGGTCAGCAGCGCATCATATCGGGCGAGGTTGGCTGGCTGGATCTTTGTCCAGTAGTCGGGTGCGGGCAACACGACCTCCAGACGGCCTCCGAGGTCCAACACGGCCTGGGCGAACAGTTGATCTGCGCCTCGGGCCAGACAGGTGACACCGACGAGTCCGCTGCGGCAGGTTTGGTGGAGCACATGGCGCAGCGCCGCAGAGACCACGTTTTCGGTGGCCTGAGTCAGATTGGTGTGCCCGGTAATCCCGATACGCGGCACAGCGACGCCTCCCGGTCAGTGGGTGATGGTTGTCAGTTCGACAGATGGCGAAGGTATTCAGTGAACTCGCGGCCTGCCATTGTATTCTGGTAGGGAGCCAGTTCGCGACGAAAATCTTTTAGCTTGCGCTTCGGTCGACCCCGCAGGGTGCCCTGGTTGATTTCCACCGCTTGACGTGCAACAAAACATGCCTGCTCCACTTCTGCCATGATAAGATTAGGTCCGCGCCAAACCGATCAAGTCGAACGTTTGATTCCTGATCTGGTCAGCAGTACGGATCGACAATGCTTGACTAATGTATCTTGAGGTCAGACAGTGAGTGCACCACCGGCTTGACCTGGGGCGAGGGCTCGTAAGCTGGTCCGCGCATCGGGTAGGCTTCTCGCCTGCCCGCAACA
>DASTLT010000067.1:0-2703 GCA_035714625.1 Pseudonocardiaceae bacterium | reverse complement strand
GCGCGCGGTGGCGTCGCGCGGCGCCCAGGGTGCGAGCACCGGCCCGTAGGGCAGGTAGCCCACCACCCCGAGCACCGGCAGTTGGCGCTGCAGCACCAGAGCACCGCCGACCAGCCGGTCGTCCTGCCGGGCCAGCAGGTAGAGCGGGAGGAAACCGGCCTGGCGCCACAGGTCCGCCCACGCCGGCAACTGCGTGACGTCGCCACCCGGAGTCGAGCTGACCAGGTGCGCCCAGGCCCGGACGGTGCCGGGATCGGGTCCGGTGAACAGGGTCACCGAGACGGGGTGGGTCACCGAGCCGTGGTCCTGGGTGCTCGGGGCGTTCCGCGACCGCAGTCGGGACTGGTCCTGGCGGCCAGATGCGGGCGTGAGCTGGTAGCGCATGGGGACCACGCTAGGTCCGATGCGGTTATCGCCCTGTCCGTCCCCGGTTAGCGGTCGGCAAAATCTCCCCTCGTGCGGATCCGGATCGTCGGCCTTGCCGTGCTGGCCGCTGTGCTGGCCATCAGCCTGTTCGGCGTGCCGCTGGCCGTTGCGGTGGCGCAGTACGCGCTGGTGGACGAGCGGGCCAAACTGGAGCGAGTGGGCGACGCCGCCGCGCTGGCCGTGTCGGCCGACGTGGTCCGCGGCCGGGTCCCGCGCTGGCTTCCGGAGGCGAAGGCGCACACCGACCTGGCGGTCTATGTCTACGACGGCCACCGGATGCTGCGCATCATGGGGGTCGGTCCGGCAGGCGGGGACGCCACGGTCGGTCAGGCCCTGGACGGGGCCATCGGCCGGCGCGACCTTGACGGTGAGCTGGTGGTGGCGGTGCCGGTGACCCATGAGGGGGAGGTGATCGGTGCGGTGCGCGCCGCCAGCCCGCGCCGCGTGGTCTACCAGCAGATCGGGCTGGCCTGGCTGGCCATGGCGGGTCTGGCCGGGGTGGCCATCGGTGCGGTGTGGCTGCTGGCCCGCCGCCAGGCCGGTCGGCTGGCCCGCCCACTGGAGGACCTGTCCGGCGCGGCCCGCCGGCTCGGCGAAGGCGACTTCAGCGTGCGCACCGAACCGGCAGCCATCCCAGAGATCGACGCCGTGGGCACCGCGCTGAACAACACCGCGGTGCGCCTCGACGACATGCTCGCCCGGGAGCGGGCCTTCTCCGCCGACGCCTCGCACCAGTTGCGCACCCCCCTGACCGGCCTGCGGCTGCGCCTGGAAGCGGCGCTGGACCGGCCGGGACAGGACCTGCGCCAGCCCATCACGGCGGCGATCGCCGACACCGACCGGCTGGAGCAGACCATTGCGGAGCTGCTCGCCCTGGCCCGCGACACCCGCAAGCCCACCACCGCCCCGCTGGACCTGTTCGGCTTGCTTGACGAGATCGAGCACGGCTGGCAAGACCGCCTCGCCGCGCAACGGCGGCTGCTCCGGGTGGCGGTGGACCCGCTCGCCCCCCCATCCCCGGCCTCCACCGCCGCCGTGCGCCAGGTGCTCACGGTACTGCTGGACAACGCCACCACGCACGGTTCCGGCGCGGTCACCGTCGCGGTCCGCGACGCCACCGACGCGCTGGCCATCGACGTCTCCGACGAGGGCGACGGCATCACCGCCCCCGAACAGGAGCTGTTCACCCGCCGCTCCCGACTCGCCGACGGGCACGGCATCGGGCTCGCCCTGGCCCGCAGCCTGGCCGAGGCCGAAGGCGGCCGGCTGCGACTGACCCGCCCCGCGCCGCCCACCTTCACCCTCCTGGTGCCCGCCCAGCGCTGAGGCTCAGCCGCGCAGCCGCCCGACGATGACCGCGAGCACGTAGGCGACGCCGCCCACCGCACCCAGCCAGGCGTACTGCGAACCGTCCTGGCCGCGCGCGATCTCGACGATGAAGGCGGCAATGATCGCGACGATCACCGCCAGGCCGGCGAACGCCGTCGCCTTGAGGTCGATGGCGTTGATCCGCTCGTCGCGGCGGTCCATCAGGCCCTGCACGGTTTCGCTGCGGTGCCGTCCCAGCCAGAGGACCAGCGCCAGGCCGGTCATCAGCAGCAGCCCGAAGAGGCCGAAGCCGGGCTCGCCGCCGAGCAGTCCGGCAATCAGGTAGGCGACGCCGATGCCGACCGAGACCAGGGGCAGTCTCAGGCTGGCGATCCGGCGTTGCCGGTCAGTGGTCGGTCGGGTCGACATGGAAGATCTCCTCAACGGTAGTCTCGAAGTAGGCGGCCAAGGCCATCGCCAGGGGTAGCGACGGGAGGTAGCGCCCGGTCTCGATGGAGTTGATGGTCTGGCGGGACACCCCCATCACCCGCCCGAGCTCGGCCTGCGAGAGACCGCGCTGCATCCGCCAGGTCCGCACGTCGTTGCGCACCACCTCACCCCTACCGACTCACCCCTACCGACGGCCGCCGCTGCGCCTCACAGGACAAGTGTGCTTGACACGGGGGTCGATGTCAAGCACACTTGTCATCACTGCGTCGGTCGTCCGAGTGGTCGACGTCGGATCTGCGGCGAGCGCTGCATCCGTCCCCGTAACACTACAGTCCGGGTTTGTCGAAGGGTAATCGTAGCAAGACTAAAAGTGACAGATCTTTCTCCCGGTTCTCTCCGAACCGACCGGCCGACAGCCACTCTGTGTTACGACCAAGACAGAGATCAACAGGGAGGCCACCGCCGGTCCGCGATCACACCACCAGGGACCACTCTGCACGAAGAAGGCGACTGCCTTTA
>DASTLT010000066.1:0-23742 GCA_035714625.1 Pseudonocardiaceae bacterium | reverse complement strand
CCAGCATGGCGCGTACCTCGGCTACCTCCGGCCCGACGTTGCCCCGGCGCAGCGACTGCATGCACCCCTCACTTCGGATCGAGCACCAAGCTCCTCGGCTGGGCCTGGTGCGGGGGGAGTAGCGCCCATTGTGCCCCGTCTGGTTGCGCCCGTCTGCTTGGACACGTCCTCCCGGGCTGGTCGGTCCGCCCCCGACTGCGCGGACCGACCGGGGCTCCGTGCCAAGGACGGAATCGCGGGGTCATCGGTTGCCTGCCCGGGTTACCGTCACCCGCGTCGCGCTGCAGGGGCGGCTCGTCCGGCGAGCCGCCCCTGCTTGCCTGGGTCTCGCTGCACCGGTCCAGCTCAGCGCAGCGGTAGCAGGATCAGATGTAGTCGGCCAGGTCGGCCAGCAACGCCGCTTTCGGCTTGGCGCCGATGATCTCCTTCACCACCTCGCCCTTGGCGAACAGCAGCATGGTCGGGATCGACATGATCCGGTAGTTGCGCGACGTGCTGGGGTTCTGGTCGACGTCCAGCTTGGCAATGGTGATCTTCTCGGCGTGCTCGGTCGCGATCTCCTCGAGCACCGGAGCCACCAGCCGGCACGGTCCGCACCAGGTTGCCCAGAAGTCCACCAGCACCGGCTTGTCGCTGCCGAGCACCTCATCGGCGAACGACTCGTCGGTCACGGTCATCGTCGGCTTGTCAGCCATGTCATCTCCTGTCTCTGGGGCTTACGATGCAGGGCCGTAGCCGCCTCCGACGAACTCGGCGGCTACCCCCGCGTGCGGCTCCTGCGCGTGCTCGGCCAGCCACCGCTCGGCGTCGATCGCGGCCGCGCAGCCGGTACCCGCAGCCGTGACCGCCTGCCGGTAACTGCGGTCCACCAGGTCGCCTGCCGCGAACACCCCGTCCACGCTGGTAGCGGTACTCGGTGCGGCCACCTTCACGTAGCCGTCCGCGTCGGTCTCCAGTTGGTCGCGGACCAGCTCGCTGCGCGGGTCGTGCCCGATGGCCACGAACATCCCGGTCACCTCCAGCGTTGAACCGTCGGACAGCTCAAGGTGGCTGACCCCGTTCTCGCCGACCACCCGTTCGACCGTCACCCCGGTGCGCCACTGGATCTTCTCGTTCTGCCGGGCGCGCGCCAGCATGATCTTGGAGGCCCGGAACTCGTCGCGCCGGTGCACGACCGTCACCGACCGGGCGAAACGGGTCAGGAAGGTGGCCTCCTCCATCGCGGAGTCCCCGCCACCGATGACTGCGATGTCCTGGTCGCGGAAGAAGAAGCCGTCGCAGGTGGCGCAGGAGCTGACGCCCCGACCAAGCAGCTCCTGCTCCCCTGGTACTCCCAGGTAGCGAGGCTGGGCGCCCATGGCGAGCAGCACGGCCCGAGCGCGGTGGATGGTGCCGTCCACCACCACCTGCTTCACGTCACCGGTCAGATCCACCGAAGTGACGTCCCTGGCCTGCAGGTCAGCGCCGAAGCGGGCGGCCTGCGCCCGCATGTGCTCCATCAGTTCCGGGCCGAGAATCCCGTCGGGGAATCCCGGGTAGTTCTCCACATCGGTGGTCGTCATCAGGGCGCCGCCGTACTGGCTGCCCTCGAGCACCAGCGGATTGAGCTGGGCCCGCGCGGCGTAGAGCGCTGCGGTGTAGCCGGCTGGGCCGGAACCGATGACGATGACATCCCGGATCTGTGCGCTCACGTTGACCACAACACGATCCTATTGGCGCCTGTTCCCGGTACGTTGGGTGCTCTTGAAGGGCAACCATCAGCGCGGCACGACGTACTCGGCGAGCGGAACCGGGTGGGCGGGGCCACAGTTCGGGCCCACGACGAGCAGGCGCAACTGCCCGATCCGGTCAGCGGGCAGCACGAGCAGCACGCCCCGGCGGCCATCGAGGGTGACCTCGAGCGCCCCCAGCGGCTCCTCGCCGGCTGGCACCCGGTGAGTGCTCAGACAGGTCCTCAGCAGGTGCGACGGCGTCAGCGGACCATAGTCGCGGGCACCGAGTGCCTGGTCCAGCACGCTGCCGAGGTTGCTGCGGGTGAGCGCCGGCGGGGGCGCTGGCTGGACCCCGCTGGCCGCGCCTAGCACGTCGCCAGGATGCGGGAGGTGGGCGATCGCGCCGGGCAGGG
Source organism: Pseudonocardiaceae bacterium (assembly GCA_035714625.1). GTDB lineage: Bacteria > Actinomycetota > Actinomycetes > Mycobacteriales > Pseudonocardiaceae. The sequence continues at coordinate 21,617 of DASTLT010000066.1, read as the reverse complement.
CGGACAGCGCCAGCACGGCACTCACCGCGGCGGCCGCGGCCAGCACGGCGAGACCGGCCCACCCGGCCCGCCGCCGGTGGGCCGTCAGCCCGGTCCCCGGCCCGAACGGGATCGCCTGGACTGAGCTCTCCTGACCAGCAGTGCCCTGCTGCGCCTCGGCAGCCAGCGCGGACTCCAGGCGGGTCGCCACCTCGTCGGGTATCCGGGCGGTGCGCTGCCGCGGCAGGGCAGCCAGGTCGGCCACGGTGGCGTCGAGGGCGGCCAGCACCGTGCGGGCCGAGGGATCAGCGGCCACCCGGGCCCGCAGCACAGCCGCCACCGCCTCGTCGAGCACCCCGGCGTGCAGATCAGCCAGCAGGTCCAGGCTCAACGGCTGGACCGCAGGATCAGCCGAGCGAGCCTGCCCATTGTTTCCGGCCATCATCCCTGCTTCCGAAGCTGCGTCGGCACCGCGACAGGTGAGACGTTTGCAATCGCATCGGGGTTCCGTAGATGACCGAGCAATACCGCCAGCCGGGCCCGGCCCCGGGCGCAGCGGCTCTTCACGGTCCCCTCGGCCACCCCCAGCAGGGCCGCGGTCTCGGCCACCGAGTACCCCTCGACGTCGATCAGCACGATGGCCGCGCGCTGCTCGGCGGGCAGCGAATCCAGCGCCTCGGCGATGGTGACCCGGGTGTCCCGGTCAGCCATCGCATCCCTGGCCACCGCCGGTTCGTCCGGCCCGGTCTCGGGTAGCGGGCAGGTGGGACGGGCTTCGCGCCAGCGAAGCCGGTCGATGCAGGCATTGACCACGATCCGGTGCAGCCAGGTGGTCACCTGGGCCTGGCCCCGGAACGAGCCGACCGAGCGAAATGCGGAGAGCAGCGCGTCCTGCACCGCGTCGGCCGCCTCCTCGGGGTCGCGCAGCGTCTGCAGGGCCACTGCCCACATCCGGTCCCGGTGTCGGCGCATCAGCTCGGGGAACGCCCCGGCATCCCCAGCCACGTGCGCCGCTACCAGTTCCACGTCCGACCTGCCCCCGGTCACCCTGCGCAGCGTAGTCGTCAACTGGCCCGCTGCTGTACCCCGATCTCACTGAGCTTGGACCGGTTGTGCTCGCCCCCTCCGCTCAGCTCGGTGATCCACAGCAGCAGGTACTGCGTCGGAGGGCCCGGCTGCAACTGGATCGGCGTGCTGCCGGCGGCCAGGGTGGCCTTACCGACGACGGTGGTCTGGTCCAGGGGGGCGTCCGGCGCCGGGGCGGTCCGGACTTCGAGCACGGTGCCCGCGCTGGGCGACTCGACGGTCACCGAGGACACCGCGACGGGCCGCTCGAACCGGAGCATGACCCCGAGGCCCTGCTTGAAGGCGGGGAACGGCTGGAAATACGAGTCGGTAGACCAGCCGGTGCTCGGGTCGCCGTCGACGAGCAGTCCCACGTCCTCCTGGTTGTCCGGGCTGCCCCGGCCGGAGATGTCGTACACCGACAGGTCGGCGACCGGGATCGGCCCGGCCGGTGGCGCTGGCGGCGGGCCAGGTGCCGGGGGGGTTGGGTTGGCCGGTGCGGCGGAGGGGGGCCCGCCGACGATCAGCGCCGGCCCACTCGGGCCTGCGGTGAACATCGAGGCGAGCTGCATCCCCAGGTACCCCAGGATCAGCAGGGTGGCACCAACCAGCGCGGCCACCGAGACACCGAGCCGGAACCGGCGCCGCTTACGGACCTGCTCGGGGCTGAGCCCCTGGTCATCTCCGGCTGATGCCGATTCGGGATAGTCGGTCGCGGCGTGCAGCTCCAGCACCCGCTGCACGGCGGCCCCGGTGTGCACCCCACCGGTCCCCGTACCGGCGAGGCAGCGCAGCGCCAGAGCGGACAGTTCCACCGGCACCTCGGGCCGCAACGCCCGGGGACTCACCGGCGCGCCGTCCCGCCCGAGCGGGGCCGGCGTCAAGCCGCCGGGCGGTACCGGAGGGCCCGGCCCGCCGGGCGGTACCGGAGGGTCGGGGAGCGGCCAGTATCCGGTGAGCAGCAGGTAGAGCACGGCGCCCAGCCCGCGGATGTCGTCCTGCGGACCGGTGTCCGGCGGGGGACCTGGGAAGGCCAGCCGGGCCCGGCCCTCCGGGGTCACCCGGATCCGCTGCGGGTGATCGCAGCCCAGGATCAGCCCGGCCCGGTGCGCGGTGTCCACCGCGCCGGCCAGCGGGACGAGCAGGCTGGCGGCCACCGACGGCGGTGCCAGCTCGTCGCGGATCAGCTCCCCGAGAGCGCGACCAGGGGTCCATTCGGCGACCACGGCCGCGATGGTCGGCCCGGAGCTGCTGTCCGGGTCCAGCACGTCCAGCACCCGGGCCGCGCCCGGGGTCACCAGCCGGGCCGAGCGCAAGGCCCGCTGCACGGCGCAACGCAGGTGACTCTCTGCCGCCTCGGTGCGCGCCGTAGCCTGCTTGCCCGCGCCGTTGGCAGTGCTGTGCTGGGGGGCCAGCTCGGCGTGCGGCGCGGCGATGAACAGGGTCAGCGCCACGTCGCGCTCCAGCATCAGGTCGCGGCCCTGCCACAGTTGCGCGGCGCACCGGTCGTCGCGGCCGACTTCGGCCACCAACCGGTAACGGCCCCGTTCCAGCAGCGCGCCCGGGGTCAGCAAGGGGGGGCCGGACCTGCGTGTCCCCGTCCCTGGCTGCCCACTCACCGGCCTTGTCACCCTCTCCGCACGCCTGATGACCTGCGCAGTCCCGCCCCCGAGCGGCACCGCGGAGAACAACTCCAGGGTACGGCCCTGGGCTGCTATTCGGGTGGCTGACGATGGGTGAACCGAGCAAGCAACGGTCTGGTCGCGGCGGTGAGTTCCGGGGTGCGCAGCACGAGCAGGGCGGCTGCCATCACCACGCCGACCACCACCGTGGTGAGGCCCAGATCCAGCCAGGCACCGGCCACCCCGTCCAGGTCGAGCACCGCACGCAGCCCGAGCACCGCACCGACCGCGGGCACCGCCGCCAGCAGGCACTTACCGACCGTGACCAGGGTGCGGCCGGTGTCCAGTTGGCCCAGCCGCCGCCCCAGCCACACCTGCCCGACCACCGCGCCCGCCAGGTAGGACAGCGAGTTGACGGCGGTGAGGCCGAGCACCACGGCGGCCGGGTCGAGCAGCACCGGACAGGCCAGCAGCAGCGGCACCTTCACCGCCACCATCGCCGCGTTGATCATCGTGGGGGTGCGGGCGTCGGCCAGCGCGTAGAACACCCGCAACTGCAGCATCGTGACGGCGTAGGGCAGCAGGCCGAACGCCGAGACGGCCAGCGCCAGGCCCAGCCGCTCGGCGTCGGTGCTGGCTTTCCCCAGCGAGAACAACGCGACCCCGAGCTGCTCGCCGGCCAGCGTGAACACCACGCTGATCGGCAACAACAGCACGGTCAGGTAGCGGGCGCCCAGCGACAGGTCGCTGACCACCCCGGGCAGGTCGCCGTCGGCGGCGGCCCGGCTCATCCTCGGCATGATCGCGGTGAGCAGGGAGTAGCCCAGCACCCCGAACGGCAGTTGCAGCAGCAGCCACACCAGACTGTAGATCACGATGCCACCCGGCTCGCCCTGCGCTGCGGACCGGGTGGTGACCAGGTACCCGAGCTGGCCGACCAGCACGTAGAGCACGAACCAGGCGGCCATCCCGCCCGCCTGGGTCAGTCGCCGGTCCCAGCCCCAGCGCCAGCCGAAGTGGAAGCCGGCCCGGCGCAGCCCGGGAAGCTGCACCACTGCCTGGGCGGCGATACCGGCCGTCGTGCCCAGGCCGAGCACCAGCAGCTTCGGCTCGCCCATCCGCACCGTGTCGAGGCTGATCTCCCCCGGCACCAGAAGGTAGATCACCAGGGTGATCAGCACGACCATGTTGTTGAGCACCGGCGCCCAGGCCGGCGGGCCGAAGATGCTGCGGGCATTGAGGATCGCACCGAACAGCCCGGAGAGGCCGTAACACAGGATCTGCGGCAGCAACAGGTAGGCGAAGGCGGTGGCCAGCCGCGGGCTGGCGTTCTGGCCGTCCCCGAGGAACAGCCAGGCCAGCAGGGGCGCCGCGACGACGGCGAGCGCCGTGGCCACCCCCAGTGCCATCGTCGCGACGGTGACCAGGCGCTGCGCGTAAGCCGCCCCCTGGTCGGCGTCCTCCCGCGCGGCGCGCACCAGCAACGGCACCACCACGCTGGTCAGCACACCCCCGAGCAGGATCTCGTAGAGCATGTTCGGCAGCGTGTTGGCCACCGTGTAGGAGTCGTTGACCACCCCGATGCCGAGCACGGCAGCGAGTGCGAGCTGGCGGACGAACCCGGTGCTCCGGCTGACCAGAGTGGCCACCGCCATCGAGCCGGTCGCGCGGACCAGCGACGGCGGTGCCTGCGGGATCCGGCCCGGCGGGACGCGGGGCTGCGTGACGTCCACCCCTCACCCGGCTTTCCGTGCTCCGCGGACCCGGCGCACGATGCGCCGGGTCACCAGCATGACCAGTACTGCACCAGCGCCTGCGGTGAGCGCCACGGTGACCGTGCCGAAGGCGGTGGAGCGCAGTTGCAGCGTGCTCGGCAACCCCAGCGGGGTGCCGCCCGGGGTGCGCAGCCGGGCGGTGATGATGAACTGCCCGGCTCGGCTCACCTGCGCCGGGATCACGAGCTGGCGGGTACTGCGGGCCGGCACCAACTGCACGCCGACGGCTCCGGCTCGCAGCCCCGGCGTCGGCGACAGGCTGAGCTGCACCTGCACACCGACCGGTAGCTCGTTACTCACGGTGATTAGCAGGGGGGAGTCCGAGGCGGCCAGGGTGTAAGGGCCGGGCGGCGGCAGGATCCGCACCGACCGCAGCAGCTCGTCCAGCTTGGCCCGCACCTCGCCGGTGACCTGCCCGGCCCGGTCCGGCTGAGCGCTCCAAGCCGAGGACGTCCCGCGCAGCAGCCCGAGCCGCAGCGGGTCGAGCAGGCCGGCCGGCTCCAGGTCGGCGGTGGCGTCACGCACGGTAGCCACCTGCAGGTCACGTAGCACGTCGCGGGCCTGGCCGACCGCCGCAGCGACCCCCGCGCCCACCTCGGTGGCCCGGGCTTGCGGGGGGTAGGTCACCGCGGCGCCGCGGCCCGTGGGACGGGCGTCGGCCAGGGCGGCCAGCTCCCGGGGGGCGAAGAAGCCGTCCTCCACCAGGGTGCGGGCGGTGCGCAGCAGCGCGGTGGCCTCCGCGGCGCCGACCTGCCAGCGCCGCGGCGGCGCCAGCAGCAGCGGCGCCCGGTCCGGATTGGCGATGGCGCGGTAGACCAGCGCACCGAGCCCGTCCTGGGCGGCCAGCGGGCTCGCGGTGCCGGTCGGGCTGGTGGCCACCGTGAGGTTCGCGGTCTCGGCGAAGTCGGGGTCCTCGATCGCCGCACTCGGATCCAGCGCCCCGGTCAACAGCGGGTCGATGAGCAGACCGGTGGCGGCGGCGTCGGAACTCGTCGCATCGGTGGCCAGGCCGACCACGTCCCCGGTCGGGGGATCCGGCCCCACCCCGCGTCGTTCCAGCAGCACCGCGCGGGTCTGCAGGGCGCTGAGATCGGCCAGCGTGCGCTCGTCGAGCACGCCACCCGCTGGCCAACTGACCCCGCTCAGCGGCTGCACCCCCAGCAGGTTGCGGACCAGGCGGACCCCGGTGCTGCCGGCCAGCGCCTCCAGGTCGGTCAGGCCGGCCCGGGACAGCGCCACCAGGTCGGGATCGGCGTAGGGCAGCGGCAGCACGCAGCGACCCTGGACCGCGCGGCGCAGCCGGTCCAGCCAGTTCCGCGCGTCCCTGGTCCCGGTACCCGCCCGGATCCCGCCGGGGGCGGCCACCTGGTAGCCGCGGCTCATCCCGTCCACCGTCTCCAGCAGCAGCGGGTCGATCACGACGCACACCGCCGCAGCGAGCGGTGACCCTGGCGGCACCACCTGCTCCAGCGCGCCGACCAGCCCGTCCAGCCGTCCCCCCGGCGCGATCTGCACCGCTACCGGATCCGATCCGAGGCCGTTGCCCGCCAGCAGGATCGGCTGGCCGGGACCGGTGGGCAGTTGCACCGGTGGCGTGGCCAGCGGCCACAGCACGGTCAACGGGGTGGGTTGGCGGGGCCGGGACAGCCCCGGGCCGGGCGGCTGGCCGGTGCCGGCCGGGGGTAGGCCCAGCACCGGGAGCAGCAACGGGACCGAGGCCAGCCGCGCGACGCCACCGAAATCGGGCTTGCCGTTGAGGTTCACCAGCAGTGGGTAGACGCCCGGCCGGTCGATCTGCAGCGACGCCAGCTCCCCTGCCCCACCCAGCACGCCCCCCCGCAAGGGCACGTCGAACTCGAAGGGGCGGCTCTGGCCGGGAACGAGGTCACCGGGCAGGGCCCGAAAGCGGGTGGCATGCGGGGCGTCGGGCACCCCACGGATGGCCCGGGTGGCAGCCTGGTCGGAGGTCAGCGGATCGCCGCGTTGCAGCCGCACCCCGAGCTGGCTCAGCGAACGGTCCCCGATGTTGACTATCCGGCCGCTCACCTTGAGTACCGGCGCGCTCGCGGTCGTGACCACTCGCGGTGACAGGGTCGCCAACTCGATCCTGGCCAGCAGTTGCGGACGCTCCGGTGCGCGGCGGTCGGCTGGCTGCCTGCCCTGCCCGGCGGCCACCCCGGGCAGCAACAGCACCGCCACGAGGGCCACCAGCAGTGCTGACCCGCCGGCCCGGGTGCGGTGGCTCAACACCTGCCTCACGCGGAATTCGCCAGCAGGGCGGTGGCCCGCCGGACCAGGCGGCGCTCGTCGGCATAGGCCAGCAGTGTCGTCAGCTCAGGCAGGGGTACCCAGGCGACTGCGGCCACCTCCACGTCGGCGTCGGACAGCTCCCCGCCGCAGGCTTGCAGCAGGAAATGGTGCACGGTCTTGTGCACTCGGTGGTCGTCGACGACGAACCAGTAGTCGATGCTGCCCAGCGCGGTCACCACCGCGGCGACGATCCCGGTCTCCTCGGTGACCTCCCGCACCGCAGCCTGCTCGGGGGTCTCGCCGTGCTCGATGTGTCCCTTGGGCAGTGACCACAGCAGCCGCCCCCGCCGGTCCAGCCTGCCGATCACCGCTGCTTTGCGGTGCTCGACATCCACCACCACCCCGCCCGCAGACGTCTCGGCGACGGTGCGCATCCGGCGCACCCGGCGGCCGGACCTGCCAGACGACGAGGGCATGCCGCTGATGGTATCCGTGGGGTCCGTGCGGCCCGGACCGATCGCTTGACGGGGCGCTGCGCGGTGCGATTACCCTGGGCTGCTGTGCCGCCTCCGCCTTCCGCCGTGCGCAACCGGATCCCTTCTGTGAGCACGGCCCAGCAGAACGCCGTGGTGGAGCTGCTCCGGGTCGCGCCGGTAGCCGACGAGCTGGCCGCCCGGTTCGCCGCTGCGGGCCATCGGCTGTATCTGGTGGGGGGCAGCGTGCGGGACGCCCTGCTCGGCAAGCTGGGCACCGACCTGGACTTCACCACCGACGCCCGGCCCGAGACCAGCCGGCGCATCCTGTCCAACTGGGCGGACGCCGTCTGGGACACCGGAATCGCGTTCGGCACCGTCGGCGCGGAGAAGGCCGGCACCCACTGCGAGATCACCACCTACCGGGCCGACCGCTACGACCGGATCTCCCGCAACCCGGAGGTGGTCTTCGGCGACACCCTCGCCAGCGACCTGGGCCGTCGGGACTTCACCGTGAACGCGATGGCCGTCCAGCTCCCGGTGCGCGACCTGCAGGGCACCCGCTTCATCGACCCACATGGTGGGATGGCCGCGCTGGCCCGCGGGGAGCTGGACACCCCGGCCGCACCGGAGGAATCCTTCGCTGACGACCCGCTGCGGATGCTGCGGGCCGCCCGGTTCGTCTCCCAGCTCGGTTTCACCCTGGTGCCTCGGGTGCAGGCGGCGATGGTGGCCATGGCCGCGCAGATCAGCCGGATCACCGCCGAGCGGGTGCAGGCGGAGCTGTCCAAGCTGCTGCTCGGGACCTACCCCCGGCGCGGCATCGAGCTGATGGTGGACACCGGGCTGGCCGAGCAGGTGCTGCCCGAGCTGCCCGCGATGCGGCTGGAAATCGACGAGCACCACCAGCACAAGGACGTCTACACCCATTCGCTGACCGTGCTGGACCAGGTGATCGCGCTGGAGGACAGCGGGCCGGACCTGGTGCTGCGGCTGGCGGCGCTGCTGCACGACATCGGAAAGCCCACCACCCGCCGCCACGAGCCCGGCGGCGGGGTGAGCTTTCACCATCACGAGGCGGTCGGGGCCAAGCTGGTCCGCAAGCGGCTGCGGGCCCTGCGCTACCCGGCCCACGTCGTCGACGCCGTGGCCGGGTTGACGTTCCTGCACCTGCGGTTCCATGGCTACGGCCGGGGCGAGTGGACCGACTCCGCCGTCCGCCGCTACGTCACCGACGCGGGAGAGCTGCTGCCGCAGTTGCACAAGCTGGTCCGCGCCGACTGCACCACCCGCAACCGCCGCAAGGCCGCCGCGCTGCAACGCAGCTACGGCGAGCTGGAGGCCCGCATCGAGCGGATCCGCGCGCAGGAGGACCTGGCGCGGGTGCGGCCGGACCTGAACGGCAACGAGATCATGGAGCTGCTCGGGCTGGAGCCGGGGCCGCTGGTCGGCCGGGCCTGGCGGCACCTCAGGGAGCTGCGCCTGGACCAGGGGCCGCTGACCCGCGAGCAGGCCGAGGCCGAGCTGCGGCAATGGGCGCGGGACAACGGCCTGAGCGGCTAGCGTGCCGGGTATGCACCCTGACGAAGCGCCCGTCGTGCTGCTCGACGACCAGTTCCGCCCGGCCGGAGAGCTACCCAAATCCCAGGTCCACCATCGGGACACCCCGTTGCACCTGGCCTTCTCCTGCTACCTCTTCGATGGAGCCGGCCGGCTGCTGATGACCCGCCGCGCCGCCGGCAAGCGAACCTGGCCGGGGGTGTGGACCAACTCGTGCTGCGGGCACCCGCTGCCCGGTGAGGGATCGGCCCCAGCAGCGGCCCGGCGGTTGCGCGAGGAGCTGGGGCTGCGGTTGGTGCGCTCCGCGGTGGCCCTGCCGGATTTCAGGTACCGGGCGGTGGCCCCCGACGGCATGGTGGAGAACGAGTACTGCCCGGTGCTGGTGGGCGCCGCCGACGGGCCGCCCCGTCCCGACCCGGCCGAGGTGCTGGAATACCGGTGGGTGCCGTGGGCTGAGGTGGTCGCTCTGGTGGCGGTCGCGCCGTGGGCGCTCAGCCCCTGGTCCGCCCTGCAGATCCCGCGGCTGGTCGAGCTGGGTCACCCCCCATGGTCCCTGCTCGCCGACACCACCAGCTCCGAGTGAGCTAGCCCCCGTTGCGTGCAGCGCCTGCCGGCCGACGTGCCGGGGCCGGTGGGTGATCGATCAGGCGGTGCAGCCCGGCCGCGACCAGATATCCGGCAGCCGCCACCAGCAGCAGTTCGGGGGAACGGCCATCGGGGGGGATCACCACCGCGGCAAGGGCGACCGCCAGCACGAAGCCGATGTTGAACACCGTGTCGTAAAGCGCGAAGACCCGGCCCCGGGCCTCGTCGCCGACGTCGCACTGCACTGCGCCATCCAGGCTCAGCTTCACCACCTGCCCGGCGGCGGCCAGCGCGAACGCGGCGGCCAGCATCGTGGGCATCATCATCGGCAGGCCGAGCCCGAGGATCAGCACCCCGGCGACGAGCAGCGCCCCCCGGATGGTGCGTCCCCGCCCGAACCGGGCCACCAGCAGCGGGGTGAGCAGCGCAGCCAGCAGCATCCCGGCCCCGCCTGCGGCGATGGCCTGGCCGACCCCGGCGAGCCCGGCCCGCAGCAGGCCGTGGGAGGTGAAGGAGTAGCGGTAGAGCAGCAGCGTCACCAGGGTCGCGATGCCGAACGAGAGCCGGTGCGCGGCCAGGGCCACCAGGCCCGCGGCGACGCTGGGCGCCCGGGCCGCAGCAGCCAACCCGTCGCGCAGGCCCCTGGCTATCGCCCGGCTAGGCTCGGCGGGCTCATCGGTGCTGTCCGGACCGAGGTGACCAGGGCAAAAACCGGCCGCGACGACCGCAGCGACCACCGAGCCCAGCACCGCCCCTGCCGTCACCCAGGCCGACCCGGTGTTACCCGGCCCCACGGCAGTGCGCAAACCGATCGCGCACATCCCGCCGAGGACGGCCACCGCGCCCCCGACGGTGGCCGCCAGCGCGTTGGCCTCGACCAGATGCCTGCTCGCTACCACGTGCGGCAACCCGGCCGACAGCCCGGCCAGTACGAACCGGCTCACCCCGGTCACCAGCAGCGCACCGAGGTACAGCGGTGCCCCGGCCACCCCAGCCCCGACCGCCAGGGCCACCAGCACGATCAGCGCGCCGCGCAGCAGGTTGGCCACGATCAGCACCCGGCCGCGGTCCCAGCGGTCCAGCAGCGCCCCGGCGAACGGCCCGACCAGCGAGTACGGCAGCAGCAGCACGGCCAGGCCGGCCGCGATCGCCACCGGGTCGGCCTGCCGCTCCGGGTTGAACAGCACGGCCCCTCCCAGCCCGGCCTGGAAGACCCCGTCCCCCCACTGCGCGGCGAAGCGGGAAACCAGCAGTTGGCCGAAACCAGGGGTGCCCAGCAGCCGGCGCAGGCCGATGCGGTGATCTGCGTTGGCCGGGGCGATGTCCGGCAGCATGCTCACGACGGGCCAGGCTAAACGGTGACCCGCTGGCACCGGCACCCGCGGACCCTCGCCCGGGTGTCGGTCTCCGGTGCCCGGTGTGTCCGTCTTCTGTGCGCGCTCGGCTGTTGTGCACCATGCGACATGGGGGATCATGGCGAGATGTACCTCGCAGATGAGGTGGAGGTGGGCTGCGCCCTGGTCGCCGCGCCGGGGCTGCGCGACCCTAACTTTCGCCGCACGGTTGTGCTGATCATCGAGCACCATTCCTCCGGAACGCTCGGTGTGGTGCTCAACCGTCCCAGCGACGTGCCGGTGAGCGAGGTGCTGCCGTCCTGGGGGCCGCACACCACGGTGCCGCAAGCGCTCTATGTCGGCGGCCCGATGGAGCAACGCGCGGCGCTGTGCCTGGCGGCGTTGCCCGCTGGGGTGGACGCCACGCGGACCGAGGGTGTGATCAGCGTGCGCGGAGCGCTGGCTCTGGTGAACCTGGGAACCGACCCGGCAGTGATGGCGCCGCGGCTGCGTGGGCTCCGGGTGTTCGCCGGGTACGCTGGCTGGGACCACGGGCAGCTCGATGGCGAGATCGATCGCGGTGACTGGATGGTGGTGCCTGCGTTAGCCGATGACGTGCTCGCCCCACCGGGGGTCGATCTCTGGGGCCGCACGCTGCGCCGCCAGGGCCTGCCGCTGGCGTTGCTGGCCACCTACCCAGCCGACCCGGTTGAGAATTGAAACCTGCGCCCGCAGCTCACCCGGGGCCGAGCTGCATGCCCCCGGGGCTGCTCTGCACCCCCCTTCCGGTGTCGTGTCAGGTCGCTGCGGCGCATCGGCCGCAAGCGCATCCGCTACAGCCGGTCGGCGGCGGTGGCAGGGTGGCGGCCACCCGGTGGCCCAGCAGACCGCCCGCGATCAGCAGCGTGAGCGTTCCCACACCCCCCACCCCGACGATCACTATGAGCGTTGCGCCGCTGCTCCCGAGCGCCAGCGCACCCGCGAGGACGCAGACCGCTCCGGCGGCCAGCACCGGCGGTGCGGCCACCCGGTTCGCCACCACGAATGCGGCGTCCGAGCGGAGCGTGGCGGGGGTACGGATGCCGGCGAACCGGTTGCGCGGCAGCCGTTCCCGCCAGCCGAGCAGGCCCACGACGAGCAGTGCTCCGCCCGCGACGAGCAGCACTGCACCGAGAATCGTGGCTGGAGACACGCCAACCATGGTACGGCCCCTCCCACTCCCCGCCCCCACCCTCTGCCGGGCTCCCATGCCCTGCTGTACACGGGAACCCGCCACACCCGTACACAGGAACCCGACACGCGGGTTAGCGGTCTAGGTCGCCGCGGATGAAGGCTTCGACCGCGTGGTAGGCGTCGGAGTCGGAGTACTGCACCGGCGGCGACTTCATGAAGTAGGACGACGCGGAGATGATCGGGCCGCCGATGCCCCGGTCCTTGGCGATCTTGGCGGCACGAATTGCGTCGATGATCACACCGGCGGAGTTCGGCGAGTCCCAGACCTCGAGCTTGTACTCCATGTTCAGCGGCACGTCACCGAAGGCCCGGCCCTCCAACCGCACGTAGGCCCACTTGCGATCGTCCAGCCACGGCACGTGGTCCGACGGTCCGATATGCACCGACGCTTTCTCCATCTCATGCGGGACCTGGGAGGTCACTGACTGCGTCTTGGAGATCTTCTTCGATTCCAGTCGCTTGCGCTCCAGCATGTTCATGAAGTCCATGTTGCCGCCGAAGTTGAGCTGGTAAGTGCGCAACAGCTCCACCCCGCGGTCCTCGAACAGCTTGGCCAGCACCCGATGCGTGATGGTGGCTCCGACCTGGGATTTGATGTCGTCTCCGATGATTGGCACGCCGGCGTCGGTGAACTTGCCTGCCCACTGCGGGTCGGAGGCGATGAACACCGGCAGCGCGTTGACGAACCCGACCCCGGCGTCCAACGCGCACTGCGCGTAGAAGCGGTCCGCGTCCTCCGAGCCGACCGGCAGGTACGAGACCAGCACGTCGGCGCCGGCCTCGCGGAGCGCGCCAACCACGTCCACCGGCGGCTCGTCAGATTCGGTGATGATCTCCCGGTAGTACTCGCCCAAGCCGTCCAGGGTGTGCCCGCGCTGCACGGTGAGGCCCAGCGGTGGCACGTCGCAGATGGCGATGGTGTTGTTCTCGCTGGCCACGATCGCTTCGGACAGGTCGCGCCCGACCTTCTTGGCGTCGACGTCGAACGCGGCGACGAACTTGAGGTCGCCGACATGGTAGGCACCGAACTGCACGTGCATCAGACCGGGCACGCGCGTGGTGGGGTCGGCGTTCCGGTAGTAGTGGACGCCCTGCACCAGGGACGCCGCGCAGTTGCCGACCCCCACGATGGCGACCCGGATACCGGGACCGCTGACGTGACGCTCCCGCTCGTCGCGGCCTTCAGTCATGGTGCGCCCCTTCATGTGTCGTCGTGTGATGTGGTTTGTGACTGCGAAGGCGCCGGGTGGGCCTGCTCATGGGCGATCAGCTCGTTGAGCCAGCGCACTTCGCGCTCGGTGGTGTCCAGCCCCATGCGGTGAAGCTCGAGGGTGTAGCGGTCGATCTGGTCGCCGGTCCGGGCCAGCGCGGCCCGCAGCCCCTCCCGGCGCTCCTCGACCCGGCGGCGCCGTCCCTCCAGAATGCGCATCCTGACTTCGGCCGGGGTCCGGGAGAAGAACGCCAAGTGCACGCCGAACCCGTCGTCCTCCCAGGTCTGCGGGCCGGCGTCGGCGAGCAGCGTGGCGAAACGCTCCTTGCCATCGGCGGTGAGCTTGTACACCCGGCGTCCGCGACGGCCCCACGTCTTGCCCCGGCCGGCCAACTGCTCGTCGAGGCCCTCGTCGTCCTCGACGATGAAGCCGACGCGCTGCAGCCGGCGCAGGGTCGGATACAACGAGCCGAACGAGAAGGCGCGGAACGCACCAAGCAGACCGGTAAGACGTTTGCGCAGCTCGTAGCCATGCATGGGCGAGTCGTGCAGCAGCCCAAGTACCGCCAACTCCAACATGCGGCACCTCCTCCTTGGGCCTCGATGTATGTGATTACTATATCGCTACGATACATCACCCAGGCGGCCAGTGCCTGACCTCACGGTGACGCCGAGGTGGCCGGGCACGCTGCGTGAGCCTCGGCCCGCCCGAACGTCCGAGGGTTGATCACAGAATGGTTGCGTAGGCTGTCGGGCGTGCGGACCCAACGGCAGGTGGTGGACTACGCGTTGCGGCGGCGTGCGCTGCTCGCGGAGGTCTACGCGGGCCGGGTCGGGATCATGGAGGTGTGCGACGCGAACCCGTACCTGCTGCGGGCGGCGAAGTTCCACGGTGAGCCCAGCTCAGTCACCTGCCCGGTATGCCGCAAAGAGCCCCTCACGCTCGTGTCGTGGGTGTACGGCGACGAGCTCAAGCACGCGGCGGGCTCGGCGCGGACCGTCGAGGAGCTGAACCGGATGGCGGCGTTGTTCGAGGAGTTCAGCGTGCACGTTGTCGAGGTCTGCCGGACCTGTAGCTGGAACCACCTCGTGCAGTCATACGTCCTGGGGACGGGGGGAGTGGGGAAGAGGCGGTCCCGCCGGAGGACAGCCGCGGAGTGACCGCACTCTGCGTACCCGGGCGTACCTCTCCGGGAATGCGCCCCGGCACGACCCGAGCACCGGTCTGGGAGGCCAACGCGTGAGCGACCAGCGAGGAGACGAAGGTCGGCACTCGTGGGATCCCGGTGAGGACCGCGCGTCGCGGCGGCCCGGCCGGGACACCCCCGGGTCTCGACCCGAGGCAGACCCGCCTTACCCGAGTCGATCGCCCCACGAGAATCCCCCCCCGGCCCCTCCGCCCCAAGGGCGCCCCCCGCAGCGGCGCCCACTGCAGGGGCGCCCCCCGCAGGGAACTCCGCTCGGGGCTCCACCCTGGGGCGCTACACCGCAGCAGCGCCCTGGCCCCCCTGCGCCGGTCGGCGGTGCCGGCCAGCCACCCCGAACGCCCGGCACGGGCGCGCCGCCTCGACCCCCGGGCCGGTCGGCGCCGACTCCGGCCGGGACCCCTCCGGCCAGGATCCCCCAGGCCGGGATCCCCCAGGGTGGCACCCCCCAGGCCCACGGACACCGCGGCCGGGCCGGGGACCCCGAGCAGACCGGCTTCTTCGTCCCCCACTTCGCCGCCCCACCTGCTCCGCCGGGTGCTGCCGCCCGGCCTGCTCCGCCGGGTGCTGCCGCCCCACCTGCTCCGCCGGGTGCCGCTGGCCCGGGGGGGCCAGGGCTCGAACTGCTCACCCACGCCCTGCCGGCCCGGTCACCCGCCCCTCCCGCTGGCCCTCCGGACCACCCGGGGGGGCGGGTGGCCGGGCACGACGGTTCGGGTTCCGGACCCGAGCGCCCGGGCCGCTGGCGTCGGCTGCGGAAGGTCGCGCTGGTGGGGGGGCTGTTAGCAGTCCTCGTTCCGGTGCTGGCGTTCTTCGCCGGATGGCTGTTTCTCGACGTGCCCGCACCGGCGGCATTGGCCGCCGAGCGCAAGCAGGTCACCACGATCATGGCCAGTGATGGGACCACCGAGCTCGGCCGGTACGTGCCCGAGCAGGGCAATCGGATCGAGATCCGCCTCGACCAGGTGCCGGCGCACGTGCAGAACGCGGTGCTCGCCGCCGAGGACCGCAGCTTCCGATCCAACCCCGGCTTCGATGTCGTCGGCATCGGCCGGGCGGCATGGAACCAGTTGACCGGCGGCATCGGGGGTGGCTCCACGGTCACCCAGCAGTATGTGAAGGTGGCCACTGGGGACGACGCCTACAGCCTGTTCCGCAAGTTCCGCGAAGTGGTCATCGCGGCCAAGATGACCAAACAGAACTCCAAGGACCAGATCCTGGAGGACTATCTCAACACGATCTACTTCGGCCGCGGCGCATACGGCATTCAGGCGGCCAGCCACGCCTATTTCGGCAAGGACGTGCAACAGCTCACCCCGGCCGAGGCGGCGGTGCTGGCCGGCGCGATTCAGGCTCCGTCGAAGTGGGATCCGGCCAAGAACCTGGCGCAGGCGAAGTTCCGGTGGAACTTCGTGCTGGACGGCATGGTCACCGAGGGCTGGCTGACCAGTGCGCAACGAGCAGCGGCCCGGTATCCGGCGACCCTTCCCCCCGAACAGGTGCCAGGATCGCCCACCGACGACCGGGCGCATATCGTCAAGCGGGTGTTGGAGGAGCTGGAGGAAAACGGCACCAGCCGGGAGCAACTGGCCCGGGGCGGCGGCCGGGTCACCACCACGATCGACCCTCGGGCACAGACCCTGGCCCGCGACGCGGTGCGCACCGAGCTCGAAGGACAGCCGGCAAATCTGCACTCGTCCCTGGTCGCGGTCGAGCCGCAGACCGGAGCGGTGCTCGCCTACTACGGTGGACAGGACGGGACCGGTTTCGACCTGGCCGGCGGCCCGGCCTGGAATCCGGGTTCGTCCTTCAAGCCGTTCGCCATGCTGGCTGCGCTGGAGCAGGACATCGGCATCAACTCGATCTACGACGGCGACTCGCCGCTGGAGATCGACGGCATCTCCTATGCGAATTCCGAGAGCCGCAGCTACAACGCGCTGACCCTGCGCGAGGCGATGAAGCAGTCGGTCAACACGACGTTCGTGCGGTTGGCGCACGACGTGGGGCCGGGGGCGGTCCGGGAAGCGGCTTTTCAGGCAGGTATTCCGGAGCAGATAGACGGCAAGCCGGCACTCCTCGAGCCGAACGGGGGACCCCCTGGAGTCGGCATCGCGCTGGGGCAGTACCCGGTGCACACCATTGACATGGCCAGTGCCTACGCCACCTTTGCAGCGGACGGGATACGGCACTCTCCGTTCTTCGTGCGGGAGTACGTCGACGCCCGCGGCAATGTCGACTACACCCATCAGGACAATCCGGTCCGCGCTTTCGACCCGCAGGACGCCGAGCACAACACGCAATTGGCCCGCAATGTCACCGCCACGATGACCGAGGTGGCCCGGTCCTCGCGGATTCCGCTGGACGGCGGTCGCCAGGTGGCCGCGAAGACCGGCACCCACCAGCGGGGTGACACCGGTACCAACTCGGCCGCCTGGACCGTCGGTTACACCCCGTCGATCTCGGCTGCGGTCTGGGTGGGTGATCCGGCCAACACGGCGATCAAGAATGCGGAGGGCGGGGACATCTTCGGCCGGGGCCTGCCGGGGTCGATCTGGCAGCGGTTCATGAACTCCTATCTCGACGGCACTCCCGAGGAGACATTTCCCCCGGTCAAGCTGATTGTCGGGAAGAACGCGGGGCCGGCCGCCGCCCAGGTGGCCCCGTTGTCGTCGGAGCGGCAGCAGGCTCCCTCGACGTCGCCCACCTCGCCCACCCGCACGGTTGAGCCGCAGCCCACCCCGACCACCGTCGAGCTGCCCGAGGTGCCTGGCCGGGATCGATGCTTCCCGTTCGGGTGTGAGACCCCCACCGAGGAACCGGGGCCGCGTGGACCGGGTGATGGCGGGCCGGGGGACCGGGGTCCGGGTGATCGCGGACCGGGGGACTGGGGACCGGGCGGCGGTCCGTAATCCTGCCGAATACGCCAAACCTGACCCGGAGTTGACCACGGCTCCGTAGCATCAGCGCCGTGACCTCTCCGGGGGGCGAGCTGCCGGGGGGCGCCCGCTGGTCCGACGGGCGCTCCTTGGCGTCGTCGGAGCGGGTCGTGCCGAGCTGGACCGATCCTGTGCCGCGGCGGGCCAGCGCGCTCGTGGGTGGGCCGCTGGGGCGCCACGCGGTGATCGGCCGGCACTGGTTCTGGACGCCGCTGCGGATGGTGTTGCTGCTCGCCACGATCGCGCTGGTGGTCGGCTGGCTCGCCAAGGCACCGTGCCTGCAGACCTACCGGGACAGTGCGGGTGCGCTGCAACTGGACTGGCGCGACGGCCGCCAGTACCGGACGCTGTGTTACTCCGACACCATCCCGCTCTACACCGCGGAGCGACTGAACCGGCCCGGTCTGGACGGTTTCCCTTACGCCACCTCATGGGTGGAGAACGCCGGCGAGCCCGATGAGCGGGTGCGGTACATGGAGTACCCGGTGCTCACCGGCCTGTACCAGTGGGGGGCTGCCCAGCTCGCCCAGGCCTGGGTGGCGGGCGCGGCGGCCGGGTGGCTGCCCAGCTCGGTGCCCGCCGTCGTGTACTTCAATATCAGTGCGTGGTGGCTGGCGGCGGCGTGGCTGGTGACGGTGTGGGCGCTGGTCCTGCTGTCCCGGCGACGACCATGGGACGCCGCGCTGGCCGCGGTGTCGCCCTTGGTCGTGGTGCATGCGTTCACCAACTTCGACGTGCTGGCCACCGCGCTGGCCACCACCGGGCTGCTGGCCTGGGCGCGGCGCCGGCCGGTGCTGGCCGGGGTGCTGCTTGGCCTGGGCGGAGCCACCAAGCTCTACCCGCTGTTCCTGCTCGGCCCGATCCTGCTGCTGTGCCTGCGGGTCGGAAGGCTGCGGGCCGGGCTGCAGGCCACCGCTGCCGCTGCGCTGAGCTGGGTGGTGGTCAACGCACCGATCGCGGTGCTGTTCCCGGCGGGCTGGACGGAGTTCTTCCGGCTCAACGGCCGGCGCGGCGCAGACCCGGACTCGCTGTACAACGTGCTGTTCACGCTCACCGGCTGGCCCGGGTTCGACGGGGTGCTGGCGCCCGGCCAGCCCCCCACCGGGCTCAACCTGGTCAGCTCGACGTTGTTCCTGCTGGCCTGCGCGGCGATCGGGTGGGTGGCGCTGGCGGCGCCGCGCCGTCCCCGGCTGGCCCAGCTCTGCTTCCTGGTGGTGGGTGCGTTCCTGCTCACCAACAAGGTGTGGAGCCCGCAGTACTCGCTGTGGCTGGTGCCGCTGGCGGTGCTGGCGATTCCCCGGTGGAAACCAGTGCTGGCCTGGATGGTGCTCGACGCGCTGGTCTGGGTCCCGCGGATGGCCTACTACCTGGGCCCGGACCGGGATGGCCTGCCGATCGAGCCGTTCCTGGGTGCGGTGCTGGTGCGCGACGCCGCGGTGCTGGTGCTGTGTGCCCTGGTGCTGCGCGAGATCTGGTGCCCGGAGCGCGACGTGGTGCGGGTCACCGGAGACGACGACCCGCACGGTGGCGTGCTCGACACCGCACCCGACGCCCTGGTCCTGCGCGGGCGGCTGGACCACGCCCCCACTCCCGCCGGTGCGCTACGGGGTGGCTGAGACTGCGAGTCGGCTCCGCATGGCTGGCCGGTCCGTCCGGTCGCGGGGGTACAGGAATACCCAGAACAGGGCGAGCAGCAGCACTGCCCGGCCCCATACTCCGATGACGACAGCTTGCGCGGCGAAGCCGTCGGCGATTCCGGCCGGCAGGCCCTGGTTGAGGTGGTAGTACCAGCGGAAAATCCCTATTCCCAGCGCGAGATCAGCGGCGAGGTAACCGGCGATCCACCCCCAGTGCACCCGCAGCAGCACCAGGAACGGCAGCAGCCACAGCGTGTACTGCGGCGAGTGGACCTTGTGCAGCAGCAGGAACCCGCACAGCATCGCCGCCGAGACGGCGATCCACGGGTAGCTGCCGTTTCGCCGGTAACGCCACCAGCCCACCACCAGCGCCAGCACGAACGAGAGCAGCACCGCAAGCGGGGAGAGCCAGCCGATGACCGTCTGAAACGTGGCGGCATCCGAGCTGGGCCGAAACGCCCAGTACCAGATCGAGTTGGTGGTGACGTCCACCGGGCGCCGTTGCTGGAAGGCGAACGAGGCGCGCCAGCCGGCGTACCCGAGCACCGCGACCGGCAGGTTCAGCAGCAGCGCCGTGCCCACCGCGGCGGCCACCACCCGGAGCGCCCCGCCGACGTCGAGACGAGTCCCTGGCCGGGCGGTGAGCACGTACAGGGCCAGCGGTGCCACGAACACCGCAGGGTAGAGCTTGAACGCGAAGCCGATCCCGAGCAGCACGCCTGCCAGCACCCCGCGTTGCGGCAGCGGGCGGTCCGGGCGCCAGCCGTGCACCACCCAGATAGCGGCCACCGTGGTGGCCACCGCTGGCAGGTCCCAGTTGTGGAAGGCGTGGAGCACCAGCGGCGGGCCGAGGGCCCACAGCAGGGCCCGCCACCCGGCCAACTGGCCCAGCAGTGCCGCGGTGAGCAGGCCGAACGGTGCCAGCACCAGTGCCGAGGAGAGCAGGAACTCGGCGTCGGTATCGGCGGGTAGCGCGGAGAGCCAGATTTGCAGCCCGGTCAGTACCGGGTACTCCACGGTGCCGCCGAACAACTGCCCCTGCGCGGTGATCCCACCGGAGAGGTAGGGGATGGCGTGCTCGTCAAGATCGCGGGTCACCCACAGGTACTGGATGTCGGAGTAGCACAGGTCGCGGTTCTTGCGGATGTCGTAGCCGGGACCGCTGCGGCCGTGGGCGTCGAACTCCGGCCCGGTGCAGCGGGCCTTGTTCGCGTAGCCGAGCAGCAGGGTGATGCCGCACAGCAGTACCAGCACGGCCAGCGCGGTGCCGGGCAACCGCCCCGCGGTGGTCCGCCCGGGCGGCCGCGCGGCGGCCGTCCGAAGGGTGGTCACGACCTCAGGTGCTCCCGTAACCCGGCGATGTCCTCGGCCTGAGAATCGGGGCGGGCCGCCAGCACCACCGGGGTGGCCGCCGCGGCGCAGATCGCCACCAGTTGCTCGGTTAAATTCTCGCCTCTGGTCACGTGGCCGCCGTGCACCATCAGCCCCGCCGCGCCGACCGCGGCGGCTGCGGCGGCGGGCTGGGCGACCGCGCGAAGCTGCCCGGCCTGGGGGTGCGGGCGGGGGGTCTTCCAGCTCTGCGGGTCGGTGCGGAAGAACTGCACCACCGCTGCGTCGAGCTCGGCCGCGGCACCGACCGGATTGCCGTTGTCGACATGAGCCCCGAGCTGCATAGCGGCAGCGTAGACCGGCCGGCCGGGGCCGCCGGAATACCCGCACGGCGTAGCTGGGTGCACAGCGTCATAGCGATCTGGGAAAATGCTGGTCAACATCACGGAGAGGAAGTAAGGTCGTTACCCTCACGACACCACCGGGCACTCGAGTGACGCGGAGGGACCTATGGGGACACGGGCGAGGGTGACCACGGTTGCAGGGGCAGCCGCGTTGCTGTGCGCCGCGAGCGTTTTCGGAGCAGGGCCGTCGTTCGCTGCTCCGGCACCCAGCCAGGCGGCCGCCGCGCCGACGCTGGTCGGGGGCTGTGGGGACACCGTGCGCGGAACCCCGGGACAGCGCGTGGGGTTGCGAGTGGCCGGTCTTTCTGTGATCAACCTTGGACAGGTTCCCAGCAGCGGGGCGACCACGTTTGATGCCACCTCCGTCGTGCGCGGCCTGCTGGGACCGTTGACTCCGATGTGCCGGCTCTCCGCCGAGGCGCTGCCGCTCCCCGCGGTCCTCGCCCCGGTTGGGGCGGCGGCCGCGCCGGTGCTCGGTGCGGTCCAGGGTGCTGTCGGCCCGCTTCCGGTGCTGCCCCAGCAGCCGGCCCCGGCCCCGGCAGCTCCCGCTCCGGCTCCCGCCGGGCAGGTGCCGGCCGTCACGCCGCAGGCCCCGGCGGCCGCCCCGGTCTTCGGACCGACGCTGCCGCAGTTCACCCCGTTCTCCCTCGGCCGTTTCCACAGCAACCTGCCGCTGTACAACTACGCGGAGCTGCTGGTGGGCCGGCCGGGCGCGATCGGGCGGCTGCAGACCGGCATGCTGAACTCGAACCTGTTCGGTGCGACCCCGGGTGGTGTCACCAGCCTGGGCGCGCAGGACCCGGCGGCCAACGACGTCGCCGCTGCCGGGCGGGCCTCCGCGCTGCCGGCCAGCGGGGCGGACCGGGTCGCCCTGCCGGTGCTGGTGGCGGTGCTGATGCTCGCCGCCGTCTCGGCCGCGCTGATCCGTAGTTGGGTGGTCGTCACCCGACGCTGACTGCGGTCCGGGTCCTCGTGGCCTACCGCCGAGACACGCCGCCGCCCCGCGATCGCGATCGCGGG
>DASTLT010000065.1:0-5729 GCA_035714625.1 Pseudonocardiaceae bacterium | reverse complement strand
GGCGGGATGAGTGAGTTCCCGGCGCAGTTGTTCCGGCTGGAGGGTGATCCCGGGTCGGTGCGGGCCTCGGCGAGTCAGTGGTCGGCGTTCGGCACCGCGGCCTCGGAGGCGGCCGGGCAGATCACCGCGCTGGACACCAGCAGGTTCGTCGGCCCGGAAGGCGACCTGTTCCGCGACGGGCTCACCGAATCGATGCCCGAGCACCTGCAGATCACCGGGGAAGCATTCGGGCTGGTCGCCTCGGCGTTACACACCTTCGCCGGGACGCTGGACGGGCTGCAGGAGCAGATGGCGCCGCTGGCCACCCGCGCCCCCGGACTGTGGCAGGCGCTGCAAGCCGCCCACGGCCGGGTCACCGACGCCCAGGCCGCCGACCAGACCCACGCCCGCCACGCCGCCACAGCCCCCAACCCGCCCACCCCCGACCCCTACCACTCCGACACCACCGCCGCCACCGCCGCGCTCACCGGCGCCCAGCAAGCCTGGAACGACTGCGCGCACGCCGCCACCGGGTTGCGCACCCAACTGTCCACAGCCGTCGACACCTGCGTGCACGCCATCGAGCAGGCCACCGGGATGCGGTTCAAAGAAAACCCCAAGTGGTACGACCTGGGCGGGCAGTTCACCAACTTCGTCCGCGACAACAAAGACCTGCTCCAACAACTCTCCGGCGGGCTGAAAGTCGTCTCCCTGGTCGCTGGCGTGCTCTCCTTCATCCCCATCCTCGCCCCGGTCATGGCCCCCCTCGCCGTCGGCACCGCACTAGCCGCCTCCGCCATCGACCTGTCGGTCTACGCCGCCACCGGCGAAGGCGACCTGACCACCATCCTCGTCGACGTCGGCCTCAACCTCCTGCCCGGCGTCGGCAAGCTCGCCCGGATGGGCATGGCCCGCTACGGCGACGACGCCGCCCGCGCGGTACGAGCCGCTGACAGTGCACCGGCGATTCCCGCCCCCCATGCGGGTCAGCGGGTGTACCGGGTCTGGGGCCAGAACCAGGACTCCGCTGCCCATATGATGCCATCCGGGGCCCGGCCCGGCGGCCAATCGTGGACCCCGGTGAACCCCGCCGACAGCCCGAACTTCCGGGTGGATGCGGGCCTGCCCAACCAGAACCCAGGCCGTTTCATCAGCGAAGGGGTGCTGCGCAACCCGGAGAACGTGGTCGAGGTACGGCCGGCGCTGCCGCTGGATGGCAATCCCGGTGGTTGGCCGGAATACATTATCGAGGATGCTGACGAGGCGGTGGATCTCGTCCGGGTCGGAGGAGTGAACGAACCATGGACACACCAGCCCGGCGACTGGGTGCCTCCCTCGACGCCCTGAGCGAGGGCACCGCCACCCGGAGCGAGGCAGCTCTCCAGCGGTGCTGGTGGATGGCCTCCACCGACGACCCGTACTGGGGGATACCCCGCCTGGTGTGCCCGCAGGCGCTGCTCACCGGCCCGGATCCGAAGCGGCAGTACCTCCTGGTCTCGGTGGAGCCTCCGGCCAGCGAGCCGGACCCCGACCATCCGACTCCCGGTGATCTGGTGCTGACCCCACGGCATCAGCACGAGATCACCGAGCCTGAGCCCGGACGGCCGCTGCGCGTCCATCTCTGGGTGGTGAACCCAGCAACCGACATCGGCGAGCGGGTCTTTGCCCCACCACGGCCGCAGGCCGACGGTTGGGTCGAGCTATGGTTCTCCTACGAGGAGGCGGAGCAGGGCGGTGCGAAGCCGTGGTGGTAGCACCGGGACGGGGAGGTGTGCGGCGATGACGGACTCCCCCCGTGTCTCGGGGTCTGCGGAGGCGCCCAGCAATCAGCATCTTGCGCAGGCGCTCACCGAGTTCTCGGCCGGCGGAGACCGGGGTGCGGTCTATCGTGCGCTGATCCCCGGCCCCGTGCTGGTGCCCACCACCCGGCGGGAGGGGCAGTCGGCCGCGATGCCGTCACTGCTCGCCGTGCAGATCCCGGGTGGCGGACCGGCGCTGCTGGGGTTCACCTCGGTGCAGGCGCTGCGGGAGTGGTCGCGGCAGGCCCGGTCGTTCACGGTGATGTCCGGAACGGAACTGGCTCATCAGGCCCGCGCGGCACGAGCCGAGGCCGTGGTGCTCGACCCCGGCGGTGGCCGCGAGCTGCACCTGGCGCCGTTCGAGTTGGATCAGCTTGCCGACGGCCTTGTTCCGGTACCTCCCGGCGAGGTGCAGGGCCAGTTGACCCACGCCACCCGCCGGGTACGGAAGACTGCGGCACGGTGGCCACCGGCCGCCGAGGCGGCGGTGCGAACGGCTGCCCGGCGGGACGGGGTGGAGCACGCCTACCTGTTCGACCTCGCCCACAACGACGGTGAGTTCCACCCCGCGATCGGCCTGCGGTTCCGTGCCGGGGAGCCACCCGAGGCCATTGATGAGATTCTCACCGGCCTGGCCCGCGAACTGCAGCAACACCTGCCCGCCGAGGTGTGGGTGGACCTCGTGGTGCTCGACGACAGGTTGTTCGAGGCGGTCCGCGAAATCGCCTCGCCACTCGGCTGACCCCCGCCCCGGTCAGTGGTGGCACCTGGCTCACTGGCTGCGCTTCCCCCGTTTCGACAGCCCGGTGTGTCGGGCTCTCTGCCCGGTCTCTCGGCTGTCCGATCCGGGCCAGCCGGGTAGTGGCACGATGCTTCTCCGGAGGAGGTGCGCGATGGTGATGATGGACAGCGCGGTGTACCACAACGGCAGACGCTGCGAGGTGCCCGGGTCCTTGGAGAGCACCTACGAACTACTCCGCGTGCGCAGCGCCGGCGGCAGTCCGTGCCTGGCTTGGATCGGGCTCTACCGGCCCGACGAGTCAGAGATCACCTCAGTAGCCGCCGAGTTCAATCTCCACGAACTGGCCGTCGAGGACGCGGTGCACGCCCACCAACGGCCGAAGCTGGAGCGCTACGGCGACACGCTGTTCGTGGTACTGCGACCGGCGCGCTACGTCGATTCGACCGAGGTGGTCGACGTCGGCGAGTTGCATGTGTTCCTCGGCACGGACTTCGTCATCACGATCCGGCATGCTGACGAGCCTGACCTGGCCGAGGTGCGGACTCGCCTCGAGGGTGCGCCCAACCTGCTGAAGCTGGGGCCATTGGCGGTGCTCTACGCGATTCTGGACCGCATCGTGGACGACTACCAGCCCGTCCTGCAGGGGCTGCGCAACGACATTGACGAGATCGAGGACCAGGTGTTCCGCGGCGAGCCGGGCGTCTCGCGGCGGATCTACCAGCTCTCCCGGGAGGTGATCGAGTTCCAGCGGGCCTGTGAACCGCTGCTCGACATGCTGGCGGCACTGTTCAGCGGGTTCAACGAGCACCGGGTGGACGTGGAGTTGCAGCGGCAACTGAGGGACGTCCAAGACCACCTGGTCCATGTGGTGGAGCGCGTGGACGCCTTGCGTGAGTTGCTCGGCAACATTCTCACCGTCAACTCCACGATGGTGGCGCAGCGACAGAACGAGGAGACCACCAAGCTCACCCAGGCCAGCTTGGCGCAGAACGAGGAGGTCAAGCGGATCTCGTCATGGGCGGCCATCCTCTTCGCGCCCAGCATCATCGGCACCGTCTACGGGATGAACTTCACCCATATGCCCGAACTGAGATGGCGATTTGGCTACCCGATGGCGGTGGGCCTGATGGTGCTCACCTCAGCGCTGCTCTACCTGCTCTTCCGCCGTCGCGGCTGGCTCTAGCTCACCAGCTACTCGAGCTCAGCAGGCCCCTGGTCCCCGAGCCCCGCTACCCACCCGAGGCGGGGTGCACCACGCAATCTGGCCCTGGGAAGACCAGCCGTTCGTGGCCGTCGTCGAATCGGACGAGGAACGGTGGCTGACCATCCGGTCCCCGCACCTCCACCACATCGCCCATGCGGTCTGGTCGGTCCACGGTCCGACCATGCACACACAACCGATCGCCGATGGCGGCTCGCATGATAGATCACCTCACTGCCCCGGGGTCAGCACCGTTACACCAACGTTGACGTTAGGCCGTTCGACGCTCCGGCTCAACCCACCTACCCGGTCAAGTATCGGCTAGGGTGGACCGCAGGCACGGAGGGTGCGCTCCGGACCCGGTGGCGAGCTGCCACCCTCGCCTCCGGACAGCACCCGGTATGGGATCCTCGTTCCGGGGCCATAGCCACTTATCATGATCACGGTTTGGGTGCCCCAGCGGCATCTCGTGATCGTTTGTCGGCACCCGGACTGCGATCACGATGTCGGCCCGGCACCCACCCGGGACGCCCCCCGTGCAGCAGAGCCCGACACACCGTACAGGAGAGCCCGACACACCGTGCAGGAGAGCCTGACATGCCGGGAGATGCGGATCGGCCCGTACCGGGTCGATCCGCCGGTGGTGCTCGCGCCGATGGCCGGGATCACCAATGTGGCGTTCCGGCGGCTGTGCCGGCAATTCCTGCCGGGGCGCCAGGTCGTGCCGAGGGGCCTCGGCGGGGCCGGGCAGCCGGCCGGCGGGCTGCTGGTCTGCGAGATGATCACTAGCCGGGCGCTGGTGGAGCGACATCCCGGCACCCTGCACATGATCAGCTTCGACGCGGCGGAACGCCCCCGGTCGATGCAGCTTTACGGGGTGGATCCGGCGACCGTGCGCAAGGCGGTGGAGCTGGTCCGCGACGAGGATCTCGCCGATCATATCGATCTCAACTTCGGCTGCCCGGTGCCGAAGGTCACCCGCCGCGGGGGCGGGGCCGCGCTGCCTTTCAAGCGGGCGTTGTTCGATGAGATCGTGCGCGGCGCGGTGCAGGCCGCTGCGCATATCCCGGTCACCGTGAAGTTCCGGATCGGCATCGACGCCGAGCACCACACCTTCCTCGACGCCGGGCGGATTGCCGAGGACGCTGGCGTGGCCGCGGTCGCGCTGCACGCCCGCACCGCCGCGCAGCGCTACTCGGGCAGCGCGGACTGGGACGCGGTGGCCGCCCTCAAACAGGCGGTCAGGTCGATTCCGGTGCTGGGCAACGGGGACATCTTCGCCGCGGCCGACGCCCTGCGGATGGTCGAGCGCACCGGATGTGACGGCGTGGTGGTGGGCCGCGGCTGCCTGGGGCGGCCGTGGCTGTTCGCTGAGCTGACCGCCGCCTTCGGGGGCGCGGCGGCCCCCACTCCCCCGACCCTGGGCCGGGTGGCGGTGATCCTGCGCCGCCACGCCGAGCTGCTGACCGCTCACCTCGGCACCGACAAGGGTCTGCGTGACCTGCGCAAGCACATCTCGTGGTACCTGCACGGGTTCCCGGTCGGCGGGGACCTGCGCCGCGCGCTGGGGATGGTGTCCAGCCTCGCCGAGCTGGACGACCTGCTGGCCCAACTGGACCGGCACGCCCCGTTCCCCTCCGGCGCCGACGGCCCCCGAGGCAGGCAGGGCTCCCCCGGGCGGGTGGTGCTGCCCGAGGGCTGGCTGGACGACCCGATGGATCTCGCGGTGCCCGCGGGCGCCGAGCTGGCGGATTCCGGGGGGTGAGGTGACTCGCCGCGCGCCGGAATTACTGGTTCTCCGGTCCGGAGCACACTCCCGGGACCGTCTAGCGGTGTTCTCTCGACCCACCTCGCGGCCCCCAGAGTAGGCTGCCGGACTATGCGGGAAACATTTCAGGCTGAGTTGGACAAACTGATCGGCGACCTGGTCAGAATGGCCCGGCTGGCCGGGCAGATGATGACCACTGCTTCAGCCGCCCTGCACCAGGCCGATCTCGCGCTCGCCGAG
>DASTLT010000064.1:0-1618 GCA_035714625.1 Pseudonocardiaceae bacterium | reverse complement strand
GGCTGCCGGATCTCCATGCGGTCCAACCGTGCCCCAAGGATGTGGCCCGCCAGGACTACGACGAGCAGTCACGCACGTCGCAGAGTGTCCGGGCCAACCCCGTCGGAGCATGTCCCGAGTTCCGTGGAACTTCGGTGGCGGCCCGGTGACCGTCAGGCCGCGTTGCTGGTCTGATTGTGGCGTACGGGTGTGACAGTTTCGCGGACGTGGCGCTGCAACGCGGCGCGGAGCTTCGGCAGGTGTAGGTGGCCGTTGACCCGTCGGAACTGGTTGGCGGCCTCGACCATGCCCGCGGCGCACCAGCGCAGGGCCATCTGCCCATCGCGCCAACGCTTGACGTTGGTCGAGTGGTCCCGGCAGATCGAGATCATCGACTCGATCGGGTTGGTGGAGCGCAGCGTGCGGGCCAGGGTCGGCGGCACGTCCAGCCGCAGGATGGTCAGCGTCTCGGCCAGGCCCTCGCGCAGCGACGCCGCCGCGCCGGGGTGGGTCTTGTCCAACTCGGCCGCGAGAGCGGTCAGTTTCGCCTCGGCGGCCAACGCCGAGTCGGCGTGATAGGCCTCGCGCATGCGCCGCTCGACCAGGGCGCGCAGCTTCTCGGGCAGCCGGTCCCGGACATTTCTGATCTTGTGCTGTTGGCAGCGTTGGATGACCGGCTGGTCGAACACGTCCCGGACCGCCCGCGACAGCGCCTTGGATCCGTCCAGCACGGCCAGGATCGGGCGGGTCACGTCCAGGCCCCGCTCGCGCAGGCCCACCAGCAGATCGGTGGTCAGGGTCGCGTTCTCGGTCGAGCCCTCGACCAGCGCCAACGGGTGTTTGGTGCCGTCGATGCCGATGCCCAGCGCCACCACGCAGGTGTGCTCGGCGAAGTGCACCCCGTCGACCATCAGCACCACAAGGTCCACCGTGGACAGATCCGCGCTCATCAGTTCGGTCAGGGCGTGCTCGGTGGCCGCGACGAATCGTCGGGACACCGCTGACCGGCTGGTGGCCGCCGCCTCGGCCGCCACCTGCTCCCCGACCGGCTCCAGGCCGTGCCGGTAGCGGCGGGTCGACAGCCCGGCCAACATCCGCTCCAGCGCCATCCGGCCCAGCACCTCGGTGCCGGCGAACAGCTGATAGCTGGGCACGACGACCTCGCCGGAGCCGTCCGCAGCGCGGACCCGCGGCCGGCGTACCGGGACTCGCCGCCCCCAGCGTGACCGACCCGTCCTGGCTGCCGTGCCGCACCGCGGCCCGATCCGGCAGGTGCTTGCCCTTCGGGCCGGCCAGCACGGTCACGTCGGCATCCATCATCGCGTACATGACCTGCAGTCCCGCGCCCACCGCGAGGGCGAGCAAGCCCTCCCTCGCCGACTCGGCGATCTCACTCAACGACACCAGCACCTGCTCGGGCACGGCCGGTGTCGGGCTCGCCCCGGCCGTCCTGCTCTGGTAGATACTGCTCACAGCGGTCCCCTTCTTCGTCGTCGACGCGACTTGGCGGTTGCCCGACACCTACCACTCGGCAGGCTCGGAGCGGGGGACCGCCACTCTCAAGTTCTACGAACTCCGGGACAACCTCGCGATACCAGCCACCCGACCGGCTCATCGCCTGGCTCGAAGCGCTCTGATT
>DASTLT010000063.1:0-35866 GCA_035714625.1 Pseudonocardiaceae bacterium | reverse complement strand
CCCATCGGCCACCCCGACGCGGGGTCTGATCAGGCAACAACGGCTTCAGTCGAGCCCATTCCTCATCGGTCAGATCATGGCGATCAAGCACCCAGAAGATCTATCGTATCCGCCCACCGAGATCCACGGGACACGCTCTAGACGCCACCGCACCACCCACCGGGCAACGATCTTTGCCCGATCGGGCAAGTCACCCAGCGACTGTTGTACGGCGACGACGGTGCTGCTCCTTGACAGCCAGGTAGCACTCTGGGTGGCGCCCCCCGTCGACGCCGGGTCGTACTTGTCCTTGTCTCGCTGGAACACAATGTTCGAGCCAACGGTGTAGGCATGCGCGTTCACTGCCCGCGCAATCGTGCGCCCGAGAGTCGGTGTGCACCCGCACGTCGCTGAAGTCATGCGCCGGCCGCGACCCCATGTCCGCACGGGTGTCCGCGTCCAGCGGCGCCCCACCTCCGGAGCTCACCACGTCGAACACCGGCGAGCGCTCCTCCTCCATCATCCCGGCGACCCCGGCATTGCCGACCGCCCGTCCAGGTCATGGCTGTGCGCTCGCATCGCATCTCCTCGGCAGGGTCCTCCATTCGCACCCTGGCAGCGATGCTCCCCCGGTGACCAGACTCCTCGAACCATCTCCCGGGCAACGAGTCCTGCCCGATCGGCAGACGGGTCCTCTCTCACTGGGTGAGTACTTTCCCCCAGTTTCGCAGCCGTGGCCGCAAGACTGCCACCTCGTTCGGCCCGACACCGTAAACGGTGAAATCAGCGTCATGGAGGCGATCAACTCCGAGCAACGCTTGGCCGAACATGCACTCGTCGAATCCTGCATCCGCGCGCTGGGCAAGTCGGAGCAGGTCCCCTTCGGTGTAGCCACCGCTGGTGAGAGCAACATACACATCGATGTAGTCGCGCGCTTCCTGCCGTCCCCACAGAGCGAGCACCTTGCCGGCCACCGCGTCGTCGCGGTCGAGGACCGGGCCGACGTCGAAACGGGCCGGAGTCTTCGATCGCCAGTCATACGCCAGCTCGATCTGCACAGGCTCTTCCCGACCTACGTGTAAGCGGGCATACAGCTCGGCGCGCCGGACCACTGTCACGGGGTGGCCAGCCTGCTTGTAGGCGGCACTGATCGCATCGACGGCTCGGGTGAACTCCGCTGAATCAAGATGGCCAACTCCGGGAAACGTTGTTCCCAGAGGGTACGGCACCGCGGTGGCAGCACCATCCGCGACCAGCACTCCTTGAGCACGTCGGCGTTGAGGTAACGGGCCAGCTCATCGACCGTGCTGGCCTCCCGGATGACAGTCCGGTAGAGCAGCTCAACGTCATGCTCGTCGTCTAACCGGTAGCTTCGCCGCAGTGCCCCGGTGAGCGTCGGAGGCGGCTGCACCTCACCGCGATCCGGTCCGGTCAGATACTCAAGACGCTCCGGCACCGTGTAAGGACGCACGTCAACGTACCGAAGGTGTCCGTTACCTCCGACTCGCGCGGCTGGCACGTCGCTCACGGCATCGAGTATGCCTCACCCATGACAGGTGCCGTCACATGGTCCGCCAGCCCTACCAGCCGGATTGATCACACGGTGTGAGAGGCCGCCTTCTCGGGACCGCCCATCTCCAGTACGGGGGGAGTACGTCAGACCACCGTGCACCCCAGCAGGTGCCGGTTCTCGACTGAGCCGGGGAGGATGGACGAAGCGGACTACGAGGTGACCACCTGGCGTGAGGAAAGTTGGCTCAGGAAGCTTCGATGGCGTTGAGGGCCGCCTGCCACGGGTACTCGTGCAGATGCTGCGAGCCCTGGCCGGGCGGACACGGTTGGTAGCCGCCGAGGCCGAGCAGGATTGTGACCCCGGCGGCCCGGAGCGTCTCGATGTGCCGGTCGAAGGCGGGGTGTGCGGTCTGGGCGGTGTTGAGGAACGGGAGTGCGGCGATCGGGATGCCGAGGCCGAGGCCCTCGGTGAGCAGCCCGAGCGCCAGGGTGTCCGCGATGCCCAGCGCCCACTTGTTGAGCGTGTTGAAGCTCGCGCCGCCGACGATCATGGCGTCGGGTGGGGGCAGCACGTCCGGCGTGCCCGGTGTCTTGTCCTGGTGGCGCACCACGAAGCCGGTCTGCTCTTCGAGCGCGGCCTTGTCGAGGAACGCCAGCGCCGAGGGGGTCGCGATGACGCACACCCGCCAGCCGCGTTCCTGCGCCAGGGTGACCAGCTTGCCCACGTCCCGGGCGGCCGGGGTGGCGCAGGTGATGATGTACAGCACGCGCCCGGGTGGCTGCCGGTCGGCGTTCATACCGTGACTCCGACCGCGCGGGCGAGCTGGATAACGGTGGACAGCGGGCGGGTGCCGCGCGGGTAGCTGCGCACTATGTCGGTAATGACCTGCCGGGTCAGGTCACGGCAGCGCACCTCCTCGCGGGCGAGCTGGTCGGCGTCCAGCAGGGTGGCGGCGGCCTCGTCGCGTCGCCCGGCCTGCAGGTAGCCCCGGGACACGTCGAGCAGGTGGCTGGCCCGGCGCTCCCGCGGCATGCGTACGAGATCCGCGGCCGGGATCTCCCGGGCGGCCTCGAGCACCCGGCCCGCGCCCTGCATGTCGGCCAGCGCCGAGACGCGATGGATCAGGACGTTGGTCGCGCCGAAAGCCGACCAGTTGTCGTTGCGGCCTGGGCCGAGGCGGGCGGCGACCGACAGCGCTTCGTCCTGCAGGTCGCGCACGTCGGCCGCCTGGTGCAGCCGGGCCGCCGCGATGCTGCCCTTGAGCAGCAGCATGCCGTAGGCGGAGGTGAAGGCCGGGTCGGCGCCTGCCAGGTGCGGCTCCAGGCGGTTCGCCGCCGAGCGCACCAGCTCGACCGCATCGGGGCTCTGGTGGGTGGCCATCAGCGCGTGCGCGACCCGCATCGCCGCACTGGCGATGAGCGTCCGGTCCCCGGTCTGTTCGGCGACCTGGATCGCGCGGTCGGCGGCCAGCCAGCCGAGCTGGGCATCACCGAGCTTGAAGGCGGTTGACGCCGTGAGCTGGTATGTCCAGGACAGCCATGCCTGCGCACTGCGGCGCTCCTCACCGTCCAGTTGCCAGACCGCCGCCTGGGCGTCCCGGATGAGATCGGCCAGCAGTTGCCCGACAGCCTGGTAGTTGACGGCCTGAAAAGCCATCCACCCGTAGCTCACCGTGCGTTCGAGCTTGACCAGATCCGGTTCCGGCAGGGTGCCGCCATTTGGGCGGAAGACATTGGTGATGACGTCGTAACGGCGCAGGGCGTCGCGCACCGCGTCGATCTCGCGATCGTCGGGGCACACCTGACGGCGTTCGGCTTCCTCAGGGTCGATGAGAATCGCCAGCGGAATGTCCAGCACCTCGGCGATCCGTCGCAGCACCGAGAGCCGGTCGAGCTGCCGGTCCCCGGTCTTGATCTTGTCCACCCAGCTCAGCGACTTACCCATCCGATCGGCGAAGAGCTTTCGGGTCATTCCCCGCCGCTGCATCCAGTACAGCACGACGTCGGCCGTCTGCTGCCGTTGCCCGTGATTGGGGTCCGTCATGCGCTGAAGCCTTCCGGTTCTTCGTTCGTGCTCGCCGGACAGCGTAACCAGCACGGCGGTTTCCGGCAGGCGCGATGCCCCACATTTTGTCCGGGGGTCGTGCGTCTGCCTGCGCTTTACCGTCCCGCTCAGGCCCCAGGGCCGGGACCTTCCGGTCACCCGCACTGCACATGCCCGCCGGTGCGGTCACACGCTTCACCACCCCGGACCGTGCGACCAGCACAGCACCGGCAGGCCCACCCCGACCGTGACGCCGCTGCGGACCGCTCGTCCCGGCCCTGGGTGCTGGCCGAACTGTCCCGCCTGAACAGTGACATGCCCTCACTCGCCATGCGCATCATGGAAGACACCGCCGGCACCGCCGAACAACAGCATTACGCGCAGCGCCTGATTACCGCAGGCGAGCGCCTGCGCCAGCGAGCGGACGGGACCGCTGGATCGGTGTCGAGGGCGACATTGTCCCGCTGGACCCACCCGCACTTCCCGGTGCGCCTCGCCCAAATGACAACATGGGGACAGAGCCTGACTGGACACCATGAACTGTCACGCCGCACTGATCGTCACCGCGCGTGTCGCATCTGGGGGGATGGGGTCACCGTCCTCGCGCATGCCGTCGAGGTGGAACCGGATCGCCTCGCGCATCTCAGCGACACACGTGTCGTAGTCATCCGCGGTCGCGACACAACCCGGCAGGTCCGGTGCCCACGCGCCGTAGCCACCGTCGTCCGCCCGCTCGATGATGATGACGTAGCCGTTCACCTGGCACTCCGTTCGACGCCTGCCTGCTTCAGGATGCTCCGCTCCATGCCGATCGGCAACGTGCTGGACGGCTTGCCCGCGATGGTCACCCTGCCTGGCTTCGTAGGATAGGTGAACTGCCGGTGACTCCACTCTGATGCGGGCCAGGCGCCAACCGGCCTTCTCGATCAGAGTGATCATCTCACTCACCTTGAGCGGCATCGGTCCCCCATCAGTCCATAACTGATCGAGACCGTGCTATCAGTCCGGTCTGACAATCGAAGCCAGGCGGATCGCATGTCCGCACCCCAGCTAGCAACGCGCCGCAATCGTCACGTCGATCAGGTTGGTGTTTTATCCTTTTCCTCGCCTTCAGTGCGCTGCACCAAGGCGCCCTGCACAGCGGCCTCCTCGAGCTGCTCCGCCTAGTCCTCCTGACGCTGCAGCGCTGGCTCCGTGGCGGGCCACTACCGCCCGAGGGTGCCCTACCATCGGGAAGGCTGGCCGAGGCGGTGGCCGACGGCGAACGCTCCTGGCAGACGTCTCGCGAGGGGCTGGGCGCTCTCGTCCTGGAGCACCCCGCTGCTGGCCCTCGCGCACCTGGAACGCGGCGACCTGGCCACGGCGGGTGAGGCTGTCGCGCTCGGCGAGCGGGGCGACCCGACGCAGGCCGAGCACGCGGTGCTGCTGGAGGCCAGGGCGACTTATCGGCTGGCCTGCGGCGAGCGCACTGGCCGACGCGCACGCGGCGGCTGCGCAACTGCAGGGCGACTACAGTCCCGTGCCCGCCCGCGGCTTCGACTGGCGACCGCAGACCGCGCTCGCCGCGTACCAACTCGGCAACGCCACGCACGCCCAGTGACTGCTGGATGTCGCCCTGGCCGAACTGCGCTGCGTCCAGCGCGCCCCGCCAGCTCGGCGTGAACCTCATCGCCGCCGGGTAGTGACCTGCGGCGCGGCGGGCCGGGAGCTGCTGGCCGAGGCGGTGTCCGTGCTGGAGCACTCCCCAGCCCAGATGCACTACACGCACGCTCTGCGCGCGCTCGGCGCCCGCCCCACGACACCGGCGACCCGGCCACCGCCCTCACAGTCGCTCATCCGCCACTTACTCGGCGCAAGCCCGTTCGGCATCGAGCAACAGCTCTTCCGCACGGCGCCGTTGCGCCTCGTCGTCTCCGAGACCCGGCCGGTACCAGACCCCGACCTGTCGTCGCTTACCTGACCTTTCCCATTCCTGAGAAAACCGCAAGTGCAGGTAGATACCATGCGCGTCAACCGCATCGCCGAGCTGGTCGATAACTCTCCGCATGACACACGGATAATTCTTCACCACGACGTGTCGGTCATCGCCAGGGAATTGCACACGATCGAGGTCGAGGTCGGAGAAGCTCACATACTGCAACTCCGCCTTCGACAGATCGACATCTTCCATGGGATTGGGACCCAAGCCCTTGGCCAGACTGGACGTACGATGGAACATCACGTCCCGCAAGGGCCCCCCGAACACGCAGCGGACGAAGTGGGAACCACCGAAATCGACTCCGTCCAATTTAGCATCCGAGAAGTCGCAGTCCACGAATACTGCGGCCTGACAGGAGATTCCGCGAAGATCCGCGCCTCGAAAAATCACACCACGAAAAGTGTTTCCTCGCCCCTTCTCCCACGTCCCGAGTGCCGCGTCTCGAAGATCCGCCCCCTCGAATGAGCAGGCCTCGACATCCGTCCGCCAGAGGCGCCAATCGCGACAGCTCGCACGATGGAAGCGACAATTGCGCAGAGTTGCGCCGAAGAACCGCAGATGATCCAGTTTCGCGGCGCTGAGATCCAGATCGCTCAACGTGACATCGCGAAACTCGAGCAAACCCTTGAGTTTTCGCACGCCCATCCCTGCAACTTCGGTCTGGGCCACCACCTCCGGTGTCGGCGCCGACACCCCGCGCACGTCCACACGGCCATCATGACTCCCCAGCAGGTCGTCAACTCCGGAACCAGCCAGCAGTCGGGCGAAGACCTGCGCCGGGAGGTCGCTTTCCCACTCCTGCCAGCGACCGGTCAGTTGGTTCCTCGATCTCATGGGTCACATCCTACCCTAACGACGCCGGGACTTCTTACGAATCTTGTAGATCAGACCCAATGCATTGTTGCCGAAGTCCGCCTCATATTTTTCGACGTGTTCGACCCACCGCCCCTCGGTCGTCACATCTGCCCACCAGCCACCGGCGGACGGCCGGACATCGGGCTCCTTGACTCCCGGCGTGAACAGAATCAGCGCACTCAACGCGGAATCTGCCTGCACCGACTCCTTGAAGAACGCATGAATGCGCTCACCGCGTGCCTTGTAATAGAAGTCCCAGAACTTCGCCCACTCTGCCTTTTCGGCCGCGTTGTCCCCACTGTTCTTGGCAGCCAATGCGGCAGCACGATGCTTGTTGAGTCGATCGATCTGCCCGTCGGTCAGCGCTCCTTCTATCCTACTTCTGCCGCTCCCGTGCGAGCCAGCCAGGAATTTTCGGACAGCCGCGCGGAGATGTTTGAGCAGCGCCGTTCTCTCCGCAACGGTCCACTGCCGATCGCCAACCTCCTTGGCGTGCACCTCGGTACGCCGCCGCCGCGCGGGGTTGATGGCACCGTCGACGGCCCAGAAATCCCCGTCCTGAACCACCTCCAGCTTCGTGAGTCCATATCGTGTCCGTATCCCGGCGAGCAGCGGCGTCAGGACCATTTTGCTGGCGAACCGTCCGTTGAACCGGGAGACCGCCGACAACGCCGCGGCCATGGCTTTGTCCAGACGTTGTTGCTTGCCGGCCGGACTGTCGTCACCGCCGCGCACCTTTGCCTTGAGCTTGGCCCAGAGTTTCTTGCCGAAGGCGGCGATCTTGCCGACTATCCAGTCGACTGCCTTCATCACCGGCTTGGACAGTGCTTGGAAGAAGTTCTTGACCTTTTCGGCCAGGCCGCCGATGCCGAGGAGGGCGGCGAGGAATCCGATCAACACGGGGATCGACAGGGCCAAGGCGTTTTCGATGAGGCCTGGGACGCCGCCTGCGCCGCCACCGGCGATGGCGATGACCGCATCCAGCACGGCGTTGACGAAGGCGAGGATCTGGGCGCCGCGTTCGATGATGAACGTGACGATGTCGATGATCGCCTTGCAGGCTTTGATGAACGCCGAGGCGGGGTTGAGCAACGAGATGATCCAGGTGATGCCGGCGATGATCACGGTCGGGATCAGGTACTGGGCGATCTTGCCCAGCAGGTTCTCCTTGAGGTCGCCGACCTTTTCCTTGATCTGCTCCCAGACCCCGCCGATGCCCTGGTCCTTGATCTTCTGCGCAACCGGTACCGACGACTCGACCGCGCCCATCGCCTGCTCGGGCACTCCCTTGGCGACGATCCGGCCACGGATCGCGCCCCAGGTCAGGCCCAGCAGGGAGGCGATGAGCCCCAGGATGCCCTTGAAGTCGAACCGCTCCGGCAATGCCAGCCCGGCCTTGGCGGCGGCGCCCAGCAGCCAGGAGACCAGGCCCTTCTGCAGGTGCGCGGCGATGTTGGCCATGAACGCCCGCAGCCCGGCGCCGACCGCGGAGACCAGCTTGCCGAGGAACCCGATCGGGTCCTTGATGATCGCCCCGACCGCCTGGGCGGCCTTGGCGAGCACTCCCAGCAGCAGGTCCTTGAGCTTGAGGATCGTGTCGATGACGCCCTTCACGGCGTCCACGGCCTTGGCGATCAGCCCCTTGTTCTTCTCCTTCTCCGCCGCGATCTCCTCATCGACGGCCTTGAGTGCCTCGGTGTACTTCGAGGCCAGCGTGTCGACGAGTTGGGTGCCCTTGTCGTCCACCGCCTGGGTCAGCTCGTCGAACTTCCCGGAGAACTCCGCGGCGGCCTCCTTGCCGATGGCCTGCAGATCCGCGGGCAGCCTCTTGACCTCGGCCTGCAGCTCGGCCCGCCCGGTGGCGATCCGCTGCTTGGCCCGGGTCAGCTCCGCGCCGATCACATCGGCGACGCCCGAGATCACACCCTGCATCCGGTCGACGTAGCCCTTCCGGGCCTGGACAAAGATCTGGTTGGCCTCCTCGGGCAGGCCAGCGAAAAGATCTTTGAGCCACCGGCCCTTGCCGAGCAGCCCCGAGTAGCGCCTGTCCTTGTACTCCGCCATCTTGCGTTTGTGCTCGGCGGTGAATGCGTCCCGGGCCGCCTTCTCCCCCGCACTGAACTTGTCATCGACCTTTTTGTCCAGGCCGTTCAGAATGTCCTCGACGTCTTTCTTCGTGGCGTCGAACACTTTCTGCAGCTTCGCGGTGACCTGGGCGCGCTTGGTCTCGTCCTCGCTTTTCGCGCCCTCCTTGCCCGCGCCCACCTGCTTCCCGGTCTTGTTCCGGTCCGCAGCCATGGCCGTCATGGCGGTCGCACCGGCCTGCGCCGCCTGTGCCTTCGCTCCCGCCAGGGTCTGCGCCTCGGCCGCCCGCACCTGGCCCGGCGCGGTCGCCGCGTGCTGCTCGCCGGCCTTCTTGTCCTTCAGCGCCCCGGTGAACTCCGGCTCGTTGGACTTCGCCAACTGCTCCTCGGTGACCTGCGCGTCGGCCATCTGCTGGTCCACCTGCTTGGGGCCAGCAGAGAAGTCCGTGGCCGCCGGGGGCGCCTTGTCCGGCACTGCCTTGCTCGGATCCGGCGTGCCCGGCGTGGGTGGGGGCTGATCGGGCCGCAGTGGGGTGACCGGTTTCTCCTTGGCGGCGGAGGTGTCCGGGGGTGCCTTGGTGGTGGTCTCGATGGCCTTGGCCGAGGCTTCCTTGCCCGCGCCGACCTTGCCCTGCACCTCACCCTTGACCGCGTCGGCCTTACCCGAGTCACCGAACTTGTCCGCCTCATCCAGGTTCTTCGGGGCCTGCTTGGCGATCGCGTCATTGACCGCCTTGATGAACGCCGCCTTGTCGAACTCACCCGGCTTCGCGGTATGCATCTTCTCCGCGTTCGCTGCCTTGCCCTGGGCCTCCTTATCATCCTGCGGCGGTCTCGCGGCACCCTGGGCCGCGCTCGCCTCGGTCTTCGGGGGCGGGTGCTTGGTCAGGGTCGTCTGCTTGGCGCGCACATCCCGCTTCAAGGCGGCGAACTTGGGATCTGCCCCGGGACCCGGCCGGGCACCCGTCTTCCCATCGGCCAGCCGCTGCACGACAACCCCAGCAAATGGTGCGACAATCCGAGCACTGCCGCTCGCCGCCGGGACAACCGCACCGTTCCCGCCGCTGGATGGCTGCACTCCGGTCAGCCCGGACTTCAACGTCGCCGGTGCTGCTGCCGGTTTCGCGGTGCCTGCGGCCCGGTGCTGCGCTACCAGGCGCGTCACTGCCCGGTTCCCCGCCTGGCGCTGCAACGCCGCCGCCGCCCCAGCACTCAGCCGCGGCACTGACCGGGCGGTAGGGGGACCCTGCTCAGGGCCGACGTATCCAGGAGGCTCCGACCCGGCATCCTCAACAGGGCGCCGGAGCCGTTCGGGCGACCGCTGCCCCCGACCTGGCTCCGAGACGAAGTCCAAGTCGCCTCCCCGGGCGGCTGCTCTCGCAGGGCGTCACACGATCACTTTTCAGAATTACCGAGATCGCGCGAGGCCGATGGCAGGAGCCGGGCAGCGATATGGACACCAACTGCTGCCCGAAAGTGCAACCACCCCCGGTCGACCAGCGAGCACAGCACGGCTGAAGATCAACTGCGCGCTGAGGATCGCCGCATCGATGTCGACACCATCGATGCGGATGGTGGGTGAGCTGACGAATCCGCAATTACCGGCCCAGGTCACCCTGGCGTCGACCCGTTCCTGCTGTTCACCTCCATGCCAGGAAGGTCGGTGCGCAGCAGGATGCGGCTGCGGTCGGCGAGGTGCTTGCGGATCCACTCCTCATTGAGCTCCATCGCCTCGAAGTCCTTCCAGATCCGGGTGTCCCCAGCGCAGCTATAGCGCCGGCACAAGCTGGGCCGGTCGGCGTAGATCGAGCAGCGGCCGGTGGTCGTGTCGTTGTGGCTGCAGTAGCCGTTGGTCTCGTGGCGGATCATGTAGGGGAACCCGAGATCCCACTTCACCTTCCCCGCCTCCACCTCGGGTGGGGTGAGGGCGAAACCCAGCTTGCAGCACACGGCATGGCAGATCGGCATCCGCTCGGCGCAATTGACCTCGACGGCAGGCGGAGGGTCTGTGGGATCGACCCGGAAGGCCACCCCCGGCCACCTGACCTTCGCCCGCGGCGCTGGCTCCTCTTCCTCGACATCCGGAGCCAGGCCGGCATCCGGCGCCAGGTCACTGGGCGAGGGCTCCGGCTGCTCCTCATCCTCGTCGGCATCGTCGACCTCACCGCTGTCCTGGGCGAGCACGCCCTGTGCGCGCAGGATGGCGACGAGCTCGGCCAGGTATGCCTCGGTGTTGGCCAGCCGGGCCACCAGCTTGTCGAGCACCGCCTGGGTGAAGTGGCTGCCGCGGACCACCTGACGCTCGAGCTGGTCAAGCGGATCCTCCGCAGGCGCCGCCCAGTCGACGGTCGGCAACGTCGGTACTTCGGTCATGACGTCCTCCAGCACTCCTCAGCCCAGCATCGATCGGTAGGGGCCGAACTCGCGATCCAGGCAGAGCCTGCCGAGCTTGCGGTACTCGGTGGCCACCGCGGTGACCAGATCCGCCATCTGCACCGGACGGCCGGCGGTGGCGGCGAGGTAGGCGGCGGTCACCGCGACCGAGCGGATATTGCCGCCGGACAGTTCAAACGCCGCGGCGCAGAAGTCCAGGTCCACGTCGTCGCCCCGGGGCAGCGTCGGACCCAGGCAGCGGTCCCACAGTGCCCGGCGCAACGTCAGGTCCGGGACCGGGAAGTCCACCACCACGTCGAGCCGGCGGGTGAACGCGTCATCGAGGTTGGCTCGCAGGTTGGTGGCCAGGATCGCCAGCCCGTCAAAGGACTCCATCCGCTGCAGCAGGTAAGCGCTCTCGATGTTGGCGTAGCGGTCGTGCGCGTCGCGGACCTCGGAGCGCTTGCCGAAGATCGCATCGGCCTCGTCGAACAGCAGCACTCCGTTCACCCCGGCGGCCTCGGTGAAGATCCGCTCCAGGTTCTTCTCGGTCTCCCCGACGTACTTGTCGACCACGGTGGCCAGGTTGACGGTGTAGAGGTCCAGCCCCAGGTCGGCGGCGATCACCTCCGCGGACATGGTCTTGCCGGTGCCGGAGTCCCCGGCGAACAGCCCGGTGATGCCCCGGCCACGGCCACCGCCAGGGCGCATCCGCCACTCGTCGAGCACCTGATCGCGGTGCCGGGCCCGGGCGGTGAGCTCGTGCAGTGCGCGCCGGGTCGGCTCGGGCAGCACCAGGTCGTCCCAGCCAACGGCGGGCTCGATGCGCCGGGCCAGCCGCTCCAGCCCGGCGGCGTTCTGCTCCCGGGCGCCCTGGCGCAGGTGCCCCGCGTCCACCGCGGTTCCAGCCAGCTCGGCGTGCAGCGCCGCGGCCCGCGCCGCCCGTTCGATATGTTGCGGGCCGAGCAGGAACTGCGCGGTCACCGCTGCCGGGTCGGTGCCCGGATCCAGCCGCCCGTCCAGCGCGGTCCGCCACGCGGTGCCACGCTCGGCCGCCGTGGCCGCTGCGGCGTCGGTTTGCAGTGGGGGCTGCTCCGACCAGCGGGGGTCCCAGGATGCCACCCCGACCAGCAGCACCGGGACGGGCGCGGTGGCGAGCAGCCGCAGCACCGCCGGGGCTTCGGCGACCAGGGTCTCGACCGGTTCCACGATCACCCCTGCGCCGGTCAGCCGGGCTTCCCGGATCAGCGCCCGGGCCACCCTGGCCGGGGACGGCTCACCCACCAGCCGGCCTGCGTCGGCCACCAGCACCGGACGGCGGGATCCCCCCGAGCAGGACTGGGCCAGGGCGGCAGCGGCCAGCGACTGACCCGACCCGCCAGGACGTTCCCGCAGGTAGACCAGCCGCACGCCGCGTCTCAGCGCGGCACCCAACTGGGCTGCCCCAGCGACGTCGAGCCATTCCGGGGGCGGCACCAGCACCGCGGCCAGCGTCGGGTCCGGCCGGTCGTCACCGAGCAGGTGGGCGGTGACCCGGTCCGGCGCCCGCAGCGCCCGGGACAGCAACGGCCGGTCGGGATCCTCGACGTCGAGCAGCCCGCCGGCCAGCAGCGGGGCCGCCCCGGTGAGCCGGGACCGGCCGGTCGCGGCGGCCTCCGGCAGCCCGCACAGCCGCAACGCCATCCCCACCCCGGCCCGCCGGCGCGTGACGTCATCGTTGAGGTAGCCGTAGAGCTGCTCGAAGCGGCTGTCCAGGTCCGGCGCAAGCGCGACCAGCAGCAGCTCGACGTCCAGTGCGTCGAGCCCCATCGACCGAGCCAGCCCGCGCAGCCGCACCGGCGGGCCGGCCCGCTCGGCGGCGTCCGCGGCGGCTTCGACGGCGGCCAGGTGGGCGTCGGCGACCGGGTCCGGCTCGGCCGGGGCCAGCCGCCCGGCCAGTACCCGCTCGACCGCCTCGTCGGACAGGTACAGCCCGCGGAACGGGTCATCGGGTTGCGGGTCAAGCTCGCGGCGCCCAGCCACCGCGCGCCGCACCCGCTCCTCGACGACGGCGAGCCGGCCGAGCAGATGAGCCAGGCTCGGATCGGTGCTCACGGTGCTCGGCGCCGGGTTCTGGTGATCGCGGGTCGCGGCGCCGGGGGCTCCGTACGGTGCCGGTGGACCCGGCCGTCGGCGTGCTCCCCACCGAGGTCACCGAAGTCCACCTGGATGCCCTCGCGCACCGGCGGCCCGGCCGGGTACCGCTTCCCGGCATCCACCGGGGCGCTGATCACCACGTCCAGCGACGGCTTGAGCTCACCGCCCAGCGCGGTCCAGACATCGGCGAAGGCGCGGTCCTCCGGTGGTGGCAGCGCGATGGTCAGCGGTACCGGCAGCTCCAGCTCCGCGAGCGATCCGGTGAGCAGCTCGGGCGGGATCGCCTCGTAGCCCAGCAGGCAGGTCAGCAGCGCGGAGAGCAGCCGGTGCTCGTCCTCCGGGCGTTGGGTCCACGCGGTGAGCAGGTAGGAGAGCTTGACGTGCCGCGGCGGCATGTGCCGGGAGGTGACGATGCCTTCCCGGTCGTACTCGTTGATCAGCCCGCGCTCCCGGCGGCGGAGATCCTCGCGGATGTCGTACAGGTAGAGGTTGACGGTCGGGGCGTTGCGCCGGGCCGCCCACTCCTTGGTCGGCGCGTCGAACACCACCTCGACGTCCGCCCCGGCCAGCGCCTCACCGCGGACCAACTGGCGCAGCGCCTCGTCCACCTCATGAATCACGTGATCCCCCCGTCATGACGGGCGCTGGAAGAACTCGATCTCGCTCAGCGCGAGGCCGGGGTTCTGCTCGGAGCGGTAGAAGTCCACCACCCGGATCTCGACGCGGGTCGCGCCGTCACCGCCGCCGAACTGGACGGTCTGCACGCCAGGCTTGTCTTCGAGGGGCACGTCCGCGACCCCGATCGGAGTCTCGCCATCGGAGAACACCACGTGCAGCTTCGCCGGCCGGGCCAGCGCTTGGAACTGCTCGCCGGCCGCACCGTTGTGCACGATGGCCTCCACCAGCCGGGTCGGACGATCGAACGTCACCACGAGCATCGGCTTGTCCGCCGCCCTCGGTGCCACCCAGAACGTGTTGGTGAGCCCGTCGGTGGCCATGGGCCCGGGGTGATCGGGACGCTGCGCAGTGGCCTCGGTTTTCGTCG
The DNA here is from genome assembly GCA_035714625.1 of Pseudonocardiaceae bacterium. Lineage (GTDB taxonomy): Bacteria > Actinomycetota > Actinomycetes > Mycobacteriales > Pseudonocardiaceae. Next base: position 21,860 of record DASTLT010000063.1, on the reverse strand, counting down.
CGTGAACTTGGACGGGTTTCTGGGCGAACACCGACTCCACCCGATCCCTGAGGCTCCCCACCAACCCGTGGACCACGCCCCGCATCGAGGGCGAGATGGCGTAGAGCAGTCCAGCCAGCAGCGCCGCGACCAGCAGGGTGCGGCGGACCAGGGCCATCATGCCGGGCAGGGTCAGCAGCCTCGGACGCCGCTTCGGCCGGGCCCCGGCCGGATGCAGCCGGCGCTGCCGGAAGAACCGCAGGACCTTGCGCCACCACGGGGTGGGCACCACCGTGGCGGTCTGCAACGACTCCCCGCACCGGCTGCAGAACCGCCGGGTCGGGGGGTTGCCCTCACCGCACATCCCGCAGATCAGGTCGTCGGGCTGCAACGCCCGGCTGGGTGGACTGGGCGTCGCGGGCGCTGTGGGGCGCCTGCGTATCGGTGCCTGCGGGAGCATCTCGGTGGGCTGAGGTTTACGCGCTGGCGGTGCCTGGGGTGACGGCTTCGCGGCAGTCCGCGGTGGCGGCGGGGCGACCAGCTCCGTGAGGGCTGACGGGGGTGTCGGGGGTGTCGGGGGTGTCGGGGCGACCGCTGGCCGCAGTGCCGGGGCAGTGGGCTGTGCCGCCGGGGCAGTGGGCTGCGAGGCCGGGGCAGCCGGCGTGGGGGGCGGCGCGACGGCCGGCGTCGATGCGGAGACCGCAGGCTTGAAACCGCCGACCGCAGGCCGGAAGCCGGGCACCGCGGGCGAGGGCGGTGCCTCCGGCGACGGCGGCGCGGGGCTGGCCGGCGGAGGTGGCGGGCTGGCCGGCGGAGGTGCTGCGGCGGCCGGCGCAGGTTCCGCTGCAGCCGGCGTCGCAGTCGGCAGCTCGACGGTAGCAGGCGGCTCAGCAGCCAGCGGCTCAGTGGCAGCCGACACCGCAGCCGCAGCCGGCGGGTGAGCCGGGGGCGCGAGCTTCTCTCCCGTCCACTCGAGGAACTCCCCACAAGAGCCACAGAAGGTGTCCGTGTCCGCGTTCTGGCCCCCACAGGAGCGGCAAACGATCACTGGTCACCCACCTCCACCGCCGACACACCCATGGGCCACCGGCATGGGCCCACCACCGGTGTCCAGCATCGCCGGGGAAGCGGAATCGGCGCAGCCGACGTGGGGCGAGAACAGGGGCGCTCAAGATTGCCCCTTCGGGGAGGTCAGGTTGGCCCATTCGGGCGAAGGTCGCGCACGATGCCCAGACCGCTAGCCGGCCGGCCGACCCGCTCCCACGTAGTCGCTGAACCGGTAAGAGGTGACTTGCACCGGCATCCCGAACGTCGGAGCATTGATCATCTGGCCATTGCCGATGTAGAGCCCGACATGATGGATCTTGGTGCTGGGATTGCCGTAGAAGACGAGGTCACCGGGCTGCAGGGGCTCCTTGGCTGCGAGGTGGCGGACGGCGAAGTACTGGGTGTGGGCCGTGCGCGGCAGTTCGACGCCAGCGGTGGCGTATGCGGCCTTGGTCAGCCCCGAGCAGTCGAACCCGGCATCGCCCAGGCTGGGACCGTTGCCACCCCAGACGTAGGGCAGGCCGATCTGGTCGATGGCGAAGTCGATCGCGACCCGGGCCGGTGCGCTGATCGGGACGTTGGTCTGAATGGCCGTGGCATAGGCCGTCGCGGCCGCGAGCACCCGGTGGACCTGTGCGGTGTCACCGCCGACCGAGCGCACCGCGGACTCCCAGCCCGCCTCGGTTGTCGTGTCCCGACCGCCGGCACACATCGCCTCCGCAGCGGCCACCGCCGTTGGCACGCCATCTCGGGGGTGCACCCGCTCAGCCCCGGCCCGCCCAAGCGCGGCCAGCGTGATCCAGGACAGTCCGCACTTCGGCGCCCGATCCTGCATGATCAGGTCCGCGGTGCCGTAACCGATCAGCGCTGGCGCGGGGATACCGAGCAGCGTCTCGGTCTTGGCGGCCCACTGCTCCAGCGGGTTCGGCTTGCGCACCGGAGCCGGCTGCCCGGCCGGGGCCGGGATCAGGGCCTGGGCTGCGGTCGGGTCCAGCCGCAACTGGGCCACCGGAGGCAACGGGGCATCGAGATGTGCTGCTGACCTCGGTTCGCTCGACGCCGCCTCGCCGGGCCCGGCCACCAGCACCACCCCCCACAGCATCCCGGCCATCGTCAGGCACAGCATCAACGCAAGCAGGCTGCGCCCGACCAGTCCGTTCATGGCGACAAGATTTACCATGCCGAAGCAACTCTGTGTAGGCATCCGGTCCCCCTTCGTGTCCCGAGGGCGTGCTCACCCGGGTGGGCCGAGTGCCCGAAGGAGCGGCTATATTTCCCGAAGGTGCGCCGGGAAGCCTGGTCGGCAACGTCGAGATCATGACGACGACGGGAGTGGCGCGCGGCCATGGCTTGGTTCGGTAAGGCCGTGGGCCGCGCCAGCGGCCAGCAGGCACCGTCGCAGGGCACCCGGGTCGAGGAGTTCGCCCGCTTCCTGCGCACCGAGACAGTCGGCGGCACCCTGCTGCTCATCGCCACCGCCGTGGCTCTGATCTGGGCGAACTCTCCGTTCGTCGACGGCTACGGGGCAGTCCGGGACTACCGGATTGGCCCTGCGGCGCTGCATCTCGACCTCACCGCGGGGACCTGGGCGAAGGACGGGCTGCTGGCCGTCTTCTTCTTCGTGGCCGGGCTCGAGCTCAAACGCGAGCTGGTCGTCGGAGAACTTGCCGATCGTCGATCGGCGAGCCTGCCGATGGTCGCCGCGCTGGGCGGCATGCTGGTCCCGGCCGCCCTCGCGCTGGCGGTCAGCGCCGGAACGCCGGGAGCCGAGAAAGCATGGGCCATCCCGGTGGCCACCGATATCGCCTTCGCGCTCGGGGTGCTTGCCCTGACCGGCTCCGGCCTGCCGGGCTCGGCCCGGATCTTCCTGCTCAGCCTGGCCGTAGTGGACGATCTCGGGGCGATCGTGGTGATCGCCGTGCTGTTCACCAGCGGGCTGCACCTGCTCGCGCTCGGCGCGGCGGTCGCGCTCTGCGCGCTGTACTGGTGGTTGCAGCACCGCCGGATCCGGTCTTCCTGGCTCTACGTTCCACTCGCGGCGCTGACCTGGTACGCGGTGCATGCGGCCGGCGTGCATGCCACCGTCGCCGGGATCGCGCTCGGCCTGCTCACCCGGGTCCGGCCGGATCCGGGTGAGCCGGAGGCCCCCGCAGTACGGCTGGAGCACCGGCTGCAGCCGTTCTCCGCGGCGCTTGCGGTGCCGTTGTTCGCCCTGTTCGCAGCGGGCGTCCCGATCGGGGTGGACGCACTCGCCGCCGTCACCACCGACCGGATCGCCCTAGGCATCATCGTCGGTCTGCTGGCCGGGAAGCTGCTCGGCATCTTCGGCGCCTGCTGGCTGGCGATCCGGGTCGGGCTGGCCGTCAAGCCCCGCGGGCTGGCCTGGCGGGACCTCGCGGCCGTCTCGATCCTCGGCGGGGTCGGGTTCACGGTCAGCCTGCTCATCGCCGAACTCTCGCTGGTCGGGGCGGCCGCGGAGCGGGCAAAAGCCGCCGTCCTGCTGGCCTCGGCGGTCGCCTCGTTGATCGGCGCCATAGCCCTGCTACACCGCAGCCGGGTACACAACACCGGGTGATCGCGCCAGTTACCGGGAGCCGTGGCACGATGACGCCCGTGACCAGCACGCAGCGCCACCGCAACGGCCGGCACGCGAAGCCGGAACCAGCTCGCGCGGTGCCCTCGATCCCGCTGTCTCCCCAGCATCCCCCTGAACCGGGCCAGGCGTCGCTGGGTGAGCTGGTCAGGGAGGCCACTACGCACCTGTCCACCCTGATCCGCTCAGAGCTGGAGCTGGCCAAGGCGGAGCTGAGCGCCGAGGTCCGCAAGGGCGTCAAGGGCAGCATCATGTTCCTCATCGCCCTTGCGATCCTGGTCTTCAGCCTGGTCTTCTTCTTCATCGCGCTCGGCGAGCTGCTCGCCGTGTGGCTGCCGAGGTGGGCCGCGTTCAGCATCGTCTTCGGCGTGATGGTGTTGACCGCGGCGGGATTCGCGCTCTCCGGCTGGCAACGGGTGCGCAGCGTCCGCAAGCCGCAGCGCACGATCAGCGCGGTCCGCGAGACCGGGGCGGCGTTGAGCCATCTGCGCCCTGACCACCAGGTCGACGGCCACCAGCCCGGTCAATCCGGCGACCCCCAGCCCGGCCAGCATCAGCCCGGCCGGCGCGACCCCCGCGATCCGCAACGCGAGGGGTGAACCGCCAGCCGGACCCCGGGTCGGTTCGAATTCCCGGTCCCTGGACCCACCGCGACGTGTCCGCCAACGGCATCCGGCTGCACGTGGTGGAGGTCGGCTCCGGCCCGCTGGTGCTCCTGCTGCATGGCTTTCCCGAGTTCTGGTGGTCCTGGCGGCACCAATTGCCCGCGCTCGCCGCCAGCGGGCACCGCGCCGTCGCGGTGGACCTGCGCGGCTACGGCGACTCGGACAAACCTCCCCGCGGCTATGACCTGTGGACGCTCTCCGGTGACGTCGCAGGCCTGGTCCGGGCGCTGGGGGAACGCCAGGCCGACCTGGTCGGGCACGATTGGGGCGGGATCCTGGCCTGGTGCACTGCTGCACTGCACCCCAGAGTGGTGCGCTCGGTGACCGCGCTGGCCGCGCCGCATCCGCTGGCGGTGGGCGAAGCGTTGCGCCGGGACCCGGCGCAACGCTTGGCTTCGCGCTACCTGGCAGCCTTTCAGATCCCCTGGCTGCCCGAGCGCAGCCTCACCTACGACGACGCGGCCCTGGTGGAGCGAATCCTGCGGCACGGAGCCGGCCCACAGTGGCGGGCCTCGCGCGAGCTGCCCACCGTGGCCCGGCGCTACCGGGAGGCCATGCTGATCCCCAGCGCCGCGCACTGCGCGTTGGAGTACTACCGGTGGGTCGGCCGCTCCCAGTTCCGGTTCGACGGGCGCCGGCTGTCCCGCGCGGTCGACCGGACGGCCCGGGTGCCGGTGCTGCAGGTGCACGGGGCCGACGACCCGTACCTGCTGGAGCGCACCGCACGGCGCTCCAGCCGCTGGGCCGCGGACAGCTACCGCTACGAGGTGCTGCCCCGCATCGGGCACTTCGTCCAGCAAGAGGCCCCCGAGCACATCACCGCGCTGCTCACCCGGTTCCTGCCGAAGCCGTGAGCAACGGGTCCCCCTGCTTGCCAGAGGGCGACCTCGCATCGGGCACGCGCGTCATATCAGGCGAGGTCCGTCTCACCACACCCCGGGACCACGCGTGAGATTGTGTTGCTTTTCGGTAACATCCGCGACACAACTGATGGTCCTGGCACTTTTGAGCGTCCGGCGACCGCTCACAAGGCGCAGGGACCCGTGTCGACCTCCTGGGTGAGGTCGGAAGCATCGGCGATGTCGTCGGCGATCTCACGGTCAGTGAGCACGAACCCGGTTTCCTGATCGTCCACCGCAGCCCCGAACACCATGCCCAGCACCGCACCGGACTGGTCGAGCAAGGGGCCACCTGAGTTGCCGCTCTGCACCCTGGCCCGCACGGTGTAGACGTCCCGGACCACGGTGGTCGTGTTGTAGATGTCCGGCCCGCGGAGCCTGATCTGCTCGCGCACCCGGGCCGCCTCCGCCCGATACGGCCCGTCCAGCGGGTAGCCGAGCACCAGCGCGCTGGTACCGGTGCCGGCCGGCTCCGGGGACAGCCGGAGCACCGGCGCCCGCAGCCCGGGGACCGCCAGCACCGCCGCGTCGGTCGCCGGGTCGTAGCTGACCACCTCAGCGTCGAGCAGGCCGTCCACGGTCTCCACCGAGACCTGGTTGGTACCGGCGACCACGTGCGCATTGGTGATCACCCGCTCGGGCGCGATCACGAACGCGCTGCCCTCCAGTGCCCGCGAGCAGGACGGCGCGCGGCCGCGCACCTTCAGCACGCTGGGCTGGGCAGTCCGCGCCACCGCGCTGGTGGCCAACGCCGGATCACCCGGGCCGACCGGGGTGATCGGGGTGCTGGAGAAGGGGTCGAGCACGTTGGGGAACCCGGAGACGTCCAGCAGCCGGGTGAGCTCGGTTGGCAGCTTGCGCAGGGCGTCCGGCATCACGGTGTCCACCACCCGCAGCACCGACGAGTCCCGTAGCCCGGCGGTCAGCCCGGGATAGGCTGACTTGGTCAGCGGCAACGCGACCAACCAGGCGACGACGAGCGCTGCGGCGCCCTGCACCAGGGCCCCCAGCACACTGTCCAACTGGCGCAGCCCCTCGCCGTCGATCCGGTCCCGCACCACCCGGCCCAGCCACACCCCCAGGGTCTCGCCCAGCGCGACCAGCAGGATCACGATTGTCACCCCGAGCGCCACCCGGACCGCCGGGCTCTGGAACTGCGCCACCAGCGACGGCGCGGTCCGCACCCCGATCACTGCCCCGGCCAGCACCCCGACAAAGGACGCCACCGCGGTGACCATCCCCTGCCTGGCCCCGGAGATGCCGGCGAACAGGGCCAGCGCCAACACCAGGACGTCCACCCAGTTCACCGGATCACCTCGGTCCGCTCGGCCAGCCGCCAGGCACTGTCCAGGTCGTACATGGGGGCAGGCTCCCACGGCCGCGCCCACCCCCCCATGGCCAGCAGCGCGTCGAGCAGACCACCGGTGAAGCCCCAGACCAGCATGCCGGGCACGACGAACCCGGGGTAGGCATACCCCGACGGCCCGCGCACCCGCAGCCGCTGCGCGGGATCTGCCAGCATGGCCAGCGGCACCCGGGCGACCGCGGCGGTCTCCGCGAGATCCACCGGCGCGACCGGTCCGGGCCGCTCCCAGTGCCCCAGCACCGGCGTGACGACGAAGTCCGAAGGTGGCACGGGCAGCTCGGGCAGCACCGCCACCGGCCGCACATCGGCGGCCCGGACCCCGACCTCCTCGGTGGCCTCCCGCAGCGCGGCGGCCACCGGCCCTTCGTCGGTGTCGTCCATCGCCCCGCCGGGGAAGGACACCTGACCGGCGTGCGCGGCCACATCCTGGGAACGCAACTGCAGCAGCACGTCGGGGCCAGCGCGGGCGCCGTCCTTGGCGAAGAGCACCAGCACCGCCGCCGGCCGTCCGCGCGACCCCCCACCCCGCAAGCCACCCCTCATCGACCCGTCACCCGTCGAGGCAGCGGGAATCCAGCCGAAGTCGTTCATGGTGAGCCCGGCGGTGCGGCGCACCAGCGGGGCCAGCCAGCCCGGCAGCGAGGCAGGATCGACCAGCGGCCCCGGCCTCATCCCACCGCTCCCGGGCCGAGGTAGTGCGCAACGACCGCGCGCACCTGCGCCGGACTGCGCAGCACCCGGGGTGGGTTGACCTGGCTGACCCGCCCGTCGGCAGCCACCACGAAGCTCAGCGGGAGCACCTGGGGGGCGTGCAGCGCGGCACTCAACCTGCCCTCGGGGTCACTGACCGACGGGTAGTGCACGTCCAGCGCGGCGAGCATCTGCAGCGCCCCCTCGGGCAGCCGCTGCACCTCGACCCCGATCACCGGCACCGCACCGGGCTCGGCGGCGTAGCCGGCCAGCGCGGGCAGCTCCTCGGCGCACGGCCGGCACAGCGGCCCCCACAGGTTGAGCAGCGCGGGTCGCCCGGCCAGGGCCGCACCTAGATCGACCGTCCCCGGCGCCCCGAGGCAGGGCAGCACGATCCCGGACAGCGGCCCGGACGGTGCGGCCGTCGCGGCCGGTGCTGGGCAGGGCTGCAGTGCCGCAGCGGCTCTGAGCTGATCCAGCTCGGGTGACCGGACAGCGGGTTGCGGCCCGCCAGTGGGGTCCGCGGTACTGCTCCAGCGGGGGTCGAGTGCGACGAGCACCGCGAGTGCCAGCAGGACCGCCAGCAGCAGCCAGCGCAGCGTGGCCCGGGCCCCAGGTTTCACCGCACCACCTCGGCAGGCAGCTCGGGCGGTAACCCAGCCATCGCCAGCAGATGCGCCGTCTCCGGACCCCGTACCAGCTTCGCCGCGACCTCCGGTTCAGTGGGTCCGGTTCCGTAGGACGGGCAGTCCGCGGCCAGCGGGCATACCCCGCAGGCCGGGCGTCGGGCATGGCAGATCCGGCGGCCGTGAAAGATCATCCGATGGGACAGCACCGTCCAGTCCCGCCGGGGGATAAGCTCACCGACCGCTTGCTCGACCTTCACCGGATCCTCATGCTCGGTCCACCCCCAGCGGCGTGCCAGGCGGCCAAAATGGGTATCCACCGTGATGCCGGGTACCCCGAACGCATTGCCGAGGATCACGTTCGCGGTCTTGCGCCCGATCCCAGGGAGGGTGATCAGATGCTCCAGGGTGCCGGGCAGTTCCCCGTCGAAACGCTCGACCAGCGCCGTGCCCAGCCCGATCAGCGCCGTCGCCTTGTTGCGGTAAAAGCCGGTGGGGCGGAGCAGCTCCTCCAGCCCGTCCCGGTCGGCAGCCGCATAGTCAGCGGCGCTGCGGTACCGGGCGAACAACGCGGGCGTGGTCTCGTTCACCCGCTTGTCGGTGCACTGCGCGGACAGGATGGTGGCGACGGCAAGCTGCAACGGGGTCTCGAAGTCCAGCTCGCAGTGGGCGTCGGGGTAGGCGACGCCCAGCACCCGGGCCATCCGCCGGGCCCGCCGGACCAGTGCGAGGCGGCTCTCGCCGGCGAACGACCGGCGCGATCTGGCTGGCACGCACACAGCCTACGGAGGGGGCGGCCGGACCGGTCGCAGGGGCTGGCCGGGGGGCGGCACACCGGGGACCCGGTGCCAGGCCCGAGCGATCGATGCGCGATGATCGCGGCACCATGACCATCTGGTTCGTCGCCGTCGTCCCGCTGCTGATCATGTTCTTCGCCCTGGCGATGGAGCGGGTGGAAAGCCGCCTGCGCCACATCGCGGTGAACGAGAACGAGATCGAGGAGTTCCTCGAGCAAGCCCGGGACGAGGAGGTACATGCCCTGTTCGGCAGTGGGATCGGCCGGGCGCTGGAGCTGTTCCGGCTGCGCCGACTGGGCCGTGCCGCCCGGATGAGGTCCCGTCGCGTGCCGCCGCGGCCCTAGACTCCCCCTGACGTGATCGGTGGCACCCGGTGGCCCCAGGCAGGCGGGGCTGCGCCACCGTGGTGATCAGGAGGGACGCGGTGGACGACACCCTGACCAGGGCCGGCATCTTCCAGGGTGTGGACCCGTCGGCTGTGCAGGCGCTGACCAGCACCCTGGAGCCGGTCGACTTCCCCCGGGCGCACGTCATCTTCGCCGAGGGCGAACCGGGTGATCGTCTCTACATCATCTTGTCGGGCAAGGTGAAGATCGGGCGCAAGTCGGCGGACGGGCGGGAGAACCTGCTCGCGGTCTTCGGCCCCTCGGACATGTTCGGCGAGCTGTCGATCTTCGATCCGGGCCCGCGTACGTCCACGGCGACCACAGTGACCGAGGTCAGAGCGGTCAGCATGGACCGTGCCGCGCTGCGGGAATGGATCGCCAAACGTCCCGAGATCGCTGAGCAACTGCTGCGAGTGATCGCGCGGCGACTGCGCCGGACCAACAACATGCTCGCCGACCTGATCTTCACCGACGTGCCGGGTCGGGTCGCCAAGGCCCTGCTGCAGCTCGCGCAGCGCTTCGGCAGCCAGGAGGCGGGCCTGCTCCGAGTGACCCACGACCTCACGCAGGAGGAGATCGCCCAACTGGTCGGCGCTTCCCGGGAGACGGTGAACAAGGCCCTCGCCGACTTCGCGCATCGCGGGTGGCTGCGCCTGGAGGGCAAGAGCGTGCTCATCCTGGAACCCGAGCGCCTCGCCCGCCGCGCGCGCTGATCGTTGGCAGCTCTTCTCAGGGCCGTCAACCCGGGATTTGGCGGCCCTCAACAACTACCCACCTCCGACTACCAGCCTTCGCAGGTGAGCACGCCTAGGGCACCCACCGGCAAGGGCGGGCAGCGGGGCGGGCCGACACACCACCCCGACCCGGTGCACCGGCCCGCCGCCCTGCGCGCGGCCCTCACCCCGACGGGTCACGCTGCTGGCCTCCGGTCGAAGCGCCCGAATCACCGCGACCGGAGGACTTGCCGTGCCCGACGCAGCCCCGGCCGCCGCCGGGCACGTATATGAAGACGGCTGGAACGTCGGGACGATGCTCGGGTTCGCCAGAAGATCACCAAGTTGTGACCTGCCCGTGATCACATGACGAGTCGCTCGCGGGCAGCGTGCGCTACGGAACGGCCTGAGCCACGTCAGTGCCCGCGCAGGTACTCCAGTTGCGCCGCCACCGAGGCGTCCGCGGCGGGCCACAGCACCGGGTCCACCTCGGCATAGACGACTTCAACAACCTGCCGGACGTCCGGTTCCCTGCCGCTCTGCGCGGACAGCGCCTCGCGGGCCACGCGCACCTGCTCCAGCCGCTGCGCCCGATGCGCCAAGCACACCCGGGCCGCCCTTCCCGCATCGGGCAGCTCGGGACCGTGCCCGGGCAGCACGATGACTCCCGGTGCCAGCTCGGCGAGCCGGAGCAGCGAGATCAGGTAGTCGCCCAGCCTGCCGTCCGGATGGGCGATGACCGTGCTACCCCAGCCCAGCACGGTGTCACCGGTGAGCACCGCCCGGGCGGGGCTCCCGCCGTCCCCGCCAACCAGGAAACACAGCGAGTCTGCGGTATGTCCGGGGGTAGCCAGCACGCGGATCTCCAACCCGGCCGCAGCCAGTACCTCACCGCCCGCCAGTCCTTCCGAGCCCAGCCGATGAGCGGGGTCGAGTGCGTGCACCGGGGCGCCGACCAGTTCGGCGAACCGGCGAGCCCCCGCGGCGTGGTCCGGGTGCCCGTGGGTGAGCAGCACATGGGTGACCGGGCCGTGCTCAGCGACCTGCCGCAGGTGCACCTCGTCATCCGGCCCGGGGTCGACCACCACGCAGCCCGGTGACCCCGGGGCGCGCAGCACCCAGGTGTTGGTGCCGTCCAACGTCATCGGCGAGGGGTTGCCAGCCAGCAGCACGGACGCCTGCGCGGTGACCGCGCGCAACACCCCGTAGGCGGGATGGTTCAGTGCCGCATCAGGGACCACCGCACCGACACTAGATGAGTGCGCCAGCCCGCAGATCGGGCAACTACCAGAGCCACCCCGCCCCTCGTCCCCACCCCTCGCAACCCCCATTCGGAACCCCCTCGCGGAGCACTGCGCGCCCCCTGGGCCCTTGAGAACGGAGGCCACGACGAGACGCCCCGCTTGATGGCCTGCCGACGCGGATCGATCTTGATGCTGTAGTTAGCTGAATCGATCCAAAGGCACCACAACCTCAAGATCGACAACTGTGTTTTCGAAGCGAACCGCGTTCAGGAGCCGCTTTGCAGCGCCCTTCGGATCTGAATGCGGTTTCGTGATCAGATGGGGCGCAGGGCCCAGGTCACAGTCATCTCGCTGGTGATCGTGGCGGCGTCATCGCGGAGCGCGCGGTAGCGGATTTGCGCGCTCTGGGCCAGCGGGGTGTGGGTCGGCACCAGGTCGGCGAACGAGCCGAGCACGAACGCGCCGGTGGCCGATTCGCCCAGCGTGAACATGGCCCCCGCGTGCGGGCCGCCAACCGGGCACGAGTCCCCGACACACCGGACACCAGAGCCCGACACGCCGGGGGTGGGGTCAGGAGACCTCGACGACCAGTTCGACCTCGACCGGGGCACCCAGCGGCAGCTCGGCGACCCCGACTGCGGAGCGGGCGTGCGCCCCTGCCGCGCCGAACACCTCGCCGAGCAGCTCGGAGGCCCCGTTGAGCACTGCGGGTTGGGCGGTGAACCCCGGCGCCGAGGCCACGAAGCCGACCACCTTGACCACCCGGACCACCGCGTCGAGTCCGACCAGCGCGTCCACCGCAGCCAGCGCGTTGAGCACGCTGATCCGGGCCAGGTCGGCACCACGGGAGGTGTCGATGTCGGCGCCGAGTTTGCCGACCGCCGCCAGGGAGCCGTCGACCAGCGGGAGCTGACCGGCGGTGAACACCAGCGAGCCGGTGCGCACGCCCGGCAGGTACGCCCCGGCCGGGGTGGCTACCGGAGGCAGCACCAGGCCGAGCTGAGTCAGCCGGTCGGTCCAGCTCACTGCTTCGGGCGCTTGAGATAGGCCACCAGTTGCTCGCCGGTCGGCCCCGGCAGGACGGTGACCAGCTCCCATCCGTCGGCTCCCCACTGGTCGAGGATCTGCTTGGTGGCATGGGTCAACAAGGGCACGGTGGCGTACTCCCACTTCGTCATGGGTGGGCACGCTAGCGGGTGCTCGTGAGCGGCCCCGAAGGTGGGAGCCCAGCAGGTGGAACCTCGCGGGTGGGAGCACTGGGATCGACCGGCGAGCGTTTACCCTCGGCCCCGTGACGTCGCCTGGATGGCCCGCGGAGTTGACCCGGGCGCGCCTGCATGTGGTAACCGGTAAGGGGGGTACTGGAAAGACGACGGTGGCTGCCGCGCTGGCGCTGGCCCTGGCCACCGGGCGGCGCAGAACCCTGCTGGTGGAGGTCGAGGGGCGGCAAGGCATCGCGCGACTGTTCGACACCCCGCCGCTGCCCTACGAGGAACGCCGGATTGCGGTCGCCCCTGGCGGGGGCGAGGTGCGGGCCCTGGCGGTGGACGCTGAGGACGCGCTGCTGGAGTACCTTGCGCTGTTCTACAGCCTGGGCTTCGCGGGTCGCACACTGCGCCGGATGGGCGCGATCGAGTTCGCCACCACCCTCGCTCCCGGACTGCGCGACGTGCTGCTGACCGGCAAGGTGAAGGAGGCGACCACGCGGACAGAGAAGGGCAAGCACACCTATGACGCGGTGGTGTTGGACGCTCCCCCGACGGGACGAGTGGTGAGGTTCCTGGACGTGACCAGAGCGATGGCGTACCTGGCCAAGGTGGGTCCGATCCACCACCAGAGCGAGGGGGTGGTGCGGCTGCTGCACTCCGCGGACACTGCGGTGCACGTGGTCACCCTGCTGGAAGATCTGCCGGTGGCGGAGACCCTGGAGACGGTGGCCGAGCTCGACCTGGCAGACCTGCGTCCTGGGGTGGTGCTGATCAACCGGGTCCGGCCGCCCCGGCTGCCCACCCGTTCGGTGCCCGCGGCGGCCGACGGCCGGGTAGCTGCCGCCGACGTCCGCGCCGGGCTGCTGGCCGCGGGTCTGGACCTGGATCCAGCCGTGCTCGACGGGCTGGTCGCCGAGACGGTGGAGCACGCGGTGCGGGTGGACGCAGAGCGACAGACCAGGACCAAGCTCGCCGAAGCCGGCATGCCGCTGGTGGAGCTGCCCGAACTCACCGAGGTCGGGGTGGACGGAGTCGATCTCGGCGGGGTCTACCGGCTCGCTGAGGTGCTCCGCGAGCAAGGGGTGCGATGAGCATCCCCCTGCCGCCCCCGTTGGACATCGACGCCCTGCTCGACGACCGGGATACCCGAGTGGTGGTGTGCTGCGGCGCGGGTGGGGTGGGCAAGACGACCACGGCCGCAGCGCTCGGGCTGCGCGCCGCCGAGCGGGGGCGCTGGGTGGTGGTGCTCACCATCGACCCGGCCCGGCGGCTGGCGCAGTCGATGGGACTGCGCGAGCTGACCAACCACCCGCGCCGGGTGGCACCCACCGACGAGATCAAGGCCGCGGACGGGGAGCTGTTCGCGATGATGCTGGACATGCGCCGCACTTTCGACGAGATGGTGCAGGCCCACACCAGCCCCGAACGGGCGGCCCAGATCATCGCCAACCCCTTCTACCAGACCATCTCCTCGTCGTTCTCCGGCACCCAGGAGTACATGGCGATGGAGAAGCTGGGGCAACTGGTGGCGACCGGAGAGCGGGACCTCATCATCGTCGACACTCCGCCGTCGCGCTCCGCGCTGGATTTTCTGGACGCCCCGCAGCGGCTTTCCTCGTTCCTGGACGGGCGCATGATCCGGCTGCTCTCCGCGCCGGCCCGGGCTGGTGGGCGCGGGGTGCGCCGGCTGGTCGGCGTCGGGTTCCAGTTGTTCGCCAGGGCCGTGTCGGCGATCTTGGGTGGGCAGTTGCTGGCCGACGTCTCGGCGTTCGTGCAAGCGTTCGACACCATGTTCGGCGGGTTCCGGGAACGCGCCGCAGCCACCTACCAGTTGCTCCGTGCCCCGGGCACGGCGTTCCTGGTGATCGCCGCACCGGAGACCGACGCGATCCGCGAGGCGGCGTACTTCGTCGACCGGTTGGCCGCTGAGTCTATGCCGCTGGCCGGGCTGGTCCTCAACCGCACCCATCCGGTGCTGGCCGACCTGCCGGCGGCGCGGGCCGAGACGGCGGCCGAGGCACTCGAGCAGCAGGGGTCGGCGCCGCTGGCCGCTGCGGTGCTGCGGCTGCACGCCGACCGGGTGACGCTGGCCCGGCGGGAGCAAAGGCTGCTGGCCCGGTTCTGCAGCGCGCACCCCACGGTCGCGGTGACCCGGGTGCCGGCACTGGCCGTGGACGTGCACGACCTGCCCGGGCTGCGCGAGATCGGCCGGTTGCTGGCCGTCGCGTCACAACCTGCGGTCAGCCGGGACTGAGCGTTCATCCCGCCTGGGCGGCCGGATGGTGACGGGCAGCGTCCTGGAGCAGGTCTGCCCAACTCGTGACGTCCGCGCGACGGCGCAGCAATGCCCGCCGTTCCCGCTCGGTCATGCCGCCCCACACTCCGAACTCGATCCGCTGGTCCAGTGCCTCGGCCAGGCACCGCGCCCGCACCGGGCACGGGATGCACACGATCTTTGCCTCGTGCTGGGCGGCACCTCGGACGAAAAGCCGGTCCGGGTCGTGGGCCCGGCAAGCTCCGCGGGACCGCCAGTCCGCGACGTCCACTTGCTCCCTGGTCCTCATGACCGTCGGCCTCCACTCGCTCTGCTCAGGAGCCCGGCCATCCTGGAGCCGGGCTGTCATGCACAGACGAGACTCCGACGCATACCCGTTGATACCGGGTCCTGGTACTTAAGTGGTCAACCAGGTCCGGGATCGGGTTCCCTCCTGGGCCGGAAGGGGTGCCGGCCGAGGGTCAGCCGATCGCTGCGGGCGCGAGACACGCAGAGCAGCACGACGCCGCCGGCCCGGTCCGCGGCACTGCGCAGCTCGGCGCGGCGCGGTCGACGCCGGGTCAGGGTCGATCAGATCAGGGTCGATCAGATCAGGCTCGACCAGAATCAGCGGACGGCGTCAAGCAGGTGGTAGAGCAGCAGGAGCTGGGTGATGGCCAGCGGCTCGCTGCGGACCCCATCGCCGAGCTGACCCAGTGACTCGGGCAGCTCCCCGGACTCGGTGCCCAGCTCGGCCCAGATCGCCTTCTCCAGCACCCGGCTCTCCTCGCGGGGCACGTATCCGTGGATGTGCAGGGCGTCCACCGGCCGGCCGTCATCGTCGCGGACCAGCTTGAGGTGCATGGCGCGGCGGTCGGCGTCCCGGAACACCCCCGACAGGTCGGGGTGGCGGATCGTGGCGCGCAGCGTCAGCTCGGCGGACAGCGGGGTGTCCGGCGGGTCATGGCGCTGCGCGATGGGACCGAAACGCACCACGATATCGGCGAAGGAGCGCTGCGGGCGGATGAACGCCTCGGACTCGGGTTCCCGCTTGTCCAGCTCGGCCAGCACTTGCTCGGGGGTGTAGCCGCGCTTGCTGACGTCCCGCTTGACCTTCCAGTCGCGGCGGATCTCCTCCGGTGGGTCGAGGTAGACGGTGATGTCGAAGCAGGCCCGGGACAGCTTGGTGTACAGCGGCAGCAGGCCCTCCACGATGACGAACTCGGTCGGCTCGACGAACTCGGGCCGGGTGAGCTGACCGGTGTCGTGGTCGTAGACCGGCTTGAGCACCGGCTGGCCGGTGGCCAGCAGTTGCAGATGCTGCTCCATGATCTGGATGTAGTTGCAGTCCGGATGCAGCGCGGTGAACGGCAGCGACTTGCGTTCCTCCCGGTCGTAGCAATGGTAGTCGTCCACGCACAGCGACGTGATCCGGTCGGCCCCCAGCGCGTCCACGAGCCCCTTGGTCAGGGTGGTCTTCCCGGCCGCGCTGTCCCCCGCGATGGCGAGCATCACCGGTCGCCCAGTACTAGACCCTGCGCGCTCCATCCGCAGCAACTTGTCGGGCACGGCCCACCCCTTTCTGGAGCCCCGGTGCCGACCCCGCTGGACCGGGCCAACCCAGGACGGTCTCCGATCGTTGACCCTTCACGGTATGGGTAATCGCTGCATCCAGCGTCCCCTCCTGGAGGGAAAGAAGAGGGGATACCTGCACCGAGTCACCTGATTACACTCAGCGAATGACAAGCCAGCCACTGCGGGTCGTCCTGGTGGATGACCACGAGATGGTGCGCACCGGCTTGAAGGCGATGCTGACCCGCTTCGCCGGACAGGTCCGGGTGGTCGGCGAGGCCGGAGACGCCGCCACCGCCCGGCGCGTGGTGGCCGACCTGGACCCGGACGTGGTCCTGGCCGACGTGCGGCTGGGCCGGGAAAGTGGCCTGGATCTGTGCCGCGACCTGATCGCGGACCACCCCGCCCGCAAGGTGGTGCTGCTCACCGTCTACGACGACGAGCAGTACCTGTACCAGGCGATGCAGGCGGGCGCAGCCGGCTACCTGCTGAAGCGGATCGACGGCCCGGAACTGGTCGAGCACCTACACAGCGTGCACGCTGGCGAGGTGGTGCTCGACGCCGCGCTCAGCGCCCGGGCTGGCGCGTCGGCCGCCCAACTGCAGGCCGGCGAGTTCTGGCCGGGCGCGCACCTCGGTCTCACCCAGCGGGAAAGTGAGGTCCTCGCCCTGATGGTGACCGGCTCGTCCAATCGCGCGATCGCCAGCACGCTGGTGGTCGGCGAGGAGACGGTGAAGAGTCACGTCCGCGGGATCTACCGCAAGCTGGACGTCACCGACCGCGCCGCAGCCGTGGCCACCGCGCTGCGCGAGGGCCTCTACCGGTAAATGCCGCTGCACCGGTGGCTGCGTCAGGCCGTGTGGGCCGGCTCGCGGCCCGCGACGGCGGCGGAGTTGCTCGCCACCCGATCGGCCAGCGCCTGCTGGCCCTCGGCGACCCGGTTGGGCGGATCCACGCTCCAGGCGGCCAGTGCCGGGTCGACCAGGGCCCGGCCGAAGGAGTAGGTCAGCGGCCAGGGGGTGTCGTAGCGCTGCATCGCCGCCAGGTTCGCGGTGGCCACCTGCGGGGCCTGGCCGCCGGAGAGGAAGGCCACCCCGGCCAGTCCGTCGGGCAGCACCGAACGCAGGGTAGCCACGGTCTGCTCGGCCACCTCTTCGGGGCTGGCCTGCTCACCGGACTCCTTGCCCGGTACCACCATGTTCGGCTTGAGCACGGTGCCGGCCAGGTCGACACCCGCCTCGTCCAGCTCCCCCATCACCTGTTCCAGGGTCTCGGCGGTGACCTCGGCGCAGCGGGCCATCGAGTGGGCGCCGTCCATCAGCACCTCGGGCTCGACGATGGGCACCACACCCGCCTCCTGGCACAGCGCGGCGTAGCGGGCCAGCGCGTGCGCGTTCGCCCGCAGCGCGCGGCGGGTCGGAATGCCGTCGCCGATGTGAACCACAGCGCGCCACTTGGCGAAGCGGGCCCCGCCCTCCACGTAGGTGGCCAGCCGCTCCCGCAGGCCGTCCAGGCCCTCGGTCACCGTCTCCCCGGGCGAGCCGGCCAGCGGCTTGGCCCCGGTGTCAACCTTGATCCCGGGCAGGATGCCCAGCGCGAGCACGGCATCGGGGAATGGCTGGCCGTCATCGAGCTGCTGGTTGAAGGTCTCGTCGGAGAGGATCACCCCGCTGATCCCGCTCTGCAGGTTCGGGGTGGTCAGGAGCATCGCACGATAAGCCCGGCGGTTCTCGGTGGTGGCGGAAACACCAGCCTTCTCCAACCGCTTGGACATGGTGCCGATGCTCTCGTCCGCGGCCAGGATGCCGCGCGGCCGGCTCACCATGGTCTGGGCGATCTCGTGCAACGCCTCGCTCATTGCCCCTCCGTCCCTCGCGGCAGGTCGGTCCACACCGCAGAGTCCGAATATTAGGCCGAACCACCTACCACGCACCTCCCCCGGTAGGTGGAGCCGGCGGGGGGTCAGCCCTTCGCGGTCCGGACCGGAGTGGACGACGCGACGGCCCGCCACCCGGCTGAGCGCAGATGCCGGACGAACAGCCCGGGGCCGGGGCCGGGATAGGCGCCGACCACGGCATGCCAGGGCCGGTGCAGGGGGGTGCCGGGGGCGGGAATCTCGACCAGTCGCCCGTCGGCCAGCGGGTCGGCCACAGCGTCCCGGGAGACCAGGGCGACACCCAGCTCAGCCACTGCCCCGGCGACCACCGCGCCGTTGGAGCCCAGCACCAGCCGCGGCGGGACAGCATCCTGGGAGTTCAGGTACGCCTCGAGGGTGATCCGGGTCCCCGAGCCCTGCTCGCGCAACAACCAGGGGGTACGGGCCCAGTCGAAAGTCGCGGCGACCCCGGGCGCGGCCACCACCACGAGCTCGTTGGGCTTGGTGGCCACCACCCGGGCCTCGGCCCCCACCGGTGGCCGCCCGGCGATCACCAGGTCAGTCTCGTGCGCGGCCAGCATGTCCCAGACCTGCTCGCTGGGTGCCACGTCGAGCACCAGCGAGACCTGGGGGTGCCGGCGGCGGAACCCGGCCAGCAGGGCGGGCAACAGGTGCTCCCCGGCGGTGGTCACGGCGGCCAGGCGCAGCCGGCCCCGTTCCGGGTCGAGTTCCTGGACCGCCGCCGCCGCTGCTTCGTCAAGCAGTCCCAGGACCCGCCGGGCGTACTGGGCATATACCGTGCCGGACGGGGTGAGCCGCAGGCCCCGCCCGGCCGGCTCCACGAGCGGGACGCCGAGCTCGCGGGCCAGTGCCGCGATCGAGGCCGACACCGCGGACTCGGTGACCGTCAGCCGGGCGGCGGCGCCGCGCACCGACCCGGTGGCCGCGAGCGCGACCAGCGTGCGCAGGCGAGACTCGGTCATCAGGACCTCTCAGCAGTCACTTAAGTGTTGTCTGCGAAGACTTGATGGACAGGATGACAGTTTCTCGCCACGCTCGGTACTGACGAAAGGAGACAGGCGTGACTGAGCTCGACACTCCCGTAGCGGAGAAGAAGACGAAGAAGAAGGCGGACCGCTGGTCGGCAGGGGTGATCCCGTACGCCGAGATGGGGTACTGGATGCCCGACTACGAACCGAAGCCCACCGACGTGCTCGCCGCGTTCCGGATCACTCCGCAGCCGGGGGTGCCACCGGAGGAGGCCGGCGCCGCGGTGGCCGGCGAGTCCTCGACCGCGACCTGGACCGTGGTGTGGACCGACCGGCTCACCAACTACGAGACCTACCAGGCCAAGTGCTACCGGGTGGACAAGGTCCCGAGCAGCGAGGACCAGTACATCGCCTACATCGCCTACGCCATCGACCTGTTCGAGGAGGGGTCGATCGCCAACCTCACCTCCTCGATCATCGGCAACGTGTTCGGGTTCAAGGCACTCAAGGCGCTGCGCCTGGAGGACATGTTCATCCCGTTGCACTACATCAAGACCTTCCAGGGTCCCGCGCACGGGATCATCATGGAGCGCGAGTACCTGGACAAGTTCGGTCGCCCGTTGCTCGGCGCTACCACCAAGCCCAAGCTGGGCCTCTCGGCGCGCAACTACGGCCGGGTGGTGTACGAGGCGCTGCGCGGTGGGCTGGACTTCACCAAGGACGACGAGAACATCAACTCCCAGCCGTTCATGCGCTGGCGCGACCGCTACCTCTACGCCATGGAGGGAGTGAACCGGGCTTCGGCGGCCACCGGTGAGGTCAAGGGCCACTACCTCAATGTCACCGCGGCAACCATGGAGGACATGTACGAGCGCGCGGCGTTCGCCAAGGAAGTCGGCAGCGTCATCATCATGATCGACCTCACCATCGGCTTCACCGCCATCCAGTCGATGGCCAAGTGGGCTCGGGCCAACGGCCTGATCCTGCACCTGCACCGGGCCGGGTACGCCACCTACGCCCGGCAGAAGAACCACGGGGTGAACTTCCGGGTGCTCGCCAAGTGGATGCGGCTGGCCGGGGTCGACCACATCCACTCCGGCACCGTGGTCGGCAAGCTGGAGGGCGACCCGAACGCGATCGCCGGGTACTACGACACGCTGCGATTGGGCAAGATCAAGGCCAACCCGGTCAAGGGCCTCTACTTCGACCAGGACTGGGGCTCGATGCCGGGCGTCATGCCGGTGGCTTCCGGCGGCATCCACGCCGGGCAGATGCACGACCTGCTGCACTACCTCGGCGAGGACGTGGTGCTGCAGTTCGGCGGCGGCACGATCGGCCACCCGATGGGTATCGCCGCGGGCGCCACTGCCAACCGGGTCGCGCTGGAAGCGATGATCAAGGCGCGGAACGAGGGGCGGGACTACCGCAAGGAAGGCGACGAGATCCTCAAGGCAGCCGCCAAGAAGAGCCACGAGCTCGACGTCGCCCTGGCGACCTGGGGTGACATCTCCTTCAACTACGAGTCGACCGACGTTCCTGACGTGGTCGCCACGCCGACCTCGATCTGATTGGGAGCTGACGATGCGCATCACTCAGGGAACCTTCTCGTTCCTGCCCGATCTGACCGACGAAGAGATCACCAAACAGATCCAGTACGCGCTGGACAACGGCTGGCCCTGCTCGGTGGAGTTCACCGACGACCCGCATCCCCGCAACACCTACTGGGAGATGTGGGGGCTGCCGATGTTCGACCTAACCGACGCGGCCGGAGTACTTGCCGAGGTCAATGCCTGCCGGAAGGCCAAGCCGGGTTATTACGTCAAGGTCAACGCCTACAATGCGAGCTACGGCAAGCAGACCGTTGCCCTGTCGTTCATCGTGCAGCGGCCCGATGAGGAGCCCGGTTTCCGGCTGGAGCGCCAGGAGGTGCACGACCGCACCATCCACTACACAATGCATCCGTACGCCGCCGACCAGCCGCACGGCAGCCGATACTCCACCAATGGGCAGCAATGAGCGCGAACCACCCGCAACCCGGCGCCGAGCCCACCGTGCGCGTCGGATTCGGCATGCCCCGCCCTGGCCGCGAGTCGGCCAGGGCGGGGGCGGCCGAGGACGCCGTGCCGGAGGGTGACGAGCAGCAGATCCTCCCCCCGGACGCCCGGGTCGACCTGGCCCAGGAGCGCACCGAGACCGGCATCGACCAGGTGTTCGAGGCGCTGGCCACTGAGCTGGTCGGGCTGGCTCCGGTCAAGACCAGGATCCGGGAGATCGCCGCGTTGCTGCTGGTGGACCGGGCCCGCAGCAAATTCGGGCTGTCCACCTCCCGGCCGAACCTGCACATGTGTTTCACCGGCAGCCCGGGCACCGGCAAGACCACGGTGGCCCTGCGGATGGCCGACCTGCTGCACCGGCTGGGCTACCTGCGCCGCGGCCACTTGGTCTCGGTCACCCGCGACGATCTGGTCGGCCAGTATGTGGGGCACACCGCACCCAAGACCAAGGAGGTGCTCAAGCGCGCCATGGGTGGCGTGCTGTTCATCGACGAGGCCTACTACCTGTACCGCGAGGACAACGAACGCGACTACGGTCAGGAGTCCATCGAGATCCTGCTGCAGGTGATGGAGAACCAGCGCGAGGACCTCGTGGTGATCCTGGCCGGCTACAAGGACCGGATGGACGCGTTCTTCGTGTCCAATCCCGGGATGAGTTCCCGGATCGCCCACCACATCGATTTCCCCGACTACACCCTGGAGGAGCTGGAGGATATCGGGAAGCTCATGGTCCGGGCGGAGGGTTACCGCTTCACCGCAGAGGCCGAGCAAACCTTCCGGGAATACCTCGACCGTCGCCGCAAGCAGCCTCGTTTCGCCAATGCCCGCAGCGTCCGCAACGCCATCGAGCGGGCCCGGCTCCGGCACGCCAGCCGGATGATGGCCGTCACGGACCCAGTCAG
>DASTLT010000062.1:0-1567 GCA_035714625.1 Pseudonocardiaceae bacterium | reverse complement strand
CCGGTCGCGAGGCACCTCAATGTCCACTGGCCCAATCTCGGTGACCACCGTCTTGGTGCGGGTGCCGTTGCGGGAGTTGGCGCCGTTGCGGCCCATCGGGTCGTGCTTGATGCCCCTATCAATGTCAAGCTGCGGAGGCTTGTGTAGTGGGCTCAGGTCTGGGTTTGATGAGCTGGTAGATCTCGCGAGCGACGTAGCGTTTAAGGCAGCGGATCGCTTCACGCTTGGTCTTGCCTTCGGTGATGCGGCGTTGGACGTAGGCGCGGCTGCAGGCATCCCAGCGCAGGCGGGACAAGACGATGGTGTGCAAGGCGCAGTTCGCGTGTCGGTCGCCACCGCGGTTAAGACGGCGGCGGTGGGTCTTGCCCGAGGACGCCTCGATAGGGCTGACTCCGCATAGGGCGGCGAAAGAGGCCTCGGTGCGGAGTCGTTCGGGGTTGTCGCCGGCGGCGATGAGCAGCGTGGCGGCGGTGTCGGGTGCCACCCCGTCGCGCTCGAGGAGCTGTGGGGCGTGGGCGGCGAGCACCTGGGTGATTTGCAGGTTGAGGTCGTTGATTTGGTCGGTGAGGTCAAGGATGCGACGGGCCAGCAGCTGCAGCGTGTACGCCGCGGCGGTGGCGGTATCGCTGGGCGTGTCGGCGGGCAGTGCAGCGCACTGGCGAATGAGCTTGTGGGTGCTTAGCCCGGTCAGGGAGTCGCGCAGTGCGGGTTTAGCGCAGACCAGCACGGCGTTGAGCTGGTTGATTGCCTGGGTGCGCGACTTGACCGCCGATGCCTTGGCCAGCTTGAACAACCGAACCATCTCCACTGGTCCGTCACCGGTCTTTGCGGTCGCGGTGGCCTGGCCGGACAGCACCGCCCGAGCGGCGGCCTCGGCATCAATGGCGTCAGTCTTGCCGCGCCGACGGCGGCTGGCCTTGTCGGGCTGGTTGACTTCGGTCACCATGATGTCCGCGGCGCGCAGGTGGCGGGTCAGCGCTGCCCCGTAAGAGCCGGTGCACTCCACCCCGGCCCGTCGCAGCACCCCGAACCCCTGCGCCCAGGCCAGCAACTGCTGATAACCATCAGCAGTCGTCGGGAAACTGGCGGTGTCCAGCAGCGTACCCAGCATGCTGATCACTGCGGCCACGTGGAGATCTTTATGCGTGTCCACCCCCAGAATGATCTCCTCGAAGTCGGTGTAGACCTGGCTGCGCGCGGTTACCTGGGGCATCCTGGGCACGGTCGTTCGTCTCCTGCTCAGCTCGGGAACGGGTGGCCGTCGCCGGGCCGGCAAGGCGGTCAGGACTGTGACGGTGCCCTGTTAGCGGCAAGGCCCCTATCGGGACACGCCACACCGGTCCGGCGGCAGCAAGCACCACCCCAAACCCAGGTCGACAGATCAAACACAAGACACCATGGTCAGTCATAGCGCGGGTCAGACCCGAGCCTGGGATGGCACCGGCAAATCCTCACAGTCATAGCCAAGGTGCTCGGTCATCTCCGCTTCCAGCACGGTGTCTAGCACCGCTTTCGTCAACCCGGTAAGCAGGCCACCCTGGCCACCAATTCCACCCCCTGCGCACGG